>NZ_BAAFHE010000004.1:0-339063 GCF_054665075.1 Acidisoma sp. 7E03
CGGCAAGGCTTCGAACACCTGCCCAGAATCACATCTGGCACGGCCATCCAACCCCTCGCTGAACACGTTCCGCGTTGATTCCGAAATGGCCTCTAAGAGCTATGCGAGTGTTTTTCAAAAAGCCGCAGGAGGCGACGCGAATCTTGTATTCAGGAATGTAATAAGACTGCTACATGAAAGAAAATTGCTCTACAAAGTCGAAGAAATTATGACTGATCTAGTAGGGGCTTTTAGCATCCGCCTTAACCATAATTCTGAATTTGATACTTATTTGAAAGTGGAAGTATCCCTGGATGGCAGGAAGTTTATCCCTCTGGATCTAGCAGGAACCGGCGTCCTTCAGTTGCTTCAAATTATTTCGTATGTTGCATTGTTCAGCCCCATCTTTTTGTTAATTGACGAACCAGATAACCATCTTCATCCGTCACGGCAAGTTCTACTCTCTCGTGCTTTCGACAAAATTTCTAGTGACTATGGAGCAACGGTTGTTGTGTCTACGCATAGTCGGCATCTTTTAGCTTCGGCGGCACTTGATACAAAGATTATCTGGATGAAGGACGGTCAAGTCGAGTCTGACGATTGTCGTGATCTAGCAACCGTTTTGGTCGATTTGGGCGCACTTGATCAACTTGATTCTAGAGGTGCAGATTGCATTATATGCACAGAAGACCGTGGCAAGAATATCATTGAGTCGGCTGTCGTCAGCTTGGGCCTTTCCGATCGCGTGAAAGTAATTTCTTATAATGGCATAAACAACGCAGGATCAGCTGTCGCGATCAAGGCGATGTGCGACTTGCTTCAGAGAAAGCCTGCTGTTTTAATTCATCGAGATCGCGATTTTCTTAGCGATGCTGAATTGGAGATTTGGGGGAAAGACTACACAAGCAGGGAAATGACGATCTTTTCACCCCCCCTCTGTGACGTCGAGGCATATCATTGCACTGCCGACAATATTTCGGATGTATATAGTATTGATATTGCGGAAGCGAGCAATATAGTTTCCGAAATTATCAAGAAAAGCACGGACGAATTGCGGACAAAATTCAAAGACAAACGCCGGGAGGCAAATTTGAAGTTTTGGCGCGATGGTGGCGGCCCTGCAACAGACGAACTTTGGCCCGAGGGAGCGGAAGCTCAGTTCCAGAATGTTTGTGGAAAAGAACTGTTGAAAGTTCTTAATCGGCAACTTCCTGATAAATTAGGCCAGAGGCAAAATTTGCTTGCCAAGGCAAGTGTGGAATTTGAGAATTCTCTTCGATACAAACTAGAAGAGATAGGCATCACCCCGTGATGCCTACCGTTGCTGGCCGCGCCTTGGGCCGGGCATTCACACGTTGTGTCGCACCCAGATACGGATCGCCGGATCGAGCCACAGGCGGCCCCACTCTGCGATGACGAAGATAAGCCTATTGCTCGCCAGAAGCTTAGTAACCTTAGAGAATGAGCGCTCTATGTGCCCAGTGCCTAGATAACCTTGATGACCTTACGGGCGCTTCACTTGCTAGCCTCATGGGAGCTTCAATGAACCACCCATCCACGCCAGCCGGCAGAAGAGATGCGCCGTGGCTCATTTGGCTCCTGTGGATCATTCTATGGCTGGAGGTGAGCTATATCTCTGGAATCTGCCTCCTGCTGCTGTTCATCGGACTCCTCTTCGATGATGACGGCACGCCCTTCGCCAAAATCGTCATGACCTTCGGTGTCGGGGCGGCGCTGCCTGTCGTCATCGGCCTGCTCGGCATGCGCTTGGACCACCTGTTCTACCGCCGCAATCGGCCCGCCCTGCGCTATGCCACCCTGCTGTTTTTCATCCTGGGTCTCTGGGCTGCCCTCCGGCTCTTGAGGCTTCCCTTCATGCCATTCTGAGCAAGCAGCGGCGGCATCGCGCTTGGTAGAGTTCGCCCGTTTGAGTTGGAATCGACCCTTCAACACCGTCATACCCGCGCAAGCGGGTATCTTCTGAAGGTGGGGCGCCCTTCCCGGCGACGGCGATATCTGTGACGGTCAAAAAGATGCCCACTTGTGGGCATGACGGCCTGAGTTGTTTCAACGAAAGACTGACAGACTCCAGAAGCACGGTCAGAGTAGAACTTCACCCAGTAGATCCCCGTGACAAGCACGAGGATGACGAATGAGCGATCGGAGAGTGGCTCGCTCAATAAAGGCCGAGCGCCACCCGCCTCACCCCACCTGGAACCCATGCGCGAAGGGATCGCGCGGATCGACGAAGATCGTGTTGATCCCGGTCAAGCGCGCCCAGCCGGCAATGCTCGGGCGGATGGCGGCGAATGGCCCCACCGCGGCCGCCGCTTCCACGCGGCCGTCGAAGAGGCTGCCGATGATGCTTTCATGCACGAAATCATCGCCCACGTTCAGCCGCCCGCGCGCCGCGAGCTGCGCCATGCGGGCGGAGGTGCCGGTGCCGCAGGGTGAGCGGTCAATCGCCTTGTCGCCGTAGAAGACGGCGTTGCGGGCATGGGCGCGCGGGTCGCGCGCCGGCCCCGTCCATTGCACGTGGCTGACGCCGCGGATCGTCGCATCCTCGGGATGCACCACCTCCACCGCCTGCTGCATCAGCCGCCGCACGAGGGGGCTGAGGCGCAGAATGTTCCCGGCGGAGAGGGCGTCGAGCCCCGCGTAATTCTTCTGCGGCTCGATGATGGCGTAGAAATTGCCGCCGTACGCCACATCCACCACGAGTTCGCCCAAGCCCGGCACGTCGATCACCACATCTGCGGCGGCGAGGTAGGAAGGCACGTTGTGGATGCGCACGCTTTCGATGAAGCGCCCCTCCGGCCGGTATTCGGCAAGCACGCGGCCGGCCGGCGCATCCAGCGCCAGCACGCCCTCCTCCCGCGGCGTGGCGAGCCCGTTCTCCAGCGCCATCGTCACCGTGCCAATGGTGCCGTGGCCGCACATCGGCAGGCAGCCCGAGACCTCGATGAAGAGAATGCCGATGTCGCAATCGGTGCGCGTCGGTGGATAGAGAATGGAGCCGCTCATCACGTCATGCCCGCGCGGCTCGAACATCAGGGCGCGCCTGATCCAGTCGTAACGCGCCAGGAAATCCTGCCGTCGCGCGCTCATCGTCTCGCCTTGCAGGATGGGGCCGCCGCCCGAGACGAGGCGGACGGGATTGCCGCAGGTATGGCCGTCGAGACAGCTGAAGGTGTGCACGCCCGTCACGCTCATCGGTCAGGCCTCCTGAAGCGTCTCGCGCAGGGTGCGCGTGCGGTATTCGGTGCGGAAACGGCCGCGCCGCTGCAATTCCGGCACCAGCAGATCGACGATGCGAATGAGGTCGGCCGGCACGGAGACGGTATGGCCCAGCATGAAGCCGCCGCGGCTGCCCGTCGCCTCGAAGGCTTCTTCCAGCATGTCCGCGATCTGGCTGGGTGAGCCCGCAATCGTCTTGTCGTAGGCGGTCGCACTCTTCACGCCATAGTCGAAGAAGGTCTCGCGGCTGATTTCGGTCTCGGCGCCCAGCGCCAGGCTCAGCTCGTGCACGAAGCCGATGGGCGAGGCCTGGGCCGCGACGATTTGCGCCTGCACCTCGGCCAGCGTGAAGCGTTCCGGCAGGGTCGAGAAGTCATAGCCGTTGTTGTAGGAAAGATAAGCGCCCACGGCCTCCTGAGGGATCGCCGTCAGCAGCCGTTCCCGCTGTGCCAGGGCCTCCGCCTCCGTCTCCCCCACCACGATCGGCGTCTGCCACAGAATGCCGACGGTCGCGGGGTCGCGCCCCTGCGCGACCAGCGCCTCGTCCAGCGCGGCGCGATGCTTCACCTGGCGGGACAGCGCCATGTCGGGGCCGAAGACGTAATCGGCAACGTACGCCGAGGCGCGGATGCCGCGCGGCGAGCCGCCAGCCTGAATCAGCACCGGCCGCCCCTGCGGCGAGGGCGGCGTGTTGAGCGCGCCTTCCACCTTGAAGAAGCGGCCCTCATGGCGTACGCGATGCACCTTGGCCGGGTCCGTCACCCGCCCGGTCTCATAATCCCAGAGCATGGCGTCAGGCTCGGTGCTGTCCCACAGCTTGCGGCAAACCTCGACGAATTCCTCCATTCGCTCATAGCGGGCGCCATGCTCCATCAGAGCGTCGAAGCCGAAATTGGCGGCGTCCGATGTGCGGGTGGAGGTGACGAGATTCATCGCGATGCGCCCGCCCGTCAGATGATCGAGCGAGTTCATCAGCCGCGCCACGTAGTAGGGGTGCATGAAGGTCGAGGAATAGGTGAGGCCGAAGCCGATATGCTTCGTCACCCGTGCCATCGCGACCATGACGGGATTGAGGTCCTGGCGCGGCCAGCTGATGCCCCATTCGATGGCGGCGTCGGGCGAGCCGCGCCAGGTATCGGGAATGCCCGTGCCGTCCCCGGAAAAGATCATGTCCAGGCAGCCGCGCTCGGCGATGCGGGCGATCTCCTCGAACATCTCGACATCGGGGAAATGACGGCCGGGCCAGGCCCCCGGCATCCGCCACCGTCCGCCCATGTGGGTGTACGAGATGTCGAAGCCGAGATGCATGCGGGGCTTGGCCAAGCGGAGATCCTTCGCGCGCGCGTATCGCGGCGAGCCTAGGATGCTCCGGCCTTTGGGGAAAGCGGTTTGCGAAGTCCCCGCCGGGCCGCGATGCGCTGACAAAGCATGGGAGGAGCGTCAGGCACCGGCGGCCCGGCAGGGTCGCCGCGCCCGGGTGCCAGGAGGAGGGTCACCCGGGGGCAATCGTCCGGAAGGGAGGATGCCTCCCCTCCGCAATCTCAGAACCCCGGCCGTTCAGGCGCCGGGGTGATGCGCTCAGCGCGCGTAGGTGCCGGCCACGATCCGCGGCAGGTCGGCACGGCTGAAGCCCAGCTCGCCCAGCTCGCGGTCGGAGTAGGTGTCCAGCTCGCGGGCCATCTGCAGGCGCTCGGCCCGCTCGGCGCGGCGGTCCGCCATTGCCTGGCGCAGCAGCTTGAGGCCGCGGAAGACGGTGACGAAGCCGAGGAAGTCGGTGGCATTGCCGAAGCTGTCCTGGGCGCTACGGGTGCCGTTGAGGTCAGCGAAGGTCGCCATTTTCGGGGTGTTCCTATGATCCGTTGTTGCAGCGCAGCATTAGCCCCTTTCGCGGTTCTTGTCCAGTATTACGTGCTCTATTCGCTACAACGAATTGCACAGGCAGGGATGCACGAATGTCGCACCTCGCGTCATTTGCGCCAGAGGCCAAAGCGCAGATGGCCCTTGCGTCCCCGGCACGATTGCTGGAGCGTGAGCCGGGCCGCCTGCGCGGCCGGCAGAGGGAGCGGCAGAGCATGAGCAGAGGGGCAGCGGCATCGGGCCCGCACGGCTTCGACCCTGAGGATATCGAGAGCTATTTCGCCCTCGCCCGCATCCATGGGGAGACAGCCGACACCGCCCAGCGCATCGCCGATCTGGAAGACATCGGCCGCGTCGCCTGGCGCCTGATGACGCCGGAGCAGAAGACGCTCTTCCGCTCCGAACCCGAGGTCCTCGCCATCGCCGACAGCTTCGGGGATTTCGCGGACGACCAGAACGCCGATTTCTGAGGCCCGCATCATGATCCGACCTGAAACTACCCACCCGGCGCTCGACGCCCTGCTCGACCGCGTCATCGCCGAACGGCGCCTGGTCGGCGCCGCCGTGCTCCTCTTCCGGGACGGCCAGCCCTTCTATGAGAAGGCCGTCGGCCTGGCGGACCGCGAGGCCGAGCGGCCGATGACGATGAACACCGTCTTCCGGCTCGCGAGCATGACGAAGCCCATCGTCTCGGTCACGACCCTCGCCCTGGCCGAAGCCGGGCTGCTGACGCTCGACGATCCGGTGACGCGCTTCCTGCCCGAGTTTCATCCGAAGACGCCGGATGGCGCGGTCGCCGAAATCCGCATCCGCCATCTGCTGAGCCATACGGCCGGCCTCTCCTACGGCTTCCTGCAGCCCGAGCCCTCGGCCTATGTCGCGGCGGGCATTTCGGACGGGCTTGATGCGCCCGGCATCACGCTCGCCGAAAACCTGCGTCGCCTCGCGGGCCAGCCGCTGCGCTTCGCGCCCGGCACCGCCTGGCATTATTCCCTGGCGACGGACGTGCTGGGCGCCGTGCTGGAAGCAGCCTCGGGCCAGAGCCTGCCCGATCTGGTGTCCGAGCGGATCACCCAGCCGCTCGGCATGACGGAGACGCGCTTCCGCGCGACGGCGGCAACGCCGCTCGCCACCCCCTATGCCGATCCCGCCGCACCCGGCGAGGCGCCGCGGCGGATGACCGAGCCTTTCGTGCTGCATCAGCCCGATCCGGCGCTCGGCGAGGTCCATTACTCACCGAGCCGCGCCTATGATGTGCAGGCTTATCCGACTGGTGGCGCTGGGATGATCGGCACGGCGGCGGATTACATGCGCTTCCTGGAAGCCTTGCGCGGGGGCGGTGCGCCGATCCTCTCCGCCGCCTCCACCGCCGCCCTGGTCGGGGATGCGATTCCGGACCTCGCCACCGATACGCCCGGCTGGGGCTTCGGCCTCGGCGTCGCCTGCCTGCGCGATCCCGCCGCTGGGGAGACGCCGCAAAACCCCGGCGCCTGGGGCTGGGGCGGCGCTTTCGGCACGAGCTTTTGGGTCGATCCTGCTGCTGGTCTCAGTGCCGTCGCGCTTACCAACACCGCGCTGGAAGGCACGAACGGCCCCTTCACGCGTGAGCTGGTGCGGGCGGCCTATGCGTAACCGAAATGTGACCTTTCGGCCTTTCTTCTCTTCGCCGTGATCCCGCCCACCTCCTCTTCATTGGAACGTGGAGAACGGAGATGACGAAGGCGATGCGACTGGACGGGCGGATGATGCGGGTGGCGCTGATGGGGCTGATGCTGGCGGGCGCCGCGATCAGCCTCTCGGCCTGCAATACGGTGGCGGGCGCCGGGCAGGATGTGAAGAACACCGGCCAGGCCACCACCGACGCCGCACAGTCCGTGCAGCAGAAGATGTAAGCTCTCTGCCATCCGGCTGAGAGACCAGAGCCCCGCGGCCCGAACAGCCGCGGGGCTTTTTTTGTTCAGGCGGCGAGCAGGCGGGTGATGGCGAGCGCCACGACCTGGGTCGCGGCCTGGAGGTCCGAGAGCACGAGGTTTTCGTCCGCCCGGTGGCCGTTGGCTTCCAGCATGGTGCGAGGACCGGCGCCATACAGGACGGTCGGGATGCCACGCTCGGTATAGAGCCGCGCATCGCAATAGATCGGCGTGCCTTCGGCGCCGATCCGCTCGCCCAGCACCGTCTGAGCCGCATCAGTCAACGCATCCACCAGCTTGTCCTGCCCGGGCACCATCTCCATCGGCCGCACCACCAAAATCTGGGTGACATTCACGGCGATGCCGGGCAGGCCGGCCGCCGCCTGGGCAATCAGGTCGCGCAGCTCCTGCTCGACCGCGCCCGGGTTCTCTTCCGGAATCATGCGGCGGTCGATGCGGAAGGTGACGCGATCCGGCACGACATTGGTGTTGATGCCGCCCGCGATGAGGCCGACGTTGAGATTGGCGTGGCCGATGCCGGGCACGGCCGAGACACGTGCGGCGAGCCCGCCGCGGAAGGCATAGAGGGCGGAGAGGATCTGTGTCGCCGCCGCCAGTGCGTCCGCCCCCGTCTCCGGCCGGGCGGCATGGGCCGAACGGCCACGCACCGTCACCTCCAGATGCAGGCAGCCGTTATGGGCAATGGTCACTCCATAGGCGAAGCCCGCGCTGATCGCGTAATCCGGCTCGGAAAGCCCCTGTTCCAGAATCCAGCCCGGGCCGATGAGCCCGCCGGTTTCCTCGTCATAGGTGAGGTGCAGTTCCACCGCGCCTTCCAGCGGCAGGTCAGCGTCCCGCAGGGCCAGCAGTGCGAAGGCATAGGTAGCGAAGTCGGATTTCGAGACGGCGACGCCGCGGCCGAACATCCGCCCGTCGACGATTTCGGCACCGTATGGGTCGTGCGTCCATCCCTCGCCCGGCGCCACCACGTCCCCATGCGCGTTGAGCGCGATGACCGGACCGGGCCCGAAGCGATGGCGGATGATGAGGTTCGTCGCCGAGATCATGCCGGCTGCCTGCACCACCGGCTCGGGCACCGGATGCCGCTCCACCGTGAAACCCAGGGCTTCGAGCAGTCCTGCCGCCATCGCCGCGTGGGGCGCACAATCGCCCGGCGGATTGTCGGACGACTGGCGCACGAGCGCCGCGAGAAACGCGACCTCGGCCTCGAAGCGGGAGAGCACGGCCGCGCGCACGGCCTCGTCCTGCGTTGCCGTCACGCTGCTCATGGCATCAGTCCCTGGGTTCTTACGAGGTTCGCGTAGATGCCGTCCTGCGCCACCAGCTCGGCATGGGTGCCCCACTCCACTGCCCGCCCCTCGGCCATGACGACGACGAGATCCGCGCTGCGCACGGTCGACAGGCGGTGCGCGACGATCACCGTGGTGCGCCCGGCGCGGAGATGGGTTAGCGCGGACTGCACGGCCGCTTCGCTCTCGGCGTCGAGGGCGCTCGTCGCCTCGTCGAGCAGAAGGATGCGGGGGCTGCGCAGGAAAGCGCGGGCGAGACAGACGCGCTGGCGCTGACCGCCGGAAAGACGGCTGCCGTTATGGCCGACGATGGTCTGCGCGCCTTCCGGCAGGTCGGCAACGAAGAAGGCGGCGGCGGCATCCACCGCCTGGGCCACCTCCTCCTCGGTCGCGCCCGGCCGGCCCATGCGGATATTGGCTTCCACCGTATCGTCGAAGAGCAGGGAATCCTGGCCGACATAGGCGATCGCGTCGCGCAGGCTTTCGAGGGTGACACCGCGGATGTCATGCCCGTCGATTTCGATGGCGCCACTCTCGACCTCATAGAGGCGGGGAATGAGGGCGAGGGCGGTCGATTTGCCTGCGCCGGAAGCACCGACCAGGGCAATGGTCTGGCCCGGCTGGGCGGCGAAGCTCAGCCCCTGCAGCCCCGGCCGTCCGTCGGGATAGGTGAAGCGCACGTCGCGGAAGCAGAGCGCGCCCGGGCCAGGGGGAAGCGGCGCGGCCCCAGGGCCGTCGGCGATGGCGGGCTGCTCGTCGATGACGGAGAAGGACCGGGCGAGGCCGGCGAGCCCCTCCTGCACCGCGGCATTGAGGGAGCCGAGGGAGCGCAGAGGACGGGAGGCGAGCATCAGCGCCGCGACGAAACCCGAGAAATTGCCGAGCGTCGCGGCCCCGGCAGCAGCGCGCCAGCCGGCAAAGCCGATGACGAGGGCGACGGTGACGCCGCCCAGCACTTCGAGCACAGGATCGACACCGGCGCGGGTGCGCACCATGCGCAGCAGCGCACGGTAGAGCTGGGAGAAGACCCGCTCGGCACGGTGCCGCTCCACGTCTTCCAGCCGGTAGGCACGCACGGTGCGGCTCTGGGCGAAGCTCTCGTTCAGCACCATCGCCGTCTCGCCCATCCGCTCCTGCATATTGCCGGAGGCACGGCGCACGCGCTTGCCGATGCGCTGGATGGGTACGGCGGCCAAGGGATAGAGGGCGAGAGCCAGCACGCTCATCAACCAATCCATGTAGACCATGGAGGCGACGAGGCCGACGACGGTCATGGAATCGGACACGCCGTTGACCGCGCGGGTCATCGCCTCACGGATGGTCGCGGCATCCGTGGTGAAGCGCGCGGCGAGCTGCGCCGGTGCCTCCCGTTCCATCCGTTGCAGGTCGGAGGTCACGAGATGCCCGAACATGCGGTTCTGCAAGTCGCGGATGACGAGCAGGACGAGGTTCTGTGTGGCCACCGACTGGCCGAACTGTACGGCGGCTTTGAAGCCCGTCACCACCAGCACCAGAATGGGAATCTGGTAGAGGATGCGCTGATCCTTGCGCACGAACATGCTGAAGGCCTGGTCGATCACCGCGGGGTAGAGTGCGGTGGCGCCGGCGACGAGCGCCGTCAGGATCGCGACGATGACGATCCGCCCCTTGTAGCCGCGCAAATGCTCGCGCCACAGGCGTCGGACCAAGGCACGGGTTGATTCATTGGTTGGCAAGGTGCTCATCGCGCGGCCCTGTATCAAGAAGCGGGCCGATCGGCCACCCCGGCCTGGCGTGCGAGCTCCGCACGGCAGGCTTCTTCGTCATCGTTGCATCCGCGCGCGATCCACCAGGCCCGCACCGCCCGCAACGCCGCGCCCAGCGCCGGCCCCGGTGTCAGGCCGAGCGCCAGGCCGTCGCGACCCTGCAGGGGGAAGATCGGCGCCTCCATGGCCGCAAGCCTCTGGCGCAGCCCCGCAGCGTCCGGTCCGGGCGCATGCCGCAGAAAGGACCGGCCGACCAGGACGTCGCGTGGCGTATCGGCCAGCGCCTGGCGCAAGGCCACGGGGCCCGCCTCCGGTCCCGGCACCGCGCCGGTCAACAGCTGGGCAAGCCGCTCCCGCTCGACATTGGAGAATTTCCAGCGGAGCGCCAGCGCATCACCCCGCGCCGCGTCGTCGACGATCGCCGCCAGGCGCAGCAAGGGCTCGGGGGGCGCGCCGGCCGTCGCCAGCCGGCCGAGCCGCGCCGGCCACCCGGGTGCGGCCTCGGGCAGCAGGGCCGCGAAGACGCCGAGATCGGCCATCAGCGCAAGGCCGGCGCGCGGATAGGGCGTGCCCAGAATCTTCCCGGTCTCCGACCACAGGCGCTCGGCGGAGAGAGTGCCAAGCTTCGGCGCCGCCGCCTGCAGGGCCGCGGCCGTCTCGGCATCGGGTGCTTCCCGGCCATAGCGGATGTGGAAGCGGAAGAAGCGCAGGATGCGGAGGTAATCCTCGGCAATGCGTTCGGCCGGCGCGCCCACGAAGCGCACACGCCCCGCCGCGAGATCCTCCGCGCCGCAGAAATAGTCGAAGAGGGTGCCGTCCACGTTCAGCGACATGGCATTGATGGTGAAGTCCCGCCGGGCGGCATCCACGGCGAAATCCTCGGTGAAGGCGACGACCGCGTGGCGCCCGTCGGTCTCCACGTCCTGCCGCAGCGTCGTCACTTCGATCGTGCCACCCTCGGCCACGGCGGTGACCGTGCCATGGGCGAGGCCCGTGGGGATGGCTCGAATGCCAGCGGCCTGCAAAGCACGCATCGTCGCGTCAGGGGGCGTGGGAGTCGCGACGTCGACGTCCGCGACGGGCCGTTGCGCCAGAAGATCGCGCACTGCGCCGCCCACGATGCGCGCAGCCGGCAGCGCCGCGAGCACCGGGCGGACGCCCGGCAGGGAGAGAAGCGGTGTCGGGTCGATTGAGGCCATCACCTGTGCCAGAATGGAGCGCGGTCGCGAGCCGCGAGGCCCGTTCCGCTGCCTAGCCAAAAATGCGGCATTTGGCCATTTTTCCTGGCCGCGGTAAGCGAGGCCGACGCGCCTTAAGCGGGGAGCACCCAATGTCCAAGCCGATTGCCGACATCCTGAGCGCCATGGCCGGCCGCCGGATCCTCGTCATCGGCGACGTGATGCTCGACCGGTTTGTCTATGGCCGCACCGAACGCGTCTCCCCGGAGGCACCCTCGCTGATCCTGGCCGCGGACCGGCAGGAACAGATGCTGGGCGGGGCTGCCAACGTTGCCATGAACGTGCTCGCTTTGGGCGGCGTCTGCCACCTTGTGGGCCTCTGCGGCGGAGACGCGATCGCCAGCGAACTGACGGAGGAACTGGCCCGCTTTCCCGGCATCGAGCCCGATCTCGTCACCGATCCGGGGCGCTCGACGACCCTCAAGGTCAGGCTGGTCAATCCGCAGTACAACACGCATCTGCTGCGGCTGGACTGGGAGGTGACGCGCCCGGCGGAGGGCAGCGTGCTCGCCGCGCTCACAGGGCGGGCGGTGGCAGCGGTCGCCCAGGCCGAGATCGTCATTTTCTCGGACTACCTCAAAGGCGTCTTACAGCCCACGCTGATGCAAGCGGTGGGTGCGGAAGCCAAGCGCCGCGGCATTCCCGTCATCGTCGATCCCAAGGGGCAGGATTTCGCGCGCTATCGGGGTGCGACGATCATCGCCCCCAATTTGCACGAGCTGTCGCTCGCCGTGGGCCATGCCGTGCCGCAGGAGGACGCGGCCGTGGAAGCCGCCGCCGCCGAGGTCACGGCAGCCTCCGGGGTCGCGAGTCTCGTCGTCAAGCGCAGCCAGGCAGGCGTGCAACTGGTGGAGAACGGCCGCACGGTCGTGCGCTTTCCGACGGTCGCCCGCCGTGTGACGGACGTCTCGGGAGCTGGCGATACGCTGGTCGCGGCCCTCGCCATGGCGCTCGCCGCCGGCGCCTCCCCTGCGGAAGCGACGCGCATCGCCAATGCCGCTGCCGGCATCGCGGTCGGCAAGAAGGGCACCGCCGCCGCCACGGCCGATGAACTCGCCGAACTGCTTCTGCGCCGGCATGAGCATCGCATCTCCTCCAAGATCTTCGCGGCCCCTGAGGCTCTGCGTGCTCAGGTGGAAGCCTGGCAGGCGGACGGCCTGTCCGTTGGTTTCACCAATGGCTGTTTCGACCTGCTGCATCCCGGCCACATCTGGACGCTCACCGAATCCCGCAACCGGGTGGATCGGCTGGTCCTCGCGCTCAACTCAGACGCCTCGGTGCAGCGGCTGAAGGGGCCGCAGCGGCCCGTGCAGAACGAAGCCGCCCGTCTGACGGTCGCCGCCGCGCTCGAGGCGGTGGACGCCGTCATCCTCTTCGGCGAGGACACGCCGCTCGACCTCATCTTGGCCCTGCGTCCGAACGTGCTGTTCAAAGGCGGGGATTATACGCCTGCGACCGTTGTGGGCCGTGCCGAGGTGGAAGCCTATGGCGGCCGCGTCGACATCATCCCCTACATGCCGAACACGAGCACCACGCAGATGATCGCGCGGATGGGGGCCATGGATGCGCGTCAAACGGGGCTCGGCACCGGCAGCGTCGTGCCGGCCCTGGAAACGGCGAACCCCGCGAAAGGCTGATCTGCCGTGCCCCTGCAGCCGAGCCCCGCTGTACTCGCCGCCTCTCAAACGGCCATGACTTGGCTCCGTGACACCGCTTGGCCCTTCTGGCTCGCCAGGGGGATCGACCACGCGGCGGGCGGACGGCCCGTCGGCTTTCACGAATTCATCGCCCTCGAGGATCTGAGCTGCTCGGCCGAGTTCCGTCGCCTGCGCGTGGTGACGCGGCAGAGCTTCGTCTTCGCCGAGGCGCTGCGGGAAGGCTTCACACCGGCGGCTGCCGCTCTGGACCTTGGCCTCGACTATCTACGCCGCCACGCCTTCGACCCCGATGGCGGCTACCATTGGCGCTTCGATCTGCGCGGCGGGGTGATCGACCCCAAGCGGGATCTCTACGACCACGCCTTCGTGCTGCTGGCTCTCGCTGCGGCCATGCAGGCCCGGCCCGATCCCGTCTTGCGGGACGAGGCCCTGGCGCTCGACCGCTACCTGCAGAAGGCCTTCCCGCATCCCGCCGGCGGCTATGGCGAAAGCCTGCCACCCAGCCTGCCCCGCAGGCAGAACCCGCACATGCATCTGCTCGAAGCCTGCCTCGCCGCGACCGAGGCATTCGGTCGCGATCCCTTCCTCACACGCGCCGAAAGCCTGATCGATCTTTTTCTAACCCGCCTCTTCCAGCCCTCCGAAGGCGCACTCGCCGAGTATTTCGACGAGGGACTGGTGCCGCATCGCGAACACGGACGGTTTGCGGTCGAGCCTGGCCACCATGCCGAGTGGATCTGGCTGCTGCACTGGCACGAAAGCCTCTGCCGCCAGCATGGTCGCTCGGTCCCTCCCGCCCTCGACGCCGCGATGCGGGCGCTCACCCGCTTCAATGATCGTTTCGGTATCCATCCGGAGACCGGGGCACTCGTAGACGTGTTATGGAGCGACGGCAGTGTCGCATCGGCCGGCCAGCGGCTTTGGCCCCAGACCGAACGGCTGAAGGCGGAGCTGCTGCGCCGGGATCCGGAAGAGAGCCGCATCCTCGCCGCTTATGCGGTGTTGCAGCAGCACATCGCCCCGGCACCGCCTGGCTTGTGGATGGAGCAACGGCGCGAGGATGGCAGCTTCGCAGCCATGCCGGCTCCGGCCAGCAGCCTCTATCACCTGACCTCGGCCTATGTCACCGCCGCGCGAATCTTGAGGAGTAGACTGATTTGATCGTCGTCACGGGGGGAGCGGGCTTCATCGGCTCCAACATCGTCGCCGCGCTGAACGACGCTGGCCGGCACGACGTCGTCGTCTCCGACCTGCTGCGGAGCGAGGGCAAGTGGCAGAACCTGCGCAAGCGCGTGCTGCAGGACGTGGTGCCCCCGGAGGAGCTGATGGCCTGGCTCGACGGCCGCCGCGACATCGAAGCGATCGTGCACATGGGTGCCAATTCCTCGACCCTCGCGCAGGACGGGGACGACGTGATGAAGCGGAACTTCCGCTTCTCCCTGGCCCTGCTCGACTGGTGCACCGCCCAGGGCGTGCCTTTCATCTACGCCTCCTCGGCGGCCACCTATGGCGGCGGCGAGGCGGGGTTCGATGACGACCTGTCCCTCTCCTATCTGCAGACCCTGCGGCCGCTCAATCTCTACGGCTGGAGCAAGCAGCTCTTCGACCAGGTCGTCTCGACGCGCCTGGAAGGCGGCAAGCCGCTGCCGCCCGTCTGCGTCGGGCTGAAATTCTTCAACGTCTTCGGTCCGAACGAGTACCACAAGGGACCGATGATGAGCCTCGTCTCGAAATACTTCCCGGCGATCCGCCGCGGCGAGACGATCGACCTCTTCCGCAGCTACCGGCCCGACTATGCGGACGGTGAGCAGTTGCGGGACTTCGTCTATGTCCACGACATCACGGACGCGATCCTCTGGCTGCTCGATGGTTATCGTGGCACGAGCCTCTTCAACCTCGGCAGCGGCCGCGCCCGCAGCTTCATCGACCTTGTCGGGTCAATCTTCGATTCCTTGGGCCTGGAACGGAAGATCCGCTTCGTCGAAATGCCGGAGGCGATGCGCCCGCGCTACCAGTATTTCACCGAGGCCAATCCGGCGCGGCTGCAGGCGGCGGGATATAACCGCCCAGGCACCCAACTGGAAGAAGCGGTGGGCCATTTCGTCCGCACCTATCTCGATACCGATGACCCCTACCGCTGAACCTCCTCCGGCGCATTACGCAGCCGGTCCGAAGCAGGCCTAGCCAGAAGGACCCTTCGGCCCTAGAGACTGTTGGACACTGTCTCCTTTCTTCGTCGTTCTCAACGTTCGAGTGGCCTTGCGATGACCGATACAGCGCCCGCCCCGGATCACGTCGCCTCGCAGACGGAGGCACCGGCATCTTCGGCCGAAAACCCAAAGGTATCGTCCCCCGCACAGAAGCCGAATTTCCCGCACCCTTCGGAAACACCGACCCAGCTCGGGCCGCGCGGCATTCGTTACGACTTCAACCACGGCGCGCGGGTGGTGCTGCCCAGCCGCAGCAAGGGCCAGTGGCGCATCCGCCTGACCGATCTCGATACCGGCAACATCCTGTTCCAAAGCGACAATCAAGGCGCCTTCATCCGCTCCTCGAAGCGCTTCTTCGTCCGCTTCGGCATCGAAGTCTCGGAGGTCGAAGAGGATGGCAGCGTCACGCCGGTCTTCACCCATGAGCAGGAGGTGCGGGACCGCGAGGTGCTGATCCACCTTCCGGTCGGCACGCTCGGCGACACTATGGGCTGGTTTCCTTACGTCGTCCGCTTCGCGCGCACCAAGGGCGCCAGGGTCACCTGCTCGCTGTCCAAGCTCATCCTGCCGCTGTTCCGTGACGCCTATCCGGACATCACGCTCGCGACCCATGAAGAGGTCGAGGAGAAGAAGCTCGCCGCCAACGCCTATGCCACCTACTGCATCGGCTTGTTCTTCGACGACGCCGCATTCGAATGGCAGCCGACCGACTTCCGCCATGTCGGGTTGCATCGCACGGCTGGCTACATCCTCGGGGTCGACCCGACCGAAGAGGCGCCGCAGCTCTCCTTGCCGGACGAGAGCCGCCCGATCCCCGAACCCTATGTCTGCATCGCGGTTCAGGCCTCGACCCAGGCGAAGATGTGGAACAATCCGAACGGCTGGCGGGAGATCATCACCTTCCTGAAGGAGCGGGGCTTTCGCGTCATCTGCATCGACCAGAAGCCGGTGCACGGCCAAGGCATCGTCTGGAATCACATCCCACATGGCGCCGAGGACGAAACGGGGGACCGCCCTCTCGCCGAACGGGCGCGCTGGCTCCGTCACGCCTCCGCCTTCATTGGCCTGTCATCGGGTCTCGCATGGCTCGCCTGGGCGGCCGGCTGCCCGACCGTGATGATCTCGGGCTTCACGCACCCCGACAACGAATTCGACACGCCCTATCGCATCATCAACTGGCACACCTGCAACAGCTGCTGGAACGACGTGCGGCATCGTTTCGATCACAGCGACTATCTCTACTGCCCGCGCCACAAGGGCACCGATCGGCACCTGGAATGCACGCGGCTGATCACCGGCACCCAGGTGATCGGGGTGCTGAAACGCGTGCCGGAGCTCAACCCCCGTGCCTGAACTGCCGACCCTCCCGAGCTTGGAGGGGCCGCGCGGCCTTCGCTACGACTTCAACGAAGGTATCCGCCTCTTCTTGCCGCCACGAGAAGCCGGACTCTGGCGCGTGCGACTGACGGACGTCGACACCGGCAACATCCTTTTTCAGACGGAACTGGCGGGCGGCCAGGTGTCGAGCGCCAAGAAGTGGTTCTTCCGCGGCCGCATCGAAGTTTTCGACGGTGCGGATAGCGTCTTCGACCACAGCTACGACGCGCGAGGCCGCGAGGTACTGATCCGTTTCCACATCGGCACGCTGGGCGATATCCTGGCCTGGTTCCCCTATGCCGCCGCCTTCGCCGAACGGCACCGCTGCCGCATGACCTGCTGCATGTCCGAGCATCTGATTCCGCTTTTTGCGGAGGCCTATCCGCACATCCGCTTCATCACGCCAGAGACGCCGGACGATCACGTCTATTACGCAACCTACAAAATGATGATGTTCTTCGGGGACGTGAACCGGGACTGGAATCGTTGCGAAGGCCGCTGGCTCAGCCTGCAGGGCAACGCCGCCCATCTGCTGGGCATCGACGCGCGCGAGCTGCGTCCGCGCCTCGCCCTGCCGGACGAGAGCCGCCCGATCGCGGAACCCTATGCCGTGATCGCGACCCAGGCCACGGGACAAGCCAAATACTGGAACAGTCCGGACGGCTGGGACCAGACCATCGCCTATCTCAAATCCCGTGGCCTGCGCGTCATCTGCATCGACCGCAGCCGTGTGGAGACGCGCGGCTTCATCCGCAACGCCATGCCCTTCGGCGCGGAGGATCAGACGGGAGACCGCCCCTTGGTCGAGCGCGCGCGTTGGCTACGCCACGCCTCGGTATTCGTCGGCCTCTCCTCTGGCCTCTCCTGGCTGGCCTGGGCGGCGGGCTGCCCCGTCGTCATGATCTCGGGCTTCACCCATCCGCTCAACGAATTCCATACGCCTTATCGCGTCATCAACTGGCATGTCTGCAACAGCTGCTGGAATGACGACACCACCGCCTTCGACAATCAGGACCGTGCGGATTTCCTGTGGTGCCCTCGCCACAAGGACACGCCGCGCATGTTCGAGTGCTCGCGCGCCATCACGGCACAACAGGTGATCGCAGCGATCCGCCGCGTACCCGGCCTGCCGCCCACGCCATGACAACACCGCAACCACACCGGGAGGATTGGGCGGAGACGGCGGCAGCGCTTCTGCAGATACAGGAACGACAGCTTTTCTTCCTGGGTGGCGCGCCACGTTCGGGCACCACCTGGCTGCAGCAGATGCTGGATGCCCATCCCGATGCCAGCTGCCGCGGCGAAGGGCTCTTCGCGAAGCTGCTCTATCCGCTGATCGACGGCATGCTCGGTCGCCTGCGCAAGGATCTCGGCGACAAGAACCAGACGGTCTTCTCGCATCTCGAAGGCTATCCCTTGCCAGGCGAGGAGGAACGACAGTTCCTGGCAGCCAGCATGATCCTGCTCGCCCTGCGCCGCCAGGCGAGCGGTCGGGATTGCCGCGCCTATGGCGAGAAGACGCCCGAAAACGTCTTCTTCATCCCGCAGCTCGCGGCGCTGTTCCCGCGCGCGAAATTCATCGTCATCGCGCGGGACCCGCGCGACGTCATCACCTCCGCCTGGCATTTCTTCCGGGGTGACAAGGAGGTCGAAGGCGGGGAAGAGGCAAAATTCGCCTTCATCCGGTCGGCGCTTCCCTCGCTCGCTGACGGTCTACGCGCCGCTATCGCTCATACGAGCCGCAGCCCGGACCGCTGCCGCACGGTCACCTACGAGACGCTGCAGGCGGCGCCGCAACCGGCCCTCGCCGGGCTCTTTCGCTTCCTCGGTCTCTCTGACGATCCGCCGATCGTCACCGACTGTATCGAGCGAACCCGTTTTCGGGCCGCAACCGGCGGCCGGCCGGCCGGAGAGGCGAAGGACGGCACCTTTCTGCGCAAGGGCGTAACGGGCGACTGGCCTTCCACCCTGACGCCCGGCATGAACGATCTCATCCTCGAAAGCCTCGGCTGGGCCTTCCCTCATTTCGGCTGGACACCTTGAGCGGATAGCATGGCCGCCGCCTGGTCACAGGCGGCGCGCAGGCTGGCCGCGCTGGCGAGGCCCTTGCCCGCAATCTCGAAGGCCGTGCCGTGGTCGACGCTCGTGCGGATGAAGGGCAGGCCCACCGTGATATTCACGCCTTCGTCCAGGCCGAGATACTTCACCGGGATCAGTCCCTGGTCGTGATACTGCGCGACAACGACGTCGAACTCTCCCTGGCGCGCGCGCATGAAGATGGTGTCACCCGAAAACGGGCCTGAGGCCGCGATCCCTTCGGCCCGCGCCGCGGCGACCGCCGGCGCGATGATGTCGATGTCCTCGCGCCCGAAGGCGCCCCCCTCCCCGGCATGCGGGTTCAACCCAGCCACACCAATGCGCGGCCGCGCGAGGCCGAATTGCAGGCCCGCTCGATGCGCCAGGCGAATGGCGCGCAGCTCCGCCTCGGGCGTCACCAGCCGGACGGCCTCCGCCAGCGGCACGTGGATGCTCACGAGCAGGACGCGCAGTTCCTTGTTCGCGAGCATCATGGCGTAGTCGGTGATGCCGGCCCGTTCGGCCAAGATTTCGGTATGGCCGGGATAGTCGATGCAGGCCGCGTGCAGCGCCTGCTTCGAGATCGGCGCAGTGACGATCGCCGAGATTGCCCCCTGCTGCGCGGCATCGATCGCATGGGCGATGGCGTCGAAGGCCGCGCGCCCAGCGCGCGCATCCACCCGTCCCATCGGCAGATCCTCCGGCAGCTTGCTGACGGAAACGACATCGATCCGGCCCGTCCCCCGGCCGGCGAGACCCGCATGCGCAACCTCGATGATGTCGAGGGGCACATTCAGCAGCGTCGCCGCGCGGCGGAGACTGCCGGCATCCCCGAAGACGACGGCCGGCCGGTCGTAGCCCTCCGCAAAGAAGCGAACCACGATCTCGGGCCCGATCCCGCACGCATCCCCCATCGTGATGCCCATCGGCGGCTGCGTCATGCACATGATTCCCCTGCGACTTGCCCTCCACCTAGCGCTTCGGCCGTCGTGTACAAAGCAGGCGACACGCATGAGAGGATCGCCGGCCATGGCGCAGAGCGGAACCGGGCTTGAGACGGCAGCCCGCCAATTGGAGGAGCAGGGCTTCGCCCAGCTCCAGGCGGCCGAATTGGAACCGATCCTGGCGGCCGCGGGCCTGGCAGACTGGGCCGGCTTCGCCGACAGCTGGAACGACCTCGGCCTTGACCGCTTCATGGCGGATGGGGGGCGCTACCGGCGCCGCCGCTTCGCAGCCTTCGCCGCCGGTGCCGAAGGCATTACGCGCAAGCCGCACCAGCCGCATTACCAGAGCCGGGACTACAATGCGCTCAACGGCGGCATCGAACGCTGGTTCGAACCCGTCACCGAGGCTGTGGCGGCGCACCCTGCGCTGAAGGCCGTGCTGCAGGTCACCAACGATCTCTTCACCCGCCTAACCGCGCCCGATCTGAGGCCGCGACGCTGGCACGTCGAGATGCACCAGTTCCGGATCGAGGCGCAGCCCGACGCGCTCGGCCAGCCGACGCCGGAGGGGCTGCATCGGGATGGGGTCGATTGGGTGCTGGTGCTTCTCGTGCGGCGAGAGAACGTCGCCGAGGGCGAGACCAGCATCACCAATCTCGAAAAACAGCTGATGTTACGCTTCACCCTGGCCACGCCTATGGATGCGGCGCTGGTCGATGACAGCCGGGTCTATCACGGGGTGACGCCCGTCCGGCCGCTGGACCCGGGAGCGCCCGCCTTCCGGGACGTGCTGGTGCTCACCTACCGGCGCGAATAGAAACACCCCTTCCCTCCGATCGCCCGAGGCTCCCGATGGCCAAGCTCAGCGTCAACTTGAACAAGATCGCGCTCCTGCGGAATTCCCGCCATACCGGCGTGCCCGACCTTGCTCACTTCGCCCGCCTGGCTCATGCCGCCGGGGCCGCAGGGCTCACGGTTCACCCCCGGCCGGATGAGCGGCACATCCGGCGCACGGACGTGTTCATGCTGGATGCGCTGATGCGCCCCTGGCGCCCCGCCTTCGAGTTCAACATCGAAGGCTATCCCGAACCCCGGCTGATGGAGATCGTCTCCGCCCTGCGGCCCGAACAGGTGACGCTGGTGCCCGATGCGCCGGGCGCCTTCACCTCGGACGAGGGATGGACGTTGGGCGCCGAGCAGATGGCGCAGGTGAAGCTCGCGATCACAACTCTGAAGGCCCAAGGGGCGCGCGCGATCCTCTTCGTCGACCCCGATCCCAGCGTAATTCCGCGCGTGTTGGACGCAGGGGCCGATGGGATCGAGATCTATACCGGCGGTTACGCGGCGGCCCATCGCGCCGGAGGCCATGGCGCGATTCTAGAAGCCTGCGCTGCGACCTGTGCAGCGGCCCGCGCGGCCGGCCTCGCCATCAATGTCGGCCACGATCTCAATCTGGAGAATCTCCCGCCTCTGGTCGCAGCGCTGCCCGGCCTCGCCGAAGCCTCGATCGGACACGAGCTAACGGCGGATGCGCTGATCTTCGGCTGGGAAGAGACGATCCGCCGCTACAAGGCGGCACTCGCCGGCTAATCCCACATGCCCTCGTGCAGCGCGAGTGCCTCCTCGCGCAGCACGGGGCCGATCACCTCGACCCGGCGCTGGCCAGCCGCAAAAACGGTCTCGCAAGGCAGGTCGAGCGTCGGGTTTTCGGGGTGGTTGCCCGTTAGCGCCTTGAGATCGCGCTCCGAACAGCCATAGACCACACGACCGACCCCCGCCCAGTAGGCGGCACCGGCACACATCGCGCAGGGCTCAGCCGAAGTGTACATCGTGCAGCCGGCGAGAAACGGCGCATCATAGGCGATCGATGCCCGGGTCATCAGCACCCGCTCGGCGTGGCCCGTCATGTCGTGATCCGGCATGAAGCCATTGCCTTGTTCCATCAATACCGCGCCGTCAGGCCCCACCAGAATGGCGCCGAAGGGATGCTGCCCCTGCGCCCGCGCCTGCATCGCCACCGCGAAGGCGCGGCGCATGTAGTCTTCGTGATTCATCATCCTCTCCACTGGGGCGATCCTCCGCATCATGCAGGAACCGCGCCTGTAGCAAAACGACGGCAGGCAGGCTGGACGGCTCAAAATGTTATGTTATAACGTTTCCAGTCTCATGCTGAGGAACCCCATGCCCCGACTGTGCTCCCGCCCCTTCCTCCGTGGCCTGCTGCTCCTTGCCGCCGCCATCACCGGCCTGGGCTTCGCCCGTTCCGCCTCCGCCGCTGGCCCCCTTCATGCCATCGGCATCGAGAATGAATACGCCGACGTCATCGCCCAGATCGCGGGCTCCGGCGTCGTCACCAGCGCCATCATGTCCGATCCCAATACCGACCCGCACAGCTTCGAAGTGAGCCCCCGCATCGGCGGCGCGATCGCGCAAGCCGATCTCGTGGTGCTGAACGGCCTCGGCTATGACGACTGGGCGGCGAAGATGCTCAAAGCAGCACCAAAGGCAGACCGCATTGTCATCGACGTCCAGACCCTGCGCGGCCTGCCGGATTCCACGCCCAACCCGCATCTCTGGTACGATCCCGCCACCATGCCGGCGGTGGCCAAGGCGGTGGCCGCCGCCTTGGCCAAGCTCGACCCGTCGCATGCAGCGGAGTATGCGGCCCGGGAGAAAGCCTTCGAAGCCTCGCTGAAGCCGTGGACCGATGCCCTCGCCGCCTTCAAGGCGGCCTATCCGGGCGTGCCGGTGGCCGTCACCGAGCCCGTCGGCGACTACATGTTGCAGGCGGCAGGGGCCGCGATCAAAACACCCTTCGCGCTCGAAGCCGCGATCATGAACGACACCGATCCGGCGCCGCAGGACATCACCACGCAGAACGCTCTTTTCATCAAGGGTGAGGTCAAGGCCTTGGTCTACAACCAGCAGGTGACGGATCCGCTGACCACCTCCTTCCTGGACCTCGCCCGCAAGCATCGCATTCCGGTGGTTGCCGTCTATGAAACGATGCCCAGCCCCGGCTATCACTATCAAAACTGGATGCTGGCGGAGGTCGAGGCCTTGAAGCGCGCCGTCGCGGGCGGGCTGTCGACCGAAACCCTGCTGAAGCCTGCCGCCCACTGATCCGAAAAGCCCGATCCGCCATGCCCCATCACCTGGAGACGCTCCGCGTCGAGCAGCTGAGCGTCGCCTATCCCGGGCGCCGGGTGCTGCAGGATGTCAGCTTCACGCTGAAGCGCGGCAGCGTCTGCGGTCTCATCGGCTCCAACGGCTCCGGCAAAACAACCCTGCTGCGGACGATCCTGGGTCTGCAGGCGCCCACCAGCGGGCTCGTGCGGATCGGCGGCAAGAGCGGTGCTGCGACACGCGGACTGGTCGGCTACGTGCCGCAGAAGATCGGCTTCGAAACCGAGATGCCGCTGCGCGCGCGGGATGTCGTGGGCCTGGGGCTCGACGGTGGACGGTTCGGACTCCCGCTGCCCTCGCGCAGCCGCACCCGTCGGGTGATGGAGATGTTGGAGGCCGTCGATGCGACGGGCTTTGCGGATCAGCGCATCAGCGATCTCTCCGGGGGGCAGCAGCAGCGCATCCTCATCGCCCATGCCATGATTCGGCGGCCGCAGCTCTTGCTGCTGGATGAGCCGCTCGCCAATCTCGATGTTGGCGCGGTGGCCGACATTGTCCATCTCCTGCACCGGTTTGCCGTGGAGGAGGGTGTCACCGTCCTCGTCTCGGCGCATGACATGAACCCGCTGATGGGCGTGATGGACCAGATCGTCTACCTGGCCCATGGCCGTGCCGCGGCCGGCACGACGGAAGCGGTGGTGAGGACCGACGTGCTGAGCCGGCTCTACGGCCACCACATCGACGTCATCCGCGTCCATGGCCGCGTCCTCGTGGTGGCCGCCGGCGCGGCCGACGAAATTCCCCTCGCCGTCGAACGGCATCCCGTCCACGTCTGCGAGATCCCCTGACCCGCATGTCGCTTTATGAGGTCATCATCGCTCCGGGCTTCTTCGCGAGCGGGCCAGTGCAGACGGCGCTGCTCATCGGCAGCGGTGCGGCCATCGTCTCCGGCGCCATCGGCATCTTCACCATCCTGCGCGGCCAATCCTTCGCGGGCCATGCGCTGTCCGACATCAGCAGCGCCGGCGGCGCTCTCGCCTTTCTCGTGGGCTTTGCGCCGCTCTGGGGTTTTCTCGGAATCGCGGCCGCAGCCGCTCTTGCGCTGGAGGCAGTCGGCCTGAGACGGACGCAGGAGCGGGATATCGCGACCGGCATCGTCTTCGGCGCCGGGCTGGGCGTCACCGCCCTGCTCCTGCACTTCGCCGTGGCGAGCCGCAGTTCGGGCGGCGCCGCCCTCTCCGTCATGTTCGGCTCGATCTTTGCAATCCCGGGCAGCCTCGTGGTCCCAGCGCTTGCGGTCGGTTTGGGCGCCCTGGCGTTGCTTGCGGTGATGTGGCGCCCCCTGCTGCTCGCCTCCGTCCATCGCGATCTCGCGGCCGCCCGCGGCGTGCCCGTGGCGCTCGTCGGCCTTCTCCATCTCTTGGTTCTTGCCCTCGCCGTCACCCTCTCTGCCATGACGATCGGGGCGATCCTCTCCACGGCCCTGCTGATCGGGCCGGCGGCAGCCGCGATGCGGCTGACGGCGCGGCCGGGCCGGGCCATCCTGCTCGCGATCCTCTTCGGCCTGCTCTCCTGCTGGGGTGGCATCCTGCTCGCCTATGACAGCTATGGCTGGACGCCCGGCCACCCCTGGCCCGTCAGCTTCTTCATCGTGGGGTTGATCGCGCTCTTCTACCTGCTCTCCGGCCTGCGCCTGACCGGCGCGGCGCAGACGCGGCAGGCCTGAGCCCAATGTTCGCGAGCTACATGATCAACGGCTGGATCATGGCGAGCATCGTCGCCGTGGTCGCCGGCAGCGTCGGTTTCTTCGTGGTGCTGCGCGGCAATAGCTTCGCCGCCCATAGCCTGCCCATCGGCACCTTCCCCGGGGCAGCCGCCGCCAGCCTCTTCGGCTTTCCGCAACTCTGGGGGTTGCTCGGCTTCGCGCTCCTCGGCGTCCTCGGCATCACCCGTCTCGGCCGCGGCGCGCGACGGGACGTGGCGACGGCGCTGACCCTGGTCTGCCTGCTCGGGCTCGGCACGCTCTTCCTCAGCCTCTCCGGCCATTACGCACAAGGCGTCTATGCCCTGCTCTTCGGCCAGTTGGTGAGCGTCAGCCGGGCAGCCCTTCTCCCCATGTCGGTGATGGCCGCTGTGGTGCTCGCAACCCTCGCCCTGATCTTCCGGCCGCTGCTGCTCAACACGGCCTCGGTCGATCTCGCCGCCGCGCAAGGCTGGTCACCTAGCCGCCTCGACCTGATTTTCCTCGCGCTGCTCGCGCTCGCCACCGTCATCGCCCTTCCGGTGGTCGGCGCTTTGCTGGTGTTCAGCCTCACGGTCGGGCCGGCCGCGGCCGCGCGGAGCCTCGCCCACCGCCCGGCGCAGGCGATCGGGCTCTCTATCGGCCTCGCTCTCGTCACCGTCTGGTTGGCGATCGCCCTCGCCTATCTCTCCGACTGGCCGATCGGCTTCTTCGTCGGCACGCTCTCCGCCCTGCTCTTCGCCGGCGCGCGGCTCATCCGAAGCGTGCGGGGCTGAAGGGCGCGAGCGAAAGGGCGGGCGGCTGCCCAGTCATCAGATCCGCGACCAGCCGGCCCGTCGCCGCCGACTGCGTCAGGCCGAGATGGCCGTGGCCGAAGGCATAGACGATCCGTGGCGAGGCACGAGACACGCCGATGACCGGCAGGCTGTCCGGCAGTGATGGGCGGAAACCCATCCATTGCCGGCCGCCCTCCGACTTCAGCCCGGGCAGGAAATCCTGCGCCTTCCGCAGCATGGCCTCTGACCGCTTGTAGTTGGGTGGCAGTTGGAGGCCGCCGAGTTCCACGGCGCCGCCGACACGCAGGCCGGTGGAGAGCGGTGTCACCACGAAGCCGTGGCCGCCGAAGATGATCTGGCGACGCAGGTCAAAGGCGCCGGGCGGCAGGGTGGTGTTGTAGCCGCGCTCGGTCTCGAGCGGGATACGGTCGCCCAGGCCGTCGGTGAGCCGGCGGGACCAGGCCCCGGCGGCCACGACTGCCTGCCCGGCGGTGAGGTGCCGGCCATCCCTCAGGCGCAGCATGACGCCGTCTTCGCTGGGCAGAAGCGCGACCGCCTCCCCGGCATGAAAGGTCACGCCTGCCGCGCGGAGATGGCGCGCGAGGGCGAGCGCGAAGAGGTAGGGATCGCTCACCGTCCGCCAGCCGGGGACGAAGGTGCCGCATAGGAAGCGCGGAGAAAGTCCCGGCTGCAGCTCCGCCATCCGTGCGCCGGAAACGTGCTCGAAGGCGATGCCCGCGGCCTCCCGCGCCTGCCATCCGGCCTGCGACTCACGGAAGGCCCGTTCGCTCTCGTAGACTTCGAGCGATCCATCGTGATGCACCATCGGGCCGAGCCCGGCAGCGGTGATCAGCCGGTCCATCTCCGTCTCGGCGAGACGCATGAGGCCCATCTGAGCCGCGAGGCTCGCGGCCAGCCGGTCCCGCCAGCCGGCTCGCCAGAAGCGCAGCAGCCAGGGCGCGATCTTCAGGGCATAGGCCGGCGGAAGGGACAGCGGCCCGAGCGGGTCCATCAGCCATCGCGGCACGTGGCGTATCTTGCCGGAACTGGCCAGCGGCAGCACGTCCGAAAACGCGAGCGCCCCGGCATTGCCCGAACTGGTGGCGGCCGCGACGCCGCCGCGCTCGACCACTGCGACCCGGCGCCCAGCGGCCGAGAGACTGCGTGCGATCGCGAGGCCGACGATCCCGGCACCGATGACGACGACGTCCGGCGGCACCTCCGGCAGGTCCCCTGATGGAGGGATGTCCCCCTCCGCCTCACTCGTCACGCATCTCTCCGCAGCCACTGCGCCAGGCTGAGGAGAATGGCAGCCGTCGCGCCCCAGATATAGTGGTCGTCATGCGGCCAGACGTAGATGTCCCGCCAATCCGTGCTGCCGGGCGGCCGCATGCGCTGCCGGGTCGGCTGAGCCGGGTCGAGCAACACGGAGATGGGTAGGCTGAGGAGATCCGCGACCTCGTCCGCTTCCGGGTGAAGGTCGAGACCGGGGGGCAGAAGGCCTACGACCGGCGTGACGACGAATCCCGTCCCCGTCTCGTGCAGAGGCAGCCGGCCGACGATCTCCACCACGCCTGGATCGAGCTTCACCTCTTCCCAGGCTTCGCGCAGCGCCGCGGCTTCCGGGCTGAGATCGGTCGGGTCGATGCGGCCGCCTGGGAAACTCACCTGCCCGCCATGGTGGCGCAGATGATCCGCCCGGCGGGTGAGCAGAACCCGCGGCGCCGGCTCCATGATGATCGGCACCAGCACCGCGGCGGCGCGGCCCTCCATGATCCGGGTGACGGTCTTGGCACTGGTATCAGGCGGCACCGGGCGGGCCAGCCGGGCCCGCACCTCCTCCGCGGTCAGCGTCCCGCTCACGTCTCGTCGTTCGGCATCTCGCCCAGGGGAAAGAAGACGCCGCTGCTCCACACGCCCAGCATCATGCGTCCCCGCACCGTCTGCGGCTCGGCGAGGGCCGCCAGTTCGTAGAAGACGGGTCGGCTGATGCGCGCCTCGATGGGGTGGTCGCCATTGCCCGGCCTGAGCCGGACATAGGGCTTGGGATCGCCCCCTGCCTCGTCCATGAAGCGCAGCGGATGGTCGAGATCGACGGTGACGATTTCGTCCGTGTTGGTGCGGAAGGTGATGACCTGCTCGCTGTCGGCGCCGTCCCATTCCATCTCGACGACGACAAAAGGCGCATCCTCGACGACGATCCGGCCGCGCTCGGCGGGCGTCTCCAGCCAGAAGCTGCCATCGGCCTCGCGCCTCAAGACGCTCGCGAAGAGGCAGACGAGTTCCTTCCGGCCGATGGCGGTACCCTTGTAGAGCCAGGTTCCGTCCCGCTTGATGACGAAGGGAAGGTCTCCGCACTCGGCGGGTTTCCGGCCGCTTCGCACAGGGCGCGGCACGGCCGCTGCCTGTCCGAGGGGGGGTGCCGCCACGCTTGGCGTGCTCTTCAGTCCTTCCTGCTCGCCCGACACAGCCTCAACCTCATCATCGCCTCAAGCCAGACTTTGACCGGCAATGCCTTCCCACAAATTCCTGAGCCGACATTCACCTGACCATGAACTATAGATAGGGTCATCGGCTCGACAGGCTAGCCGCGTTAAGATGGCGGCTGGTTATATTGGGCCATGATTGCCAAGGAACACCATGCCTTTCGAAATGGGACGACCAGGAAGCGACGGCAATGTGGCGGAGGAGATTCTTTCACGAGCCGAAGAGCTGGGCGCCCAGCTTGCCGAACTGAAAAGCGAGATTCGACGGATCATCTTCGGCCAGCGCGAGGTCGTCGATCTCGCCCTCACCGGCATCCTCTCAGGTGGCCACGTCTTGCTGGTGGGCGTGCCCGGCCTGGGCAAGACGCGGCTGGTCGATACGCTCGGCCGCACCCTCGGCCTCAAGACCAACCGCGTGCAATTCACGCCCGACCTCATGCCGGCCGACATTCTCGGCAGTGAGGTCCTCGACGAAACGAGCGAGAGCGGGCGGCGCGCCTTCCGCTTCCTTCCGGGCCCCGTCTTCTGCCAGCTGCTCATGGCCGACGAGATCAACCGTGCCAGCCCCCGCACGCAATCGGCTTTGCTGCAGGCGATGCAGGAAGGCCATGTCGCCGTCGCCGGGCAGGACCGGCCGCTGCCGCGCC
This sequence comes from Acidisoma sp. 7E03, assembly GCF_054665075.1. Taxonomy (NCBI): domain Bacteria; kingdom Pseudomonadati; phylum Pseudomonadota; class Alphaproteobacteria; order Acetobacterales; family Acidocellaceae; genus Acidisoma; species Acidisoma sp. 7E03. The sequence continues at coordinate 28,318 of NZ_BAAFHE010000004.1, forward strand.
CCTTCCATGTCCTCGCGACGCAGAATCCGATCGAGCAGGAAGGCACCTACCCGCTGCCCGAAGCACAGCTCGACCGCTTTCTGCTGCAGATCGACCTCACCTATCCCGAACGGGCGGATGAGCGGGCCATGCTGCTCGCCACGACCGGCACGGAAACCGCGGCGCCCCGCGCCATTCTGAGCCCGGAGACACTCTTTGCCGCCCAGCGGCTCGTCCGCGCCATGCCGATCGGCAATGCGGTCGTGGACGGAATCGTCTCCCTGGTGCGGGACGGGCGGCCGGACGGCTCCTCCCTGCCCCTCGTGCGCAACCATGTCGCCTGGGGCCCGGGGCCACGCGCCGCACAGGCACTGATGCTCGCAAGCCGCGCCCGGGCGCTGCTCGATGGGCGGATGTCGCCCAGCCTGGAAGACGTCGCCGCCCTCGCTCCGGCTGTGCTCCGGCATCGCATGGCGCTGTCCTTCGGTGCACGGGCCGAGGGCGTGACGCTCGAGACCGTCATCGCCGCCATGGTTGCCCGCATTGGCGCCTAAGGCCTCGGCCGTGGGGCCTGGTCGTGCCGCGCCGCTGGCCGCCGAGGCCCTGGGCCAAACGCTGCCGCCTCTGCTGCTGGCTGCCGAACGAGTGGCCGCTTCGGTCGCGCAAGGGGTGCATGGGCGCCGGCGCACCGGCCGGGGTGACAGCTTCTGGCAGTATCGCCCCTTCACCGAGGGGGATACGGCCCAGCGCATCGACTGGCGGCAAAGCGCGCGGTCGGACCGGCTCTTCGTGCGGGAGACCGAATGGGAAGCGGCGCAAACCGCTTATCTCTGGGTCGCGGATGGCGCGGCGATGCGCTGGCAGAGCGGGCAAGCGCCCGCGAAGCGAGAGCGCGCCGTGCTTCTGGCCCTGGCCTTGGCTGCCCTCCTGCTGCGCGGCGGCGAATATGTCCGGCTTCTCGGCGCCGCACCACATCCAGCGGCGGGACGCGCGGCCCTGCCTGCGATTGCCGCGCTGCTCGACGGACCGCAGACCGAACAGCCTCTGCCGCCGCCGCTGCGCCTGCCGCGCCACGCCCACCTAGTGCTGATCGGCGACTTCCTCGAGCCTCTGGACGACATCCGCACGGCGGTCACGGGATTCGCCGGCCTTCCGGTCTCGGGTCATCTGCTGCAGATCCTCGACCCGGCCGAGGTCGACTTGCCCTTTCGCGGCCGGGTGCGTTTCGAGAGCCCAGGCGGCCGCGGCCTCGCGGATCTCGTGGTGCCGAAGGTCGAAGAGATCCGCGACGCCTACAAAGCCCGGCTGCAGGATCAGATCGCCGGGATCGGCACCATCGCCCGCGCCGCCGGCTGGACGGCCGGGCTGCACCGCACCGACCACACGCCGAATGCTGCACTGCTCGCGCTCTATGAGGCGCTCGCCCCGCGATGATCTTCGGCGCGCCCTGGCTGCTTCTGGCCTTTCTCTTCCTGCCCGTCCTCTGGTGGCTGGTGCGCGCCAGCCCGCCGGCCCCTCGGCGGCAGAGCTTCCCCGCCCTGCGCTTGTTGGCGGGGCTGGAGACGCAGACGGAGTCGCCCGAGAGAACGCCGCCCTGGCTGCTTCTCCTGCGCCTTTTCGCGCTCGCTTGCCTCATCACCGGCCTCGCCGGCCCGATCCTCAACCCGCGCACGGGGCCGGTCGGGGGCGGTCCGCTGCTTCTCGTGATCGACAATTCCTGGGCCACGGCCAGCGACTGGGCAGATCGCCTCGCGGCAGCTCGCGCTGCGATCTCCACCGCGGCGCGGGACGGACGGCCGGTCGCCCTTTTGGCCACGGCCGCGGAGCTCGACGGCACGCCGCCCGCGATCCTGGGCCCCATGCCCGCAGCCCGTGCCGAAAACCACCTGGCCGCCGTGATGCCGCATCCCTGGTCGCCGGATCGCGCCGCGGATGCGCGCGCCCTCGGCACCTGGCACGCGCCGGACACCTCCGTCCTCTTCATCGATGACGGCATCCTGGCTCCATCGGGAGAGGCGGCATTCCGCCGCGCGCTCGGCGCAGCCGGCACCGTGACGGAGCTGCGTGCCCCGGCGGACGCTCCCTTGTTGCTCCCCCCCGCTAACCGGGCGGGGCAGCGGCTGGTGCGTATGGCCGCCCTGCCCCTCGCCGTCGACCGGAGCTTCGCCGTTCTGGCCGAGGGCGCGGATGGCCGTAGGCTGACGCGCGTCAGCCTCTCCCTCCCGGCCGGCCAGACGATCGCGGAAGCGCCTCTGGGCCTGCCCACCAGCCTCGCCAACGAAGTGACCGCGCTGCGGCTCGCCGGTGCGCCCTCGGCCGGCGGCACGCTGCTGCTCGACGGCCAGTGGCGTCGGCGGATCGTGGGCTTGGCCTCGGCTGACGGTGCCAACGCCGATGCGCCGCTCGTTGGCCCACTCTACTACCTGAACCGGGCGCTCGGACCGGATGTCGAAATCCGCCACGGCACGCTGGACGAGTTGCTCGCCGAGCCGCTCTCCGCGCTCATTCTGAGCGACCGGCCGCTGCCGCCGGGCCCGGAGCGGGACGCGGTTGCCCATTTCGTCGAACAGGGCGGGCTGCTCATTCGCTTCGGCGGTCCTCTGATGGCGGAAAGCGGCCCCGACCCTCTGCTGCCCGTTCATCTGCTGCAGCAGGACCGGAGCCTCGGCGGTGCGCTCTCCTGGAACAAGCCTGAGCATCTTGCCGCTTTCCCGGCCACCAGCCCCTTCGCCGGTCTCACCGTGCCGCAGGACCTCACGGTACGCCGCCAGCTGCTTGCCGACCCCGCCTCCCTCGGCCAAGCGGCGGTCTGGGCGACGCTGACCGACGGCACGCCGCTCGTCTCCTCGGCACCGCTCGGCCGGGGCCGCATCGTGCTGTTTCACGTCACGGCCGATGCCGACTGGTCGAACCTGCCGCTCTCCGGCCTGTTTCCCGCCTTGCTCGACCGGCTGGTGCAGCTCGCCGCAGGGCTCGGCGAAACCAATCCACAGAGCGAGCTGGCGCCCGTCTCCGTCCTCAACGGCTATGGCGAGCTGGGACCGGCGAGCGGTGCCGCGGCGCCCGTGCGCGCGGGCGATCTCGCGCATCTCCTGCCGTCGCCCAAGACGCCGCCGGGCTTCTATGGTGCGGGTGGTGACCGGCGCGCTTTCAACCTCGGCGGCGCGCTGCCCGACCTTGCCGCCGCACCGACGGTGCCAGGCGCAAGCCAGGGCACGCTCGGCGGTGGGCGCAACGAACGGGCGCTCGGCCCTGCGCTCACTGCGGCGGGACTGCTGCTGCTGATCCTCGACCTGCTGGCGAGCCTTGCGCTGCGGGGCGCGCTCGGGCCATTGCGGCGCGGGAGCCGCCGCAAGGCGGCGGCTCTGATGATCGCGCTCTCGCTCGCTTTGGCGCCCCGCGCACAGGCGGCCGGCGCGCCGCAGGTTCCGGCCGCCGCCCTGCAGACCTCGCTCGCCTATGTCATCACCGGCAATACGCAGGTGGATGCGCTGTCCGCGACCGGACTCTCCAGCCTCTCCGACTTCGTCACCAGCCGTTCCGCCGCGATCCTCGGCGATCCTGCCGGCGTCGTGCCGGGACGCGATGACCTCAGCCTCTATCCGCTGCTCTACTGGCCGGTGGTGCCGGGCATGGCCGCCCTCGCGCCCGATGCCATCGCCGCCCTCAACCGTTTCATGGCGGGCGGCGGCATTCTGCTGATCGACACGGAAGGCAGCGATAGCGGTGCGCCGGGCTCCGGGGCCGGCATGCAGCCCGGCGCGTCCGCAGCCCTGCGGGCGGCCGTCGAGGGGCTCGACGTCCCCCCGCTCACCCCTCTCGATCCGCGCCACGTGCTCGCCCACAGCTTCTATCTGCTGCGCAGCTTTCCGGGCCGTTTCGTCGGCGCGCCGGTCTGGGTGGCCCGCAATCCGGAGACCAGCAATGACGGGGTCAGCCCCATTATCATTGGGGCGAATGACTGGGTGGCTGCCTGGGCGATGAACCAGGACGGCAGCTTTCCCTTCAGCACCGTGCCGGGCAGCGACGAGCAGCGGCTCTATGCCTATCGCTTCGGCATGAACCTCGTGATGTATGCGCTGACCGGCACCTATAAGGGCGACCAGGTCCACGTGCCCTCCATCCTGGAGCGGCTCGGCCAGTGAACATGGCGGCGACCGTCACCGGCCTGCAATTCGCGCCGGTTCTCCCCCTCTGGCTGCTCGCGGCGCTCGCGGTCCTCGGTCTGCTCGCGCTCGTCCCAGCCTTCCTCGGCCGCGTGCCGGGCAGGCTCTGGCGCCTCCTGCTGCTGCTGGTGCTGCTCGGCTGGCTCACCGGCCCCACCCTGGTGCGCCAACAATGGCGGGACCTCCCGGACATCGCGCTGCTGGCGATCGACCACAGTGGCTCGACGACGATCCGCGATCGCGAGGCGATCGAAGATGCCGCCGCCGCGAAGCTGCGGCAGGAGGCGGCCGCCATTCCAGGCCTTGAACTGCGTACGGTCACCCTGCCGGAGCAGGGCTCCGAAGGCACGCAGCTCTTCTCGGCCATCGGCTCGGCGCTCGGGGACATCCCGCCCGATCAGTTGGCCGGCGTCGTGGCATTGAGCGACGGCGAGATCGCCGATGTGCCGGCCAAACCGCCCTTTGCCGCGCCCTTCCACTTGCTTCTGCCGGCGAAGGGCGAAGAAACCGACCGCAGGCTGCGGCTGATCGACGCACCGCGCTACGGCGTGGTTGGAGCGACGGTCACGCTTCGCTACGTCGTCGAGGATCTCGGCCCGGCCCCCGCGGGCGGCACAGCCACCGTTACCATCATGCGGGATGGGGAGCCGGTGAGCCAAGCGCAGGTCCCGGTCGGCCAGCCGCAGAGCCTCACCCTGCCGGTCAAGCGGGAGGGGCCGTCAGTCGTCGTGCTTCGCGCCTCCGCCCTGCCAGGCGAGGTCTCGCAGATCAACAACCAGCAGATCGTCACCGTGAACGGGGTGCGGGACCGGCTGCGGGTTCTCCTGATCTCCGGCCAGCCCGACCCCGGGGAGCGCGCCTGGCGGCGCCTCCTCAAATCCGATCCGGCGGTGGATCTGGTGCACTTCACCATCCTGCGCCCGCCGCAGAAGGACGATCTGACCCCGCTCGATCAGCTTGCGCTGATCGCCTTCCCGGAACGCGAGCTCTTCGAGCAGAAGATCGGCAATTTCGATCTCATCATCCTCGACCGGTTCCAGAACCAGGGCATCCTGCCCAGCGCCTATCTCGCCAATATCGCGCGCTACGTGCGCCAGGGCGGGGCACTGCTGCTGGAGGCGGGGCCGGAATTCGCGACCGCAGGCTCCCTCGCCCGTTCGCCGCTCGGGGCGGTGCTGCCGGCACAGCCGGTGGGAGCAGCTCCGCTCGACCCGAGTGCGGGTTTCCCGGACACGCTGCAGCCGCCGCTGCAGACCCAGTCCGGCAACGGCATCACCATTGCCCCCTTCCGGCCCCATCTGACCGATCTCGGCCGCCGCGACCCCGTCACGGCGGATCTCTCCGGTGCGACGGACGCCGATTGGGGACAGTGGTACCGGCTCATCGACAGCACCCAGGTGCATGGCCAGGTGCTGATGACCGGCGCCGGAGACAAGCCGCTGCTGATCCTCGACCATGTCGGCGAGGGGCGCGTGGGCCTGCTGCTCTCAGATCAGATCTGGCTCTGGGCTCGTGGCCATGACGGCGGCGGCCCTCAGGCCGAGTTGCTGCGCCGCCTCGCCCATTGGCTGATGAAAGAGCCGGCGCTGGAGGAAAACCGCCTCTCCGCCACCATCGCCGATGGCATGCTGCACATCGACCGGCGGCAGCTGGCGGCGGGCCCTCCCCCCGCGGTGACGGTGACGGACCCGGCGGGGCACACCCGGCAGGTCACGCTGCGCGCCCTCGGCCCCGGCCACGCCGTCTTCGATCTTCCAGCCACCGCCCCTGGACTCTGGACCGTGAGCGACGGGGCGCGGACCGCTTATGCCGCCTCCGACACGGCTGATCCGCCTGAATGGCGCGATTTGCGGGCAACGGCGACCAAGGCCGGGGGGCTGGTCGAAGCAAGCCACGGCAGCGCCCATTTCCTGCAGGCGGAGGGGGTTCCGAGCCTGCGCCTCGTCGAAGCCGGCGCCACCTCGGGCGGCCCGGACTGGATCGGCCTGCAGCGCCGCCATGCCCATGTCACGACCGGCATCGCCCTCACCACGCTGCTGCCGGCCTGGGCGGTCCTTCCGCTCCTGCTGCTGCTCGCCCTGCTCGCCTGGCGCCGGGAAGGGCGTTGAGCGAAGCCCGCCTCAGCGCCGCTCCCCAGCTCGTGCATTCCAGCGAGACGCGATCGAGCATGACTTTAGAGGAGTTCTGTGATATACGCATGATTTGCGTAGAAAGAGCGGTCCGATGAGAGGCTGGCTGCCGCCGGTATCCATCTGCTCCGCATATACCCGTCGCTCGCTGTTACCGTCCTCCGCGCGCTCCCGCGTGCCGGCGGGTCGGGATGGCTGCGGCTTCATTCGCGGAAGGCTTTGCCCATGAATGCCTCTTCTCCTGACGCATCCGAGACCCTGATGCAGGAGGACGATACCGCTCCCGAAAAGCCGGTGAAGCCGGTGCCGGCCGGCAAGCCGGAGACCTTCGCCGAGGGCGACTACGTGGTGTATCCGACGCATGGCGTCGGCAAGGTGGAGCGCATCGCGGTGGAAGAGATCGCGGGCCACAAGCTCGAACTCATCCACATCACCTTCGAAGAGAACCGCATGACCCTGCGGGTTCCGGTGGCCAAGGCGCGCACTGCGGGCCTCCGCAAGCTGGCCACCCGCAAGCTGTTCGACGACGCGCTGGCCGTCCTCCGTGGCCGCGCGCGGGTGAAGCGCACCATGTGGTCGCGCCGCGCCCAGGAGTATGAGGCGAAGATCAATTCGGGCGATCCGCTGGCCATCGCCGAGGTGGTGCGGGACCTGCACCGCAATTCCGGGCAGCCCGACCAGAGCTTCAGCGAGCGGCAGATCTACGAGGCGGCGATGGACCGGCTGGCCGCCGAACTCGCCGCCCTCGACAAGACGGACAAGGCGACGGCCGCTACCAAGCTGAACGACTTCCTCAAGACGCTCTGATCCCTCACGAGGGTACATAAAAAGGGCGGGAGACCGTGAGGTCTCCCGCCCTTTTTGCGTCCGTCCGGGTGCCGCCTCCGGAGAGGCAGCACTCCAACACGGATCAGTTGCTGTTCCGGTTGCCCATGATCTGAAGCATCATCAGGAAGAGGTTGATGAAGTTCAGGTAGAGCGCCAGAGCGTCGTAGACGGAGCGCTTGGCGGACATCTCGCCGTCATAGCCGTAGCCATACTGGATGTAGTCGGCCTTGATACGCTGCGTGTCGTAGGCGGTGAGGCCGGTGAAAACCAGCACGCCGACGATGCTGATGCCGAGCTGCAGGGCGCTCGAGGCGACGAAGATGTTCACGAGCGAGGCGATGATGATGCCGAAGAGGCCCATCATCATGAAGCTGCCCATGCCCGTCAGGTCACGCTTCGTCGCATAGCCCCAGGCGCTGGTGGCGGCGAAGGTCGCGGCGCAGATGAAGAACACTTCCACGATCGAGGTCTGGGTGAAGACCAGGAAGATGTTGGTGAGGCTCGCGCCCATCACGGCCGCGAAGACCCAGAATAACGTCTGTGCGGCGGTGCGAGACAGGCGGTTCACGCCGAAGCTCAGCACCATGACGAAGGCGAGAGGCGCGAACATCAGCAGATAGGCCAGCCCCGAGGGGCGATGAACCAGGAAGCCCTGGGCGTTCTGCACCGTCGGGTACAGGTAGTTCATCGCGTCCGTATGGGCGATGCCATAGGCGACGATGCCGGTCAGCAACAGGCCGGAGGCCATCCAGTTGAAGACCCGCAGCATGTAGGCGCGCAGTCCGGCATCGAGAACCGTCGCCTGTGCGGCAACGGAGCCGCCGCGGTAGGTTCGGAAATCGGGACCAAAAGCCATTGTGGAAAAATCCTTATAAAACCGTGGAACACGGCATGGCTTATTCTGGCGTGTTCGATGCTGCGATCAAGCTAAATCCACTATACATTTTCGCAACAAATGGGGCCGCCACGGCATCCGTCGCCGCGGCTGGGCGCCGGTCCCGTCCCGTGTGGAGGCTATAATGGACCCGCGCCGCGCCCGATCACAGTCGCGCCCGTCAGCCCGTCGCGTTGGCTTTGAAACGGGCGAGTTGGTGGTGCATGGCATCCAGCAGCGGCTGGATCTGGCCGCCATGCTGCGAGATCACCCCTGCATAGTCGTTGCGCTCGGTAATGCGCAGGCTGGTGCCCTCGGCGATGATGTCGACGATCTTCGGCTGGCCACCCACGGCCTGGACCACCCACTGCACATTGGTCGGCGGCTTGCCGGGAACCAGCACGGTGGTGTCGACGACGGTGCCGACATCGCGCTGCGCGGCGTCACCCACCTTCAGCTGCGCCCCCTCGAAAGTGCTCGCCTGCGCCGTCACGGCATAGACCAGGAGCTGACGGAAGGTTTCCATGTAGTCCTGCTGCTGGGCCGGCGTCGCGATGCGCCAGTAGCGGCCGAGCACAAAGCGGGCCACGCCGTCGACGTCGACGCTCGCGAAGACGAGCTGCCGCAGCTGCGCCTGCTTCGCGCCGTCGCTGGCCGAGGAATTGATGACGTCGAGCAGCTTGCCGCCGGTATTGGCGATCAGCGTCCGTGCGGCCGACGCCTCGTCTGCCCGGGCAACGGAGGCAAGCCCGAGGGAGCCCGCCAGAGGCAGGGCCACCGCCAGGGCGGTCATCACAGAGCGGCGTCGCATCAGCATATTCGTCTCCGAGTCCTTCAGGTCGCAAGGGCAGTCCAAGGTTTGCCTCCTAGGGCGCCGCGGCAGGCGCCGGCGCTGCCGGCTGACGCGGATACCAGTCCGGCGGGGTCGCCCGATGATCGTCCCGCACCGCCTGGATGGCCGCTTCGCGGTGCTGGCGGTACAGGCTGCGGAAGGTGGCATAGGGGTCGAGCGCCATGCGCTTCACTTCGTCGATAGGCTTCAGCAAATCAGCGCGGGTATTGACGATGCTGACCGCGGTCCGCGAATAGCCGAGTGCCGTGACGGCGGCACCCTGGCCGATCCAGAAGAAGGGATCGGAAACGATACCCACGCCAAAGCCTGCCGCATCACGCGGATCGGACGGGCCGAGCACCGGCAGATAGAGGAAGGGTCCGCTGCCCACGCCCCAGATCGCGAGCGTGATGCCGAAATCCGCCTCATGAGACGGATAGCCCAGGCCGGTTGCCACGTCGAAGATGCCGCCGAGGCCCACCGTCGAGTTCACGACGAAGCGCACAAGGCTATCACCCGCGCGGCGCGACTTGGCTTCGAGGATGTCGTTGATGAAGATGACGGGGGTGTGGAGGTTCGACAGGAAGTCGCCGACGTGGTTGCGGACGGTGCGCGGCACGACGTCCTTATACCCTTCGGCAACCGGCTTCATGATGTAGGTATCGAGCGTATTGTTGAACGCATAGAGCTTGCGGTTCATCGGCTCGAGCGGATCGTCATTCTGCTTGTAGGCGGCGAGCGCGTCGGGGTCTGACGCCGGCGGCTTCGTGGCGCACCCCGCGAGGCCGGTCAGCATGACAGCCGCCAGAGTGGCCGCGGCCCAGATCCTTGATTTCACGCGGAGGTCCCCTTGATGACAGCAGTGGCACGGTTCGGACAATTGTCCATCAAACGAGACCTAAGCCAAAATCGTCCAGACGCAAAACACCCTTCTCCATCCACACGCCGTATAAGACATACAGTTTCCTGCATGCACCGCCGGGCACCCTGCCACGGCATAGGCTTGCATCCCCCGGAAGTTGCTGCCACGGAGAAAGGCCGCAGACCCGCCCGACGAGCCCGAACATGAACCTTCCTCTCTCCCCCCGTCCCCTGCCCGGCGCCGAACCCGTGCTGGAACGCTGGATGAGCGGCCCGCGCTTTGGCGGCCTGCCTCTGCCTGAGGGTGGCAGCCCGGCCCCCGCCCTCTCCTTCGAGTTCTTTCCGCCGAAGACGGAAGCCCTCGAATTGCAGCTCTGGGCCTGCATCCGCCGGCTGGAAACGCTCGCCCCGCGTTTCGTCTCGGTGACTTATGGCGCAGGCGGCAGCACGCGAGAGCGTACGCACGCAACTGTGATCCGCATCGTCAAGGAAACCAGCCTGATCCCGGCGGCACACCTCACCTGCATGGGGGCCGATCGCGGCGAGATCGACGAGATCGCGGCCCGCTACTGGGAAGGTGGGGTGCGCCACATCGTGGCTCTGCGCGGCGACCTGCCGCCGGGCGTCGAAGATGTCGGGGCTAATGGATATCAGAGCGCCCTCGAACTGGTCGAGGGCCTGCGCCGGGTCGCCGATTTCGAGATCAGCGTTGCTGCCTATCCGGAGATTCATCCGAAGGCCGCTTCCCCCCAGGCGGATCTGGACAACCTCAAGCGCAAGCTCGATGCCGGGGCGACCCGCGCCATCACCCAGGCTTTCTTCGACAGCGATACCTATCTCCGCTTCCTCGATCGCTGCCTCGCCGCCGGCATCACCGCACCGATCGTCCCCGGCATCCTGCCCGTCACCAATTTCGCGCAGGCGCGGAAGTTCGCCGACCTCACCGGCACCGTCATCCCTGACTGGATGGCCCGCATGTTCGAAGGGCTGGACGAGGACCCCGAGACACGACGCATGGTCTCCCTCGTCATCGCCGCCGAGCAGGTGCGGCTGCTGCAGGCCAACGGGGTGGACGAATTCCATTTCTACACGCTGAACCGCCCGGATCTGACCTATGCCATCGCGCATATTCTGGGCGTGCGGCCGCAGCCGGCGGCGGAGGTCGGCGCCGCGTGACGGACTATCTCGACCGGCTGAACGCCGAGCAGCGGGCGGCGGTTGAGGCTCTGGACGGACCGCTGCTGGTGCTGGCGGGTGCCGGCACCGGCAAGACCCGCGTGCTGACCACCCGCTTCGCCCATATCCTGATGGCCGGGCGGGCGCGCCCCGGCCAGGTCCTCTCCGTCACCTTCACGAACAAGGCGGCGCGCGAGATGCAGGAACGCGTGGGGGCCATCCTCGGCCGGCCTGTCGAAGGCCTGTGGCTCGGCACCTTCCACGCCCTCTGCGCCCGCATGCTGCGCCGCCACGCGGGCCTCGTCGGCCTCGAATCGAACTTCACGATCCTCGACACGGACGACCAGCTCCGGCTGCTCAAGCAGCTGATGCAGGCCGATGGGATCGACATCAAGCGCTGGCAGCCGCAGGGGCTGATGGCCGTCATCCAGCGCTGGAAGGATCGCGGCCTCACGCCCGACCGCATCACCGCGGCCGAGAACAGCGACTATGCTGCCGGCCGCGCGCAGGAATTCTATGCCGCCTATCAGGCGCGGCTGCGCGCGCTGAATGCCGCCGATTTTGGCGACCTGCTGCTGCACGTGACCGAAATCCTGCGCACCCAGCCGGATGTGCTGGCCCAGTATCACCGCATGTTCCGCTACATCCTGGTGGACGAATATCAGGACACCAACCTCGTGCAGTATCTCTGGCTGCGGCTGCTCGCCCAGTCCCACCAGAACATCTGCTGCGTCGGCGACGACGACCAGTCGATCTATTCCTGGCGCGGGGCAGAGGTGGAAAACATCCTGCGCTTCGAGAAGGATTTCCCCGGCGCCCGCATCGTCCGGCTGGAGGCGAATTACCGCTCCACCAAGCAGATTCTGGGCGCCGCCTCCACGCTCATCGCCCATAACGAAGGCCGGCTCGGGAAGACGCTGCGCCCCGGCCGCAATGATGCGTCGGGCGAAAAGGTCGAGGTCGTCGGGCTCTGGGATTCCGACGAGGAGGCCCGCATGATCGGCGGGCGGATCGAGACGCTGCGGCGGGACGGCCACCACCTCGCCGAGATGGCGATCCTCGTGCGTGCCGGTTTCCAGACCCGCGCCTTTGAAGAACGTCTCATCACCATCGGCGTGCCCTATCGCATCGTCGGTGGCCAGCGCTTCTACGAGCGACAAGAAATCCGCGACGCCATCGCCTATCTCCGGCTCATCCAGCAGCCAGCAGACGATCTCGCCTTCGAGCGCATCGTCAACCTGCCGCGCCGCGGCGTGGGCGACGTCGCGCTCCGCAACCTACATCTGCATGCCCGCACCCATGGCGTGCCGCTGATGGCGGCCGCCGCCCGCATGATCCAAACCGGCGAAATTCGCGGCCGCGTGCGCGAAAGCCTTGGTGAGCTGCTGCATCAGTTCGAGTCCTGGCGCGGCGTGCTCAATCAGGAAGGCCATGTCGTCGCCGCCGCGACCCTGCTGGACGAAAGCGGCTACACCGCCATGTGGAAGGCCGACAAATCACCCGACGCGCCGGGCCGGCTCGACAACCTCAAGGAACTCGTCCGGGCGCTCGCCGATTTCGAGACGCTGGCGGCCTTCCTCGACCACGTCGCGCTCGTCATGGAAAACGAGGAAAGCGGAGAGACAGACCGGGTCAGCCTGATGACGCTGCACGGCGCCAAGGGACTGGAGTTCGACACGGTCTTCCTGCCCGGCTGGGAGGAAGGGCTGTTCCCCAGCCAGCGTTCGATGGACGAAAGCGGCCTCAAGGGGCTCGAGGAAGAACGGCGCCTCGCCTATGTCGGCATTACCCGCGCCCGCCGCCGGGCCATCATCAGCCATGCCGCCAATCGCCGCATCTATGCGAACTGGCAGTCGAGCGTGCCGAGCCGCTTTGTCGAGGAACTGCCCGCCGAGCACGTCGAGCACACGGGCAATGCCCGCGCCGAACGGCAGCAGCGCCTGAACGCGCCACCCGTCTTCGGCGGCGCCTTTCCGCTGACCGCCAGCCGCCCACGGCAGGCGCCAGGTGCGTGGGAGCAGCCAGCCCGCACCCCGCGCACCAGCGCCATTCCCGTCGGCACCCGCGTCTTCCACCAGAAATTCGGCTACGGCACGGTGACTGCGGTCGACGAGAACCGGCTCGACGTCAATTTTGAAAAGAGCGGCGAAAAGCGCGTGCTCGACACCTTCGTGGAACCTGCCTGATGGCCCGCCGTGCAACGCCGCTCGAAACCGTCTCCCTCCTAGTGCCGGAGGAGGCGCTGCCCTTCTACGAACAAGCGCTCCTCTCCGTCTGCCCGACCGTCGGCTTCTTTCGGGACGAGGATGAAGGCCCTTGGCGTCTCGAGGCGGTGAAGCCGATCGGCGAGCGGGATGCGGAACTCGAGATGGCGCTGATGCTGGCAGGCGCGCTGTCGGGCATCGAGGTCGCCGTCGAGCACACGCCAACCGAAGCCGAGGGCTGGCTTGCCCGCAATCTCGAGCAATTCCCCGAGCAGCTGATCGGCCGGCATTTTGCCGTCCGCGGCACGCATGAAACCGCGCCGCCGCTGCGCGGCCGCCACACCCTGACCGTCGATGCCGGCCTCGCCTTCGGCAGCGGCGAGCACGGCTCCACCCGCGGCTGCCTGCGGGCGCTGGAAGCCATCGCCCATACCCGGCCGCGCCATATCCTCGATCTCGGCACGGGCTCCGGTATTCTCGCCATGGCCGCCGCCAAGCTGCTCAAGCGCCCGGTGATCGCGACCGACATCGACCCCTGGTCGGTCCGCGTCACGCAGCAGAACGCGGCGCTGAACGGTGTCTCCGCCCTCATCCGGCCGGCGCTCGCGGATGGCTGGAAGGGCCGAGCCACCCGGGCCGGCGCGCCCTACGACCTCGTCTTCGCCAATATCTTGGCGCGGCCGCTCTGTTCCATGGCCTATCCGCTCTCGCAACATCTGGCGCCAGGCGGCCACGCCATCCTCGCCGGCCTGCTCGCGACACAGGAACGCATGGTGCTCGCGGCCCATCGGCGCCAGGGCCTCGTCCTCGAACGGCGTTTCCCGGAAGGGCAATGGACCGCGCTGCTGCTCCGCAAGCCATGAGCGCGCTCGCGCATCATCATCGCTACACCTATTCTGCCATCACTGCGCGACCGGAGTACGACTGGCCGGACGGTCGCCGGCTCGCCGTCTATCTCGGCCTCAACCTGGAGCATTTCGCTTTCGGCGAAGGCCTCGGCGCGGAACTCGCGCCCGGTGGCCCGCAGCCGGACGTGCTGAATTACGCTTGGCGGGACTACGGCAACCGCGTCGGCGTCTGGCGCATGCTGCAGCTTTTCCAGGGGCTGTCCCTGCCCGCCACCGTTCTGCTCAACAGCGCGATCTACGACTACTGCCCCGAGGTCGTCGCCGCCTTCCGCGCGCGCGGCGACGAGATTGCGGGGCACGGGCACAGCAATGCCGAACGGCAGAGCACGCTCTCGGAAGCGGAGGAGGTCCGGCTGATCGCGGAGACGACCGAGGCGATCCGCCGCCATGAGGGACAGGCCCCTGCCGGCTGGCTCAGCCCCTGGATTGCCGAAAGCCGCGTGACGCCCGATCTTTTGGCCGAAGCCGGCTATCACTACACGCTGAACTGGTGCCATGACGATCAGCCGACCTGGCTCGCGACCCGCAGCGGCCGGCCCTTGCTCGCCGTCCCCTACCCGCAGGAGGTGAACGACATTCCGGCCATCGTCGCGCGGCGGATGAGTGCGGCGGACTTCGCCGACATGATCGTGGATCAGTTCGACGAGATGCTGGAACAGTCGGTGGAGCAGCCCCTCGTCATGGGCATCGCCCTGCACCCGTATATCGTGGGTCAACCGTATCGGCTGCGTCATCTGCGCCGTGCGCTGGCCCATGTCGCGCATCCGCGGGACCGGGTGTGGCTGTGCCGCGCCGGAGACATCGCCCGCGTGGCGGCGCAGACCCTTCCGCGACCGGATGCGCGTTAGCCGGCGGCCCGGCCATAGAAAAAGGGCAGGTCCTGGTCAGACCTGCCCTTTCAAGCCCGCCGACGCTCGGTCATTACCGGGCGTCGCGACGGGTCGCGAAGATCGAGCGGATTTCGCTGCGGTTCAGGCCGATATCGGCGAGTTCGCGATCGCTCAGGCGGTCGAGTTCGTTGATGACGGCGCTGCGGCGGCCGAGATCACGCACCCACTGGCCCATACGGGCGACAGGCGCGCCGAGGCGGGTGAAGCGGCCACCCAGACCACGGGTCGCAGGCGCCGCGGAAGACGTGTTGATGAAGGCGTTCATCGGAATATGTCCTTAATGCGACGGCCACTTTTCCATCTGGGCCGTTCGCTGGTGCGGCGTATACCAATGCTGCGCTGCAAGATGCTGCGGCAAGAAGATCAAGCTGACATGCGCAGCAAGCATGATCATCTTTAGTTTATGATCCAGACACATATCTTTCACGGAAGTTCCACCATGCTGCCATCTACCGACCGCCTTGCCGCCCTGCGCGCCGCCTTTCCGAGCTTCGGCATCGACGGTTTTCTGGTGCCGCGGTCGGACGAGCATCTCGGCGAATATGTGCCGGCGGGGGCCGAAAGGCTGGCCTGGCTCACCGGTTTCACCGGCAGCGCGGGTCTGGCCGTCGTGCTCGCCGAGCGGGCCGCAGTCTTCGTCGATGGCCGCTACGTCTTGCAGGTGCGGCAGGAGGTGGACGGCAGCGCCTGGGAATACCGCCACCTGATCGAGGAGCCGCCGGCCACTTGGCTGAAGGAGGCGGCACCTGCTGGCGCCCGCATCGGCTACGATCCCCTGCTGATGCCGCAGGATGCGCTGGACCGCCTAGTGCAGGCCGCGCCGGGCCTCACCTTCCTGCCGCTGGAGCGGAACCCGGTCGACAGCATCTGGGCCGATCAGCCGCCGGCGCCCATCGGCGCCGTCACGATCTATCCGGATGAGCGCGCCGGGCGAAACACTGCCGAAAAGCGCGCTGAGATCGCAGCCATCTTGCAAGCGGCCGGCGAGGATGCCGCCATCATCACCGACCCGCCGTCGGTGAATTGGCTGCTCAACATCCGCGGCGCGGACGTGCCCTTCGCGCCCATCGCCCTCGGCTTTCTGATCCTGAAGGCGGATGGCACGGCCAGCCTTCTCATGGCGCCCGAGAAACTGTCCGAGTCGGTGCGGGCGCATCTCGGCAATGCCGTATCGGTGGCGCCGCGGGAGGCGCTCGCCGCGGGACTCGATGCGCTCAGCGGTCTCAAGGTGCGGGTCGATCCCGCCGCCTCGCCCGTCTGGTTCGCGCAGCGCCTGCGTGCGGCCGGCGCCACCGTGGTGCCGGGACCCGACCCGATCGCCCTGCCCAAGGCTCGCAAGAATGCCGTGGAACAAGAGGGCGTGCGGCGCGCCCATGCGCGGGATGCGGTCGCCCTCTGCCGTTTCCTGCACTGGCTGTCGGTGAACGGGAAGACCGGCGCGGAGACCGAGCTCTCGGCCGCCGAGGCGCTGCTGGCCTTCCGCAGGGCAGCGCCGGAATTCCGCGAGGAAAGCTTCCCCGCGATCTCGGGTGCCGGGGAAAACGGCGCCATCATCCATTATCGTGTCTCGCCGGAGAGCAATCGCACCCTCAAGGCCAACGAGGTCTATCTCATCGATTCGGGCGCGCAATACGAAGACGGCACCACTGACGTGACGCGCACGGTCTGGACCGGGCCGGAGGCAGCCCCGTCCACCGTGAAAGAACGCTTCACCCGCGTACTGCAGGGTCATATCGCCATCGCGACCTTGCGCTTCCCCGAAGGCGTCGCCGGCGCTCATCTCGACAGCTTCGCCCGTGCCGCCCTGTGGCGCGCCGGGCTCGACTACGACCACGGCACCGGCCACGGCGTCGGCGCCTATCTCTCGGTGCATGAGGGGCCGGTCAGCCTCTCCCGCGCCGCCAAGCCCATCCCGCTCGCGGCCGGTATGCTGCTGTCCAACGAACCGGGCTACTACCTGCCGGGCGCTTACGGTATTCGGCTCGAAAACCTGCTCTTCGTGCAGCCCGCCGCGGCTCAGGCTGACGGCGTGAAGCCTTTTTTGGAGTTCGAGACCATCACCTGGGCCCCTTTCGACCGTGCTCTGATCGACACGGCGCTTCTCTCGCCTGCCGAACGGCAGTGGCTGGACGCGTATCACGCCGAAGTGCTGCGGCGCGTCGGCCCGCAGCTGGACGGGCCGGCCGCCGCCTGGCTCACCGTCGCCTGCGCGCCCCTGTAACCTCTCTTGCCCACCATTCTGCAGGTTCTGCCTGCGCTCGACAGCGGCGGCGTCGAGCGTGGGACCATCGAAATGGTCGAAGCGATCGTCCGCCAAGGCTGGACGGCGCTGGTCGCGAGCCAGGGCGGTCGCCTCGTCGCGGCCGTCGAGCGAGCGGGCGGCCGTCATGTCACCCTGCCGCTCAAGACGAAGACGCCCTGGGGGATCTGGCGCAATGCCGCACGCCTCGCGGAGGTGATCCGAGAGGAGCGGGTCGATCTCGTCCATGCCCGCTCGCGCGCGCCTGCCTGGTCGGTCCTCGCCGCCTGCCGGCGCACCGGCATTCCCTTCGTCACCACCTATCACGGCGCCTATTCCGACGGCGGACGGGGAAAGCGCTTCTACAACAGCGTGATGGTGCGTGGCGCCCGGGTGATTGCGGCCAGCGGGTTCATCGCCGATCTCGTCCGCGCCCAGCACGGCGTGCGGGACGAGAAGCTGCGCCTCATCCCCCGCGGCATCGACCCCACGGTCTTCGACCCTACGGCTGCTCTCGGCCTTCGCGTCGGCAGGCTGGCCCAGGCCTGGGGCCTCCCGGAAGGCGCGCAGGTCGTGCTGCTGCCGGCAAGGATCTCGCGATGGAAAGGCCAGAGCGTGCTGATCGAGGCACTGAGCCGACTGCAGCGCCCGAACCTCTTCGCGGTCTTCGTGGGCTCCGACCAGGGGCGCCACGCCTATGTGCGGGAGCTGCTGGATCTGGCTGCGGCGCGCGGCGTCACGGCTCAAGTGAAATTCGCGGGCCACGTTACCGACATGCCGGCCGCCCTGATGCTGGCGGACGTCGTCGTCAGCGCCTCGACCGAACCGGAGGCCTTCGGGCGGGCGGTGATCGAGGCGCAGGCGATGGCGCGCGTGGTGATCGCGGCCGCCCATGGCGGAGCCGCCGAGACGGTGACGGATCAGGAAACCGGCCTGCTGGTGCCGCCGGGCGACGTCGAGGCGCTCGCCGGCATGATCGCCGCCGTTCTGGACGCGCCGGCCGAGGCGCGGGAGGCGATGGGCGCGCGGGCCCGCGCCTCGGTCCTCGCCCATTATACGGTCGGCGCCATGCAGGCGGCGACGATCGCGGTCTATGAGGAGGTGCTGGGTCAACCTCAAACCTGAGGCTGCACGCGGTCCGTCCTCGCCTGTTCCAAGGATCCCCGAGTTTCGATCCGGAAGACCCAGGTGACCAAGGCCCCGAGCAGGGAGGACAGGATCAGGAGGATCAGCAGCATCTGCGTGCCGATGTCCTTAAGCAGATAGGGAAAGAGGAAAGCCGTGAGCACCGCGCCGATCTTGGCGACCGACGCTGCGAAGCCCGCGCCATAGCCGCGGATGTGGGTCGGAAACACTTCCCCCGCGAGAAGATAGGTCTGCGCGTTCGGCCCCATGTTGGTCATGAAGTTGAACAGCATGAAGCCTGTGAAAAGCGCGACGATCTGGGCGCCGCCCGACAGGCTTTCGGACAGGGCGGCGAGCGCCAGACCCAGTGCGCAGCCGATGAAACCGATGATCTGCAGGCGGATGCGCCCGGCCCGCTCCACCATGAGGATGGCCGCCAAGATGCCTAGGATGAGCAGCAGGTCCAGCATCGCCGTGCCCTTGGCGGAGAGTTCCACCCGATGCACGAGGCTCGCCACATCCTCCCCCGGGGCGGCATCCCCCAGCGTCTTCGCCAGGATGACCGGGGTGAAGATGCCGATGCCGTAGGTCGACAGATCCTGCAGAAACCAGGGAACGGAGGCGAGGACCGTAGCGCGCCGCAGGGCGGGTGACCGGAAGAGCGCGGCAATGCCGCCCTTCGGCACGCGATGGCTCCCCGCTGCCGGCTCGTGATGCGGATTGATCAGCTCGACCACCTTCGGATACTGCGGCACGCGGTGCAGCAGCGCCATGGTGGCGACCGTCGCCTCGTGCATCCGTCCACGGGTGACCAGCCAATGGGCGCTGTCGCAGATGAAGAACCGGCCGATCACGACAAGCAGCGCGGGAAGAATGGCCATCGCGAACATGTAGCGCCAGGCATCGATCCCCGGATGAAAGGAGAGGATGAGCACGCCGAGCAGCGCGCCGCAGATGGCGCCCACGGCCTGAAAGGCGAAGGCCCCGAGAATGAGGCTGCCGCGCCCGCGGCTCGGCACCGCTTCGGCAATGACCACATGGGCGGTCGGATAGTCGCAACCGAGGGCCAGACCGATCCCGAAAAGGCAGATCGCGAGGCTCGAAAAGTTTGGCGCCAGGGTCAGCGCCACCAGGAAGACGACGAAGAGGATCATTTCGGCGATGAACATCGTCTTGCGGCCGAAGACGTCGGCCAGGCCGCCCAGCACCGTCGCGCCGACGAGGATGCCGAAGAGGGTTGCCGAAGAGACGATGCTGTTCTCGGTGGCCCCGAGCCCAAAGCTCTGGTCGATCAGCGGCAGGGCGACGCCGGTCATGAAAACGACCAGCCCCTCGAAGAACTTGCCGGCGATCGCGAGCGACCAGATGCGCCGCTGCATCCCGGTCATGGGCAGGGATTCGACCTGCGTACCGTCCGCCCAGACGGGAATCTCGTCGATGTATTCCTGAACGGTCCTACCCGCCGGACGTGGGGACGGCGCGATGGTGTCTCTCATCTCGTGGCTCGCCTGCCGGTCTCGTTCCGGCAACGATACGCGGCCTGCACCCGGCGGCAAGAGCGGGCACCGACGGGATCACCCCCGCCGGCGCATTCAACCTCTATGCGAGAGGTCAGCCCTCCGCCGCATCGTCCCGGAAATACGGCTCGACGGGCCCGCTCACCTTCATGGTCAAGGGATTGCCGTGACGATCGACGGACTTGCCGACGGCGAGCCGCACCCACCCCTCGCTCACGCAGTATTCCTCGACATTGGTCTTTTCAACGCCCTTGAAGCGGATGCCGACGCCGCGTTCCAGCGCCGCCTGATCGAAATAGGGGCTCTTCGGATTGACGGAGAGACGGTCGGGCGGGGTATCGGTCATGATGCGAGCCTTAAACCAAAGTCCTGAAGAAGAGTCCTGCGCGTATCACAGGCCGCGCGCGGCGAGAAAGGCGCGGAAGGCCTCGGCATGGTCGGCATGCCAGCGCGACAGGGGCGGCCGGTTCTCCACGATGTCCATGGCCGCCCACAGCATCCGCGCCTCGTCCAACGCGCGTGTCACCTCGTTGTCGGGGCAGAGGATGTAGAAATCGCCGGCCTCCAGCCGGTCCATCATGAAAGACACCATCTCCTCCGGCGTCCAGGCGCCGGCCGGCTTCTCCGCCGTATGGGCGCGGGTCAGGCCGGTGAAGACGAAGCCCGGGATCAGGAGATGGGCCGAGACGGCGCAGCCCGGCGTGTTGCGCAGTTCGTGCGCCAGCGCTTCCGTCACCACCTTCACCCCGGCCTTGGAGACGTTGTAGGCGGTGTTGCCCGGCGGCGTGGTGATGCCCTGCTTGGAGCCGGTGTTGACGATGATGGCGGGGGTGCCCTGTGCGACCATCGCCGGGGCGAAGACCTGGGTGCCGTGGACAACGCCCCAGAGATTGACGCCGAGGATCGCCTCCCACACCGCAGGGTCCCCGAAGATCTGCCCGGCGCCCTCGCGCCCCGCATTGTTCATCAGGAAGTCAACCCGGCCGAAACGCGCATAGGCCGCATCCTTCAGCCCCGTCACCGCCGCCCGGTTGCTGACGTCGGTCGGGATCGCGACCACAGGAGCGGAGGACGCTGCCGCGAGACGCGCGGCCGCCCCGTCAAGCGCTGCGCCCGGCAGATCGGCCAGCACGACCGTCATGCCGCGGCTGGCACAGAAGGCGGCGGTCGCAGCGCCGATGCCGCTCGCGCCGCCGGTGATCACCGCGACGCGGCCGGGCTGAAACACCTCCGAGAAATTGCTCTGCGTCATGACCTGCGTTCCCTTCGCTTTTGCGCTCTTCTAGCGCAGGCAGGAGAGGACGCCAAAACGACGAAGGCGCCGGGTTCGCACCCGACGCCTTCATGCAGAGCTTGGCTCGGAGCGCCGATTACTCGGCGGCTTCACCCAGGATTTCAACCTTGCCGCCCGCGGCTTCGATCGCGGCCTTGGCGGTCGCGGAGGCACCGGAGACGGAGATGGTGATGGCACGGGTCACCGCGCCACGGCCCAGCAGGCGCACGCCCGAGACCTTGGCGAGGTTGACAACGCCGGCATCGGCCAGCTGCACCTCGGTGATGGTCTGGCTCGCGTCCAGCACGCCAGCACCGACCGCATGATCGAGCAGGTCAAGGTTCAGCGGGGCATAGACCTTGCGGGTCGGGTTCTTAAAGCCGCGCTTCGGCAGACGGCGATAGATCGGGAGCTGACCGCCTTCGAAGCCGTTGA
The DNA here is from genome assembly GCF_054665075.1 of Acidisoma sp. 7E03. Lineage (NCBI taxonomy): Bacteria > Pseudomonadati > Pseudomonadota > Alphaproteobacteria > Acetobacterales > Acidocellaceae > Acidisoma > Acidisoma sp. 7E03. Next base: position 49,754 of record NZ_BAAFHE010000004.1, read on the forward strand.
GGGACACGCCCTCACGCGCCTTCTGGCCCTTCACGCCCTTGCCCGACGTCTTGCCCTTGCCGGAGCCGATGCCACGGCCGAGCCGCTTCGACTTCGGACGGGCGCCGGGGTTATCCCGGAGTTCATTGAGCTTCATGGTTCAATCCTCAAGACCTGACCCCGCGGGTCAGGCCTTTTCCACAACCTTCACCAGATGGGCGACCTTGTTGATCATCCCGCGCACCGAGGGAGTATCCTCCAGCTCGCGCACGCGGCCGATCTTGTTCAGCCCGAGACCGATCAGAGTCGCCTGCTGGCCGGGCTTCTGCCCATTGCCGGAAGCGATCTGCTTGACGGTGATACGATCAGACGGCATCGGCCACCTCCGCGCTCTCGGTCGCATTGTCGCGCTTGCCCAGGATGTCGGAGACCTTCTTGCCACGACGGGCCGCAACCGAGCGCGGGCTCGCGCAATGCTGCAGGGCGTCGAAGGTCGCCTTGATCATGTTGTGCGGATTGCGGCTGCCCATGGACTTCGCGACGACGTCGCCGATGCCCAGGGTCTCGAGGACCGCACGCATCGGGCCGCCGGCGATGATGCCGGTGCCGGCCGGCGCCGCCCGCAGGATGACCTGGCCCGCGCCGAAATGGCCGAGCGCGTCATGATGCAGGGTGCGGCCTTCCTTCATCGGCACGCGGATCAGGCTACGCTTCGCCCGTTCCGTCGCCTTGCGGATCGCCTCGGGCACTTCACGCGCCTTGCCGGCGCCGAAGCCGACGCGACCCTTCTGGTCACCCACCACGACAAGGGCTGCGAAGGCGAAGCGACGGCCGCCCTTCACCACCTTGGCGACGCGGTTGATCGTCACCAGCTTGTCGATGAACTCGTCATTGTGCTCGCGGTCGCGCTCACGCTCCCGTCCGCCGCGGCCGCCACCCTCTCTCGGTTCCCGTGCCATTGCTTCGTTCCCCTTAGAAGGCCAGACCGCCCTCACGGGCGGCATCGGCCAGAGCTTTCACGCGGCCGTGGTAGAGATAGGCGCCACGGTCGAAGACGACTTCCTTCACACCGGCGGCGAGAGCGCGCTCGGCGACCAGCTTGCCCACGGCGGTGGCGGCATCGCGATCCGCGCCCGTCTTCAGGCTGCCGCGCAGATCGGCCTCGAGCGAGGAGGCCGCGGCGAGAGTACGCCCCGCCGCATCGTCGATCACCTGCGCATAGATATGCTTGCTGGAACGAAACACCGACAGCCGCACCCGGCCACCGGACTTCTGGCGCAGCTGGAAGCGAAGCCGCTCCCGGCGACGCACCCGGAGATCCTGGTTCGCGCTCATTATTTCTTCTTACCTTCCTTACGGCGGATCGTCTCGTCGACGTATTTCACGCCCTTGCCCTTATAGGGTTCTGGCGGACGCTTCGAGCGGATTTCCGCGGCCACCTGGCCGACAAGACGCTTGTCCACACCCTCGACCTTGATCGTCGTCGGCTTCTCGCAGCTGATCTTGATCCCTTCAGGGATCGGATAGACCACGTCATGCGAATAGCCGAGGTTGATCACGAGGTTCTTGCCCTGGACGGCGGCACGGTAACCGGTGCCGTTCACTTCCATGGTCTTCGAGAAGCCCTCGGACACGCCCTTCACCATGCTGGCGACGAGCGCCCGCGTCGTGCCCCACATCATGCGGGCCGGCGCGGCCTTCGACTTCGGCTCCACGGTGACGCGGCCGTCGGCGACGGTCGTGTCCACGAGATCCGCGGACAGCGGCAGCGTCAGCGTACCGAGCTTGCCCTTGGCCGTCAGGATGTTGTTGGCGATGGCCACGTCAACCCCGACGGGGATGGTGACCGGATATTTACCTACGCGCGACATGTCCCAGCCCCCCTTAGAAGACCCGGCAGAGGACTTCGCCGCCAACATTGGCAGCGCGGGCCTCTTGATCGCTCATCACGCCGCGCGGCGTGGAGAGAATGGAGACGCCGAGGCCGCTATAGACCCGGGGCAGCTCCTTGATCTTCGAATAGACGCGGCGGCCGGGGCGGGAGACGCGGGTGATCTCCTTGATGACCGGCTGGCCCTCGTTGTACTTCAGCTCGATGCGCAGCTGCGACACGCCGGGGCGCAGTTCCTCGGTCGAGAAGCCGCGGATGTAGCCTTCGCGCTTCAGGACATCGAGAACATTGGCGCGTAGGCGCGAGTTCGGCGCAACGCAAACGGTGTGGTTGGCTCGCTGCGCATTGCGAATGCGCGTGAGCATATCCCCCAAGGGATCAGACATGGACATGGGTGATCCCTTTCCTTACCAGCTTGCTTTGACCATGCCGGGGATCTGCCCGGTGCTGGCGAGGTCACGCAGCGCGATACGGCTGAGGCGGAACTTGCGGTAGTTGGCGCGGGGCCGGCCCGTCAGTTCGCAGCGCAGGCGGACGCGCGTCGCAGACCCGTTGCGGGGCAGCTGCGCGAGCTTCACGGACGCCTCGAACCGGTCTTCCACCGGAATGCTGCGGTCCTTGATGATCGCCTTCAGCGCCTCACGCTTGGCCTTGTCGCGAGCGGACATCCGCATGCGCTTCGCATTGCGGTTGACCTGGGAAGTTTTGGCCATCCTGTTTTACCCTCCGGAACCTATCGGCCCACCGCGCTCGCGGTGGCCGTGGTTTTCCAAATCTCGTCGAATTAAGCTCAGTTCGCGAACGGCAGCTCGAAGGCCTTGAGAAGGGCCTTGGCTTCCGCATCCGTCTTTGCCGTGGTCACGAAGACGATGTCCATACCCCGGATCGCGTCCACCTTGTCGTAGACGATTTCCGGGAAGATGATCTGCTCCTTGACGCCCATGGCGAAGTTGCCGCGCCCGTCGAAACCCTTGCCGGTGATGCCGCGGAAATCGCGGACGCGCGGCAGCGCGATCGTCACCAGACGGTCGAGGAATTCGTACATGCGGGCGGACCGCAGCGTCACCTTGCAGCCGATCGGCAGACCCTTGCGGATCTTGAAGCCGGCGATGGCCTTCTTCGCCACCGTCTTGACCGGCTTCTGGCCGGAGATCAGCGCCATTTCGGCAACCGCCGCGTCCAGCTTCTTCTGATCCGCCGCAGCCTCACCCACGCCCATGTTCAGGACGATCTTCTCGAGACGCGGCAGCTGCATCGGGTTCTTGTAGCCGAACTCCTCCTGCAGCTTCTTGCGGACCACGTCGGAATAATGTGCCTGCAGACGCGGCACGGCCTTCTCGCTCACCCTCTAGCCTCCTCAGCTCTCGATGAGTGAACCGGACTTCTTGGCGACGCGGACCTTGCGGCCGTCCTCAAGAACGCGGAACCCCACCCGGGTCGGCTGATCGCTCTTCGGATCGATCAGCATCAGATTGGACAGATCAACGGCACGCTCGCTGCGCACCAGGCCACCCTGCTCGCCCATGCGGGTCGGCTTCTGGTGACGGGTGGCAACGGCCACGCCTTCGACGACGGCGCGGTTGAGCTTCGGCAGAACCTGCTTCACCTCGCCCCGCTTGCCCTTGTCGGAGCCGGAGATGACGACGACGCGGTCGCCCTTACGAATGCGCGCGGCCATGATCAGATCACCTCCGGCGCGAGGCTGATGATCTTCATGAACTTGCGGGCGCGCAGCTCGCGCACGACGGGCCCGAAGATACGCGTGCCGATGGGCTCGTTCTGCTTGTTGATCAGAACGGCCGCGTTGCGGTCGAAGCGGATGGCGCTGCCATCGGCGCGGCGCACGGGGAATGCCGTACGCACGATCACCGCCTGGTGCACGTCGCCCTTCTTCACCTTACCGCGCGGAATGGCGTCCTTCACCGCGACGACGATGACGTCGCCGACGGAGGCCGTCTTGCGCTTCGAGCCGCCGATCACCTTGATGCACTGCACGCGGCGCGCACCGGAATTGTCGGCAACGTCGAGGTTGGTTTCGGGGTGGATCATCTCGCTCTCTCCTCAGGCCTGAGCCGGAGCGGCAACCGCATCCGTCGCTTCAACCCCGGGAACCAGCGCGACGCCGTTCCGCTCGATCACGAGCCACGCCTTGCGCTTGCTGATCGGCGGGCATTCCTCGATCCGCACCAGATCACCCGGCTTGCAGATATTGTCTTCGTCGTGCGCGGCATAACGCTTCGAACGGCGAATGAACTTCTTGTACAGCGGGTGCATGACGCGACGCTCGACCAAGACCGTAACGGTCTTGTCCATCTTATCGCTTACCACCCGCCCTGACAGGACGCGCCTAGACATCGCCCTTATCTCCTCAGGCTTTGGCGGAAGCGCGTGCGCGCTCCGCGATGATGGTCTTCACTCGGGCGATTTCGCGCCGCACGATCCGCACGCGGCCAACGCTCTCGGACTGGCCCGTAGCACGCTGAAAGCGCAGGTTGAACTGCTCACGACGCAGGTCAACCAACTGTGCCTCGAGTTCGTCCGGGGTCTTGGCCCGGATATCAGCAGTCTTGTTCGCCATGATCACGCCTCCCCGATGCGGGTGACGAATTTGGTCTTGATCGGCAGCTTCGCGGCCCCGAGCGTCAGCGCCTGCTGCGCGAGCTCCGGAGGAACGCCGTCGATCTCGAACATGATGCGGCCAGGCTTGACCCGAGCCACCCAGAACTCGGGGCTGCCCTTGCCGGAGCCCATGCGCACTTCGGCGGGCTTCGCCGAAACGGGGACATCCGGGAAGATGCGAATCCAGACACGGCCGGCGCGCTTCATGTGGCGCGTGATCGCCCGACGAGCGGACTCGATCTGCCGCGCGGTGATGCGCTCCGGCTCCAGGGCCTTGAGGCCGAAGGCGCCGAAGGTCAGCTGCGTGTTACCCTTGGCCAGGCCGTGGATACGGCCCTTATGCGCCTTGCGGTATTTCGTGCGCTTGGGAGAAAGCATTGTTCTTGTCCAATCCTTACCGCTGCGGCGCCTGTTCGGCGGCCTTGCGGTCCTGCGCCATCGGATCGTGCGCCAGGATCTCACCCTTGAAGATCCAGACCTTCACGCCGCAGGTCCCATAGGTCGTCTTCGCGGTCGCAACACCATAGTCAATGTCAGCGCGGAGGGTGTGCAGGGGCACGCGGCCCTCGCGATACCACTCCATACGCGCGATCTCGGCGCCACCCAGACGGCCACCGCAGTTGATGCGGATGCCCTGGGCGCCCAAACGCATGGCGGACTGCACGGCGCGCTTCATCGCGCGGCGGAAGGCGACGCGGCGCTCCAGCTGCTGGGCGATGTTCTCGGCAACGAGCGTCGCGTCGATCTCGGGCTTGCGGATTTCCATGATGTTCAGGGAAACCTCGGCCTTCGCCATCGCCGTGAGGTCCTTGCGGAGCACCTCGATATCCTGACCCTTCTTGCCGATCACCACACCCGGGCGGGCGGCATAGATGGTCACGCGCGGCTTCTTCGCCGGACGCTCGATCACGACGCGGGAGACGCCCGCACCGGAGAGCTTCTTGCGGAGATGCGTGCGCAGCTTCAGATCGTCATGCAGCAGCTTCGCGTAGTCCCGCCCGGCGAACCAGCGGCTCTCCCAGGTGCGGTTGATCCCGAGGCGAAGGCCGATCGGATTGACTTTGTGACCCATATTACACGGCCTCCTGCTCGGACGCGGTTTCCTGCGCCCGCTCGGCAACGACGATCTTGAGGTGGCTGAACCACTTCTCGACGCGGGCGGCGCGGCCACGGCCACGCGCATGGAAGCGGCGCATCACGATGGAGCGGCCGACCTCGGCCCGCGTGACGACCAGACGGTCGACGTCGAGCTGATGGTTGTTCTCCGCGTTCGCGATGGCGCTCTGCAGCGCCTTCTTCACGTCGTTGGCGATGCGGCGCTTGCTGAAGGTCAGCTGCGCAACCGCGACGGACGCCGGCTTGTTGCGGATCATGCCCGCGACAAGGTTCAGCTTGCGGGGGCTCACGCGCAGGTTCGAGACCAGCGCCTGAGCTTCGGTCTCGGCCAGAGCCCGGGGGTGTTTCGGCTTGCTCATCGGATCAGCCCCGCTTCGCCTTCTTGTCGGCCGAGTGGCCCGTGAAGGTACGCGTCGGCGAGAACTCGCCGAACTTGTGCCCGACCATGTTCTCGTTGACCTGGACGGGCAGGAACTTGTGCCCGTTGTAGACGCCGAACGTCAGACCGATGAACTGCGGAAGGATCGTCGACCGGCGGGACCAGATCTTGATGATTTCGTTGCGGCCCGAGGCGCGTGCGGCCTCGGCCTTGTTCAGGAGGTACCCGTCTACAAACGGGCCTTTCCAAACGGAGCGTGACATGAACTCAGCCCTTGCTCTTGTTGCGCCGGCGGATGATCAACTTGTCCGTCCGCTTGTTAACGCGAGTCTTGTAACCCTTGGTCGGCTTGCCCCACGGCGTCACCGGATGGCGGCCACCCGAGGTGCGGCCTTCACCACCACCATGCGGATGGTCGACCGGGTTCATGACGACACCGCGGTTGTGCGGACGACGCCCGAGCCAGCGGGAGCGGCCTGCCTTGCCGATGTGGATGTTCGAATTGTCCGGGTTGGACACGGCACCGATCGTCGCCATGCATTCGGCGCGCACGATGCGGAGTTCGCCCGACATCAGCTTGATCTGGGCGTAGCCCGCATCCTTGCCGACGAGCTGGGCGAAGGTGCCCGCGGACCGCGCGACCTTGCCGCCGGCGCCCGGCTTCATCTCGATGTTGTGGATGATCGTGCCCACCGGGATCGCGGCCATCGGCATCGCGTTGCCCGGCTTGATGTCGGCACGCAGGCCGGACACCACGGTATCACCCACCGCGAGACGCTGCGGCGCGACGATGTACGCAAGTTCACCGTCCTGATACTTGATCAGCGCGATGAAGGCGGTACGGTTCGGGTCATACTCGAGACGCTCGACCGTCGCCGGCACGTCGAACTTGCGACGCTTGAAGTCGACGATGCGATAGCTCTGCTTGTGTCCGCCACCCCGGAACCGCACCGTGGTGTGGCCGTGGTTGTTGCGACCGCCGGAGGAGTGCTTGCCCTGCGTCAGGCCCTTGACCGGCTTGCCCTTCCACAGACCCTCGCGGGACACCAGAACGGTGCCGCGGAGGCTCGGGGTAACGGGATTAAATTGCTTCAGCGCCATGATCTACCCCTCAGAGCCTCAGGTGAGGCTCGTCGTGAAGTCGATCGACTGGCCTTCGGCCAGCTGCACGATCGCCTTCTTGACATCCGCGCGCTGGCCCGGCCGGCCGCGGAACCGCTTCGTCTTGCCCTTCGTGACCATCGTGTTCACGCCGAGCACGGTGACGCCGAACAGGCTTTCCACCGCGGTCTTGATCTCGGGCTTCGTGGCGCCCATCGCGACGCGGAAGGAGACCTGGTTGCGCTCGCTCTGGGTCGTCGCCTTTTCAGTGATGACCGGGCTGCGGATGACCTCGTAGATCGCCTCGCGGGACATCTTCTCGGCGCGCTTGCGCGCGTTGAAACCAGGGGTGCTCATGCTGCGCTCTCCGCCACGGGCGCGCTCTTGTCGGCGAGACGCGCCGTCAGACCTTCCACACCGGCCGAGGTGACGACCAGAACGTCGTGGCGCAGGATGTCATAGACATTGGCGCCGACCGTCGGCAGCACGTCCACGCCCGGGATGTTGCGGCTGGCGCGCAGGAAGCCCGCGTCCACGCTCGCATCCACGAACAGCACCGAGCTGAGGCCGAGGGTCTTCAGCTTCGCCGTCAGATCGCGCGTCTTCTCCACGCCGGCGGCGCGGTCGATGACGATCAGCTTGCCGGCCGCCTGCTTCTGCGAGAGAGCGGAGATCAGGCCGAGGCGGCGCACCTTCTTCGGCAGGTCGTAGCCGTGGTCGCGCACCACCGGACCGTGGACGATGCCACCGGTGCGGTACTGCGGGGCGCGCAGGCTGCCCTGGCGGGCGTTGCCGGTGCCCTTCTGGCGATACGGCTTCTTGGTCGTGCCGGAGACTTCCGACATGCCCTTTACCTTGTGCGTGCCGGAGCGGCGCTTCGCCTGCTGCCAATGCACCACACGGGCCATGATGTCGGCGCGCGGCGCGGCGCCGAAGATCTCGTCGGCGAGCTCGGCCGTACCGGCCGAACCGTTATCGAGGGTTTTGATATCGATCTGCATCTCGCGATCCTCAGCCCACCAGCGCGGCGGGATAGGCAGCGTCCGCAGGGCGGGCGCGCTTGATCGCGTCACGCACCATGACATAGCCGCCAACGGCACCCGGAACGGCGCCCTTCACCATGATGAGCCCGCGCTCGACGTCGACACCGGCGACCTCGAGATTGAGGGTCGTGATGCGCTCGCCGCCGAGATGACCGGCCATCTTCTTGTTCTTAAACGTCTTGCCGGGGTCCTGGCGGTTACCCGTGGAGCCCAGGCTACGATGGCTGATGGAGACGCCGTGGCTCGCCTCGAGACCGGCGAAGTTCCAGCGCTTCATGCCACCCGCGAAGCCCTTGCCCTTGGAGGTGCCGGCCACGTCGATCTTCTGCCCAACCTGGAAGTGGGCGGCGGAGATCACGGCGCCCGGCTCGAGCAGCGCATCGTCCGCCACGCGGAACTCGACGAGCTTCTTCGCCGGCTCCACCTTGCTCTTCGCAAAATGGCCGCGGTTCGGCTGGCTGACGTTCTTCACCTTGGCAAGACCGAAGCCCAGCTGGACTGCGGTGTAACCGTCCTTCTCCTGCGTACGGGTGGACACCACCCGCACCTGGTCGAGGTGCAGAACAGTGACGGGGACATGGCTCCCGTCGTCCTTGAAAAGCCGGGACATGCCCAGCTTCTTGGCGATCACTCCGGTGCGCATAGAGGCGGTCTTTCCAGGCTCAGATCTTGATCTCGACGTCGACACCCGACGCGAGGTCGAGCTTCATCAGGGCGTCCACCGTCTGCGGCGTCGGCTCGACGATGTCGAGGAGGCGGCGATGGGTCCGAATCTCGAACTGCTCGCGGCTCTTCTTATCAACGTGCGGGGAGCGGTTCACCGTGAACCGCTCAATGTGCGTCGGCAGGGGGATCGGGCCGCGAACCCGGGCACCTGTACGCTTCGCCGTGTTCACGATCTCCTTGGTGCTCGTGTCGAGCACGCGGTGATCATACGCCTTCAGGCGAATGCGGATGTTTTGATTGTCCATCGTCAGGCTTCCAGTTTCGCGGCTTCAATCACGTCCTAGTTTTAGGCGGTCACCTTCGCCACCACGCCGGCGCCGACAGTGCGGCCACCTTCGCGGATCGCGAAGCGCAGACCGTCATCCATGGCGATCGGAGCGATCAGCTCGACATCCATGGAGACGTTGTCGCCCGGCATCACCATTTCGGTGCCTTCCGGCAGGGTCACGACGCCGGTGACGTCGGTCGTGCGGAAGTAGAACTGCGGGCGGTAGTTGGTGAAGAACGGGGTGTGGCGGCCACCCTCTTCCTTCGTGAGGATGTAGGCCTCGGCCTTGAACTTCGTGTGCGGCGTGATCGAGCCGGGACGCGCCAGAACCTGGCCGCGCTCGACGTCTTCACGCTTCGTGCCACGCAGCAGCGCGCCGATGTTGTCGCCTGCTTCGCCCTGGTCGAGCAGCTTGCGGAACATTTCGACGCCCGTGCAGGTCGTCTTCTGCGTCGCGCGGATGCCGACGATCTCGATTTCGTCGCCGACCTTCAGAACACCGCGCTCGATGCGGCCGGTCACCACGGTGCCGCGGCCCGAGATCGAGAAGACGTCTTCGATCGGCATCAGGAACGGCAGATCCTTCGGACGCTCCGGCTGCGGGATGTAGTCGTCAACCGTCTGCATCAGGGCGAGAACGGCCTGCTCGCCGATTTCCGGCTGCTTGTCCTCGAGCGCGCAGAGCGCCGAACCCTTGGTGATGGGGATGTCGTCACCCGGGAACTGGTAGGAGGACAGAAGCTCGCGCACTTCCATCTCCACGAGCTCGAGCAGCTCCGGATCGTCGACCATGTCGACCTTGTTCATGAAGACGACCAGCGCCGGAACGCCGACCTGACGGGCGAGCAGGATGTGCTCGCGGGTCTGCGGCATCGGGCCGTCGGCTGCGGACACGACCAGGATCGCGCCGTCCATCTGGGCGGCACCCGTGATCATGTTCTTCACGTAGTCGGCGTGGCCCGGGCAGTCGACATGCGCGTAGTGGCGGTTGGCGGTCTCGTATTCCACGTGCGCCGTGGAGATCGTGATGCCGCGGGCGCGCTCTTCCGGCGCCTTGTCGATCTGGTCATAGGCCGTGAAGGTCGCGCCACCAGCCTTGGCCAGCACCTTGGTGATGGCAGCGGTTAGCGAGGTCTTCCCATGGTCGACGTGACCAATGGTGCCGATGTTGCAGTGAGGCTTGTTACGCTCAAATTTGGCCTTAGCCATCGTCTTCTCTCCGTGAGCCGACTTGCTACCGACGTGTTAAGTCTGGGGGTTACCAGCGATAATGGCTGAAAGCCTTGTTGGCTTCGGCCATCCGATGGGTATCTTCGCGCTTCTTCACGGCGGCGCCGCGATTGTTCACGGCATCCAACAGCTCGTTGGACAGCCGGTCTTCCAGCGTGTGCTCGCCACGCTTACGCGCCGAGTCGATGATCCAGCGAATCGCCAGAGCCTGGCGACGCTCGGCACGCACCTCGACGGGCACCTGATAGGTCGCACCGCCGACGCGACGCGACCGCACTTCGACGGTCGGCTTCACATTGTCCAGCGCTTCGTGGAACATGCGCACCGGATCGGCACCATTGCCGCCACGGCGCTTCAGCGTATCCAGCGCGCCATAGACAATGCTTTCCGCAGTGGACTTCTTGCCGTCGTACATCAGCACGTTCATGAAACGCGTGATGACGACGTCGCCGAACTTCGCGTCCGGGAGAATTTCGCGCTTAACCGCGCGGTGACGACGGCTCATTGACCAGACCCTCTTACTTCGGACGCTTCGCGCCGTAGAGCGAACGGCGCTGGCGGCGCTTGGCGATGCCCTGCGTATCGAGCACGCCGCGCAGGATGTGATAGCGGACGCCGGGAAGGTCCTTCACGCGGCCACCACGGATCAGGACCACGCTGTGCTCCTGCAGGTTGTGGCCCTCACCGGGAATGTAGCTCACGACTTCATAGCCGTTGGTGAGGCGCACCTTGGCGACCTTACGAAGCGCCGAGTTCGGCTTCTTCGGCGTCGTCGTGTAAACGCGCGTGCACACGCCGCGCTTCTGCGGGCAGCCCTGCAGAGCCGGCACCTTGTTGCGCGTCTTGTTGGGTTCGCGCCCCTTAGCAATCAACTGGTTGATCGTCGGCATAGACCTCGTTTCCGATCTTCACATCCCGCCAAGGCCGACCTGCATCCGCACAAAAGGCCGCATGCCCGGGACCAATCCCCTGCGTGCGGTCTGCGTCCTTGCCACGGTCTGAGCCCGGAGCTTTCGCTCTGGCGGCTCCGCAGCAGCGGAAGATACGAATGCGGGCCTGAACCCAGACGCTCTGTCTGGGGTCCGGCCGAGGGCGCGATACCTACGGGCCGGGGTCCCGAGAGTCAAGCTCGCAAGGGCCGATCAAGGGCCTTCTCGCCCCCGTACTTCGTGGAGGTGATATGCACGAGCGGCGGCCCATGTCCTCGCGCGGTAGCAGCGTGGCCAACGCCCGCCCAATGGGCTCGTCTCGCCAAAGCCTTAGCTTGCGTTCATATAGAGGGACGCCGTTTTCTCGCTCAAGGAGGCTTGCTGCATGGCCCTGCCGCCCACGGAGTCCGGGCAAGCCCCACAGCTGGCCGAACCGGCCGCCGATGATCGTCCAGCGACCATGCTCGGCCATTTCGCGATGCGCGGGAACCTCACGGCGGGCCCCGGCGCGTGGCTCGGAGATCCAGCTGCCGGTTTCGCGCTCGAAGCACTGATGCTGGCCCCGGCGGCCGAGGGTCCGCCGCAGCACAGCCCCGCTCCGGAATACCAGCTCCTCTATTCTGACGGGCTGCGCACGCCCTGGACGCCGGCGGGCCAGCTCTGCGGCAGCATGGGCCTGGGCCTTGCCTGCCTCGGCCTTCGGTTCCGCCTCAGCGCGGAGACTGCGGCCTTCTTCGACTGCCGCTACGACGTCGCCTTCACCGACGGCAGCCGCCAGGAAAACCTGACGAGCACCGAGATGGCCGCGGCACCTGCCGGTGCGGCGGTGGCGGCGGTACGTCTTTTCGTCACGCCCCGGGCGGCGACGCCGCTCATCGTGCTGAACGACATCGACGTCAACCAGCCGCCCGCCTGGGACAGCTCGGACCGACCGGACGATCCGACGGTGCGCTTGCGCCTGCTCTCCCCTGCCTTCCCGACCCGGCCGCCCGTGATCCGTCATTCGGAGCGCATTCCCACCGAGTTCGCCGGCGCTATGAACGTCTCCTTCGGGCGGCGGGTCTTTCCCGGCCGCTCGGTGACTCTCCGCCTCATCGAGCAGGCCACCGTGGTCGGCGAGGGGGCGGTCTTCGATCGTGATCTCGCCCTCGTCCCCGGTACGGGCCGGCTGTTCGAACCGGCCGCGGTCGACGAGATGCGGGCCGTCGCCCGCGCCGCCCGCCAGGGCACCCCCCGGCACATTGCTGGGCTCTCCGTCCTCTGCCGATCCCGCGCAGCGCAGAACTACGGCCACTTCCTGGTCGAGATGTTCCCGAAAGCCTGGCTCGCCTCCCGGCTGCTGAGCCAGCGCCACCCCACCTATATAGTTGCAGCGTCGTCGCTCGAGGCGACGGCGCGGGAGGCGCTGAGCGGCATCGGCATCAATCCCTTCGCGATCTCAAGCGCGAGCGAGGCGGCGGTGATCTGTGACAGCCTCGTCGTCATCGACGGTCTGACCCACCATGGCGTCTTCCAGTCCCCGCTCTGCGCCCAGGCGCTCCGCGCCCTCGCCGCCCCCATTCCCGCGGGCGATGCCCGCAAACTCTTCGTGCCGCGCTTCGCGGCGACGCGCCCGCTGCAGAATCAGGAGGCCGTGGCGGCCGCGCTCGCCGAGAGCGGCTTCACCATCGTGGACCCCGCGGCGCTGCCGCTGCGCGAGCAGATCGCCCTCTTCAAAGGCGCCGATCTCGTCGTGGGGCCGCTCGGCGCGGCGCTCACCAACACCGCCTTCTGCCGGCCAGGCACGCGCGTGATCGCCCTGACCGCCCAGAGCTTTCCCGACACCTTCTTCTGGTTCCTCGCCCAGCATTGCGGACTTCAGTACGAGGAGATCCGGGGGCGGGACGTCTCGGGCACGCCGGAGGTGAGGCAGTCCTGGAACGCCGGCTTCACCCTGGACGAGGCTGACATCGCGTCCCTCGCCACGCTCTGACGCGCAGACAGACCGCCGCGCCCGGCGACGGGTCTGCCGCACGCGGCTCGACCGCGCCAGGCAAGCCCGGCCGGCATGCGATCGATCGATGCAAAGTCAAATCTAACATCGATTTCGTTTTTTGATCGTTATTAGGCGTCGATTCGTTCGGTTTTAGGTGCTCACAAGACAGGATCTCGTGAGCTTTTCGTCACCGCGCACATATCATTCATAACCAGACTGCGCGTCATGTGACACCTCTGCAACATGCGTGATCTTATCTGCGTCCTTCATGTTGCAGTCGTGCGGCGACAGGATTAATCGAACGACAGCTTCGAAGGGCGTTCCTGCCACCGGGTCTGATCATCAGCGGTGGCCGCGCGGAAAGCTGAATGGGAGATAATCATGCGGAAATTGCTGTTAGGCTGCGCGGCGACGCTCACCGGTTTGATCGGTTATGCGGGTCTCGACGCGGCACACGCGCAGAGCGCGTCCTCCTCGGGCGCCACCATGGCGCCCGGCCAGATCACCGTGCGCCTCAACGGCCGCGTGAACTGGTACGCCGGCATTGAGTCTTCATCGCTCGACAACAACACCTCGACCGGTGACAAGACCTCGACCGACAACTTCCTCGGCTACATGCGCCTCTATCCGGGTTTCGACGGCGTCGCCGCCAATGGCCTGCACTACGGTGCGGCCGCGGAAATCCGCATGAACAGCGGGCAGAGCGCCTCCAACGAGACGCTCTACGTCTTCCAGGCCTACGGCTATCTCGGCCTGCCGGAAGTCGGCCAGATCAGCTTCGGTCAGCAGAACGGTCCGTCCGTGCTCTTCGAAACCGGCTTCTTCGAAGGCTTCAACGACGGCGGCTGGAACGGTGATATCGAGGGCATGATCCCCTCCGCCGCGCAGCCCGTCTATCCGTTCCCAGACAGCGGCTCCGCCTATGACCAGGCGACGAACAAGATCGTCTACCTGTCGCCGACGATTTCCGGCTTCCAGTTCGCGCTCGGCTTCACGCCGAACCAGACGGCGATGAACTACGCGCCGGCCACAACCTCGACCAACACGCCGATCGTCGGCGGCCAGCCGCGCAACATGCTCGATATCGGTGCACAGTACACCCAGAAGTTCGGCCCGATGGGCATCCAGGTGGGCGCTGACTACACCACTGCGGGCCAGGTCAACTACACCGGCGGCCAGACCGGCTTCGTGACCAACTACAAGGACATGAACATCTTCACCGGCGGCGTGACGCTGACCTACGGCGGCCTGACCGTCGGCGGCAACTCGGTGATCGGTGCCTTCAACATGGGTGACGGCTACACGTTCCAGCTCGAGCCGGATGGCGGATCCAAGGCCATCGGCTTCCTGGCCGGCGCTCAGTACAGCATGGGCCCGCTGGTGTTCGGCGGCAGCTTCTTCCGCTTCAACCAGACCGGTGACCTGCCGGGCGGCATCGACGCCGGCTCCGGCGCCACCATCACCTCCGCCGGCCTCACCACCGGCCAGCAGCAGAACAACGGTGTCGCCGTCGGCGCCACCTACACCCTGGTGCCGGGCGTGAACCTCTTTGCCGACTACCTCTACGGCATGCGCCAGCAGGGCGGTTACGACTTCCAGACCGGCAATGCGGGCACGGACCACAACAACGTGCAGTCGCAGCTCTTCGGCGTCGGCACGCAGATCCAGTGGTAAGCTGAAGCCAGAGGGCCGGTTGGCATCCGCCGCCGGCCCATTGGGGACCATCCAGGGCCGGGGCGTCGTCACGCTCCGGCCCTGTCCTTTTTGACGGACCTCCGATTGCCGCCGCCGCTCCGGCCCTCTAGCCTAGCCGGAGAAGGATGCCCGCTTGCCAAGGGCGCCCCGTCCGAGAGCCGAGCGATGTCCGAGTCCGTCTTCCTGCGCGATCTGTTCGCTGCCGCCTTGCGTGCGGCGGACGCCGAAGCCGCTCTCCTGCCGCATCTGCCAGCGCCGCCGCGTGGCCGCACCCTCATCGTCGGTGCCGGCAAGGCCGCCGCCGCCATGGCCCGCGCCGTGGATCGCGCCTGGCCGGAAGACCGGCCGCTCTCCGGCCTGGTGATCACCCGTTACGGCCACGGCGTCGGGCCACTACGGCGGATCGAGGTGGTGGAAGCCCGGCATCCGGTGCCGGACGAGGCGGGGCAGAAGGCAGCCGCCCGCATCCTCGCCCTGACGAAAGGCCTCACAGAGGACGACCTCGTGCTGTGCCTCATCTCGGGCGGCGGCTCGGCTCTCCTCGCGCTGCCCGCGCCAGGCGTCACGCTCGCCGACAAGCAGGCGGTCAACCGGGCGCTGCTCCACAGCGGTGCGCCGATCGACGCCATGAACACGGTGCGCAAGCATCTCTCGGCGATCAAGGGCGGCCGCCTCGCCGCGGCCGCCGCGCCTGCGCGCATCCTTACCCTCGCGATCTCGGACGTACCGGGGGACGATCCGTCCGTCATCGCCTCGGGCCCGACGGTGCCGGACCCGTCGACGCGTGCGCAGGCGCGCGCCGTTCTGGCGCAGTACGGCATCGATCCGCCGCCCGGCGTCGCGGCTTGGCTGGCCAAGCCTGAATCGGAGACGCCCAAGCCCGGCGATGCGGCCTTCGCCCGCGCAGAAACCCGGGTGATCGCCGGGCCGCAGGCCGTGCTCGAAGCCGCAGCAGCGGTCGTGCAAGCGGCCGGCATCACCCCCCTCATCCTGGGCAACGCGCTCGAAGGCGAAGCGGTCGAGGTAGCGCGGGTGATGGCCGGTATTGCGCGGCAATGCGCGGCCCATGGCCAGCCGGCGATCCCTCCCTGCGTGCTGCTCTCGGGCGGCGAGACGACGGTGACGGTGCGCGGCACCGGCCGTGGCGGCCGCAACGTCGAATTCCTCGCAGGCCTTGCCGTGGCACTCGGCGGTCATCCTGGTATCCACGCCATCGCCTGCGACACGGATGGAATCGACGGCACCGAGGACAATGCCGGCGCCCTCATCGGCCCAGAGACGATCGCCCGCGCCGCAGCCCTCGGCCTCGATGTCGGCGCCATGCTGCGGAACAATGACGGCTACAGCCTGTTCCAGGCGCTCGGCGACCTCGTGGTGACCGGCCCGACCCTGACCAACGTCAACGACTTCCGGGCGATCCTGATTTCAGGTGCCGCAGGAAGCATGGGAGCATGACCATGCCGGAGACCATCATTCCGGGCCGCTTCGCCGGCCAACGCGCCATCATCACGGGCGGCGCTGCCGGCATTGGGCTCGCCGTCGGCGCCCGCATCACCGCGGAGGGTGGCCAGGTCTCATTATGGGACCGGGATGCGGCGCGGCTTGCCGAGGCACAGACGCAGATCGGCGCGACGGACGTCCAGGCCGTGGACATTGCGGACGCCGCGGCCGTCGCCCAAGCCGCCGCGGCCTCTGCCGCCGCTCTGGGCGGCATCGACATCCTCGTCTGCAGTGCCGGGATCACCGGTCCCAATACGCCGCTCGCCGACTATCCGGAGGAGGACTGGCGCCGCGTCGTCGACGTCAATCTCAACGGCCTCTTCTACTGCAACAAGAGCGTATTGCCGGCCATGCAGGCAGGCGGCTACGGCCGCATCGTCAACATCGCTTCCGTCGCCGGCAAGGAGGGCAATCCTAATGCCTCCGCCTATAGCGCCTCGAAGGCGGCGGTCATCGGCCTCACCAAGTCGCTCGGCAAGGAGCTGGCGAAGACCGAGATCCGGGTGAATGCGGTGACGCCGGCGGCGGTGCGCACCGCGATCTTCGCCCAGATGACCCAGGCGCATATCGATTTCATGCTGTCGAAGATCCCAATCGGCCGCTTCGGCGAGGTGGCCGAGGTGGTCTCGCTCGTCTGCTGGCTGGCGAGCCGCGAGGCCTCCTTCACCACCGGCGCCGTCTTCGACATCTCGGGCGGCCGCGCGACCTACTGAGCCGCGCTATTCGGCGGCAAGCGGCGCACCGGCCACGGCAAGCCGGCCCTGCGCCAGCACGAGGCGCCGGTCGTGCAGCGCCACCACCGTGTCGCGATGGGCGATGGAGATCAACGTTGTCCCCGTCAGCCTTTCGCGCAGCAGGCGATAGAGCGCCGCCTCCGCCTCGGGGTCGAGGCTCGCCGTCGCTTCGTCGAGGAACAGCCAGTCGGGCTTGAGCACCAGAGCGCGCACGACGGCGAGACGCTGCTGCTCCCCGCCCGAAAGCGTCTGCTGCCAGTTCCGACGCTCATCCAGCTGCCCAATCAGATGGGCGAGACCACAGGCGGTCAGCGCATCGGTCAGCGCCGCCTCCGGCACGGTCTGGGGGTCGAGCGGATAAGTCGCGGCCCGGCGCAGGGTGCCGAGAGGCATATAGGGCCGCTGCGGCAGGAAGAGGCATTGGCCGGCCGGCAAGGTGATGCGCCCGTCGGCAAAGGGCCAGATGCCGGCGAAGGCGCGGAAAAGGGTGGATTTGCCCGAGCCCGAAGCCCCGGTGATGACGATGGATTGCCCTGGGTGCAGGCGCAGGCTGGCCGTCTCCATCAGCACTCGGCCATCCGGCAGGGCGAGGCGCACGTCCTCCATCACGAGATCGGTGCCCTGCTGCGTCATGGCAGCGCCATCGGCCATGTGCAGCCGCGCTTCCTCGATCGCGCGGCGGAAGGTGCCGAGACGTTCGACCGTCGCACTCCAGGAGGCGAGGCTCGAATAGTTCGAAACGAACCAGGAGAGGGCCGACTGCACTTGGCCGAAAGCGCCGGAGATCCGGGTGAGGACGCCAAGGGCGATCGCGCCCGAGAAATAGCGGGGGGCGGCGACGACGAAGGGGAAGACGTTGGCCACCTGCGCATAGCCGGTGGTCAGGATGTTGAGCGCCTTGGTCCGGCGCATGATCGCCCACCAGTTCTCGACGACGAAGCGGAAACGGCCGTCGAGTTCGCCCCGCTCCTCGCCTTCGCCGCCATAGAGCGCGACGCCTTCGGTGTTCTCGCGCAGGCGCATCAGGGCGAAGCGGAAATCGGCTTCCACCCGCTGCTGGTTGAAGGTGAGCCGCACCAGCGGCCGGCCAACCAGATGGGTGACCCAGGTGCCGACCACGGCATAGACCAGGGCGACCCACACCATGTAGCCGGGGATGGTGATCCCAAGCAGGGTGACGGGGCCTGACAGTGCCCAAAGGATGCCGAGGAAGCTGAACAGCGTGACGACGTTGTTCATGAGGTCGAGGGCGAGGCTCAGCGTGCTCGTCACGAAATTCGCGATGTCTTCGCTGATACGTTGGTCGGGGTTGTCGGTGCCGTCCTCATGCGCCTTCGCCGTCAGGCTCATGCGGTAATAGGTGCGATCGCCGATCCAGTCCGAGAGGTAGCGGCCGGTGAGCCAGCGCCGCCAGCGGATCTGCAGGCCCTGGCTGAGATAGGTCGCGTAGACCGCGACCAGAATATAGACGACGGCGATGCCGCAGAAGCCGGGCAGGAAGCCGCTCGGCGTCTTCTTGTAGAGGAAGATGAGCTGGACGAAGGACTGCCAGTCCTTCGCCTGAATCGAGTCGAAAAAGGCGCCGTTCCAGAAGTTGAGGACGACGGTCATGCCGACCAGGGACAGGTTCAGCACCACCACCGCCGCCAGCATCGAAAGCGCGATCCAGCGCTCTTCGGACCGAAAATAGGGGCTGGAGAGATACCAGGCGTCCCGTAGGACGGGCCCGACACGGCTCAAGGCTCGGCGCATGGTCTGGTCCTATGCCGCGCCCGGCGGCGGCTGTTCGGTCTCGGCAGGTTGGGCCTTCAGGCGCAGGCGGATGACGCCGCGCAAGGCCGCGGGCTCCACGGGCTTGCCGTGCCGCAGGATGTCGATCAGGTCGCGCTCCGCTAGGCGCCGCGCCGCGGCGCGGATATGAGTGAGCAGCGGCCGCCAGTTCTCGGCCAGCGCCTGCGCGACATCGGTCGGGGTGAAGGATTTCGCGGTGCCATGCTTCGCCGCGAGACGGAGGATCGCCTCTTCATAAAGGGCGCCAGCCTCTTGCGGCTTCTCGGATGCGGCGGCTGCCGACTCGGTCTCGTGGTTGGTCATGAAGCGACGCGCAGGCCCCCAGTCTCATGTGGGAGCGACCTAACCACGACACTCCGACGCCGTCACGTCTGGCAGGTGTCTTTTCCGTAAGGAGGGCCGCCACCGCCGCCCTCCTCATCGGCCGTCCGCGTCAGTTGCTCATGGCCCAGGCGTGTTCATGCACCAGTCCTTCATCATAGAAGGCGTTCATCGGGTGCTCCGCTGCGGCCGGCGCCGGCGCCTCGTGGAATTGCGCCGTCTCGGTGCTGCCGGCCATGGCCGTGGTCGAAGACCGGCCGCCCGAGGCTGCGAGCGCCACGGCGTCGAACCAGCCCGTCCCCACCTCGCGCTGATGGCGGGTTGCGGTATAGCCCTCCGCCTCCGAGGCGAATTCGGCCTGCTGCAGTTCGGAATAGGCCGCCATCCCGCGCTCTGCATAGCCACGCGCCAGCGTGAACATGGAATGGTTCAGGCTATGGAAGCCCGCCAGCGTCACGAACTGGAAGCGATAGCCCATCGCACCCAGAGCCTGCTGGAAATACGCGATCTTCTCCGGCGGCAGCTTCTTGGCCCAGTTGAAGCTCGGGGAACAGTTGTAGGCGAGCATCTTGCCCGGGAAACGGGCGTGGATGGCACGGGCGAAGCGCTCGGCCTCGTCCAGATCGGGCTCGCTCGTCTCCCACCACAGAAGGTCCGCATAGGGCGCATAGGCTAGGCTGCGAGCGATGGCATAATCGACCCCGCGGCCCGGGCGGATGCGGAAGAACCCTTCCGAGCTGCGTTCGCCGGACAGGAAGGGACGGTCGCGCTCGTCGACATCGGCCGTCAGCAGCTGCGCCGAATGCGCATCCGTGCGGCAGATCAGGACGGTGGGGACGCCTTCGACATCCGCCGCCAGCCGTGCGGCGTTGAGCGTGCGGATGTGCTGGCTGATCGGCACCAGCACCTTGCCGCCGAGATGGCCGCATTTCTTTTCCGAGGCGAGCTGGTCCTCGAAATGCACGCCAGCCGCGCCAGCCTCGATCATCGCCCGCATCAGCTCGAAGGCGTTCAGCGGGCCACCGAAGCCGGCCTCGGCATCCGCAACGATCGGCGCCATCCAATGGATGGAGTGATCCCCTTCCTGAGTCGCGATCTGATCCGCCCGACGCAGGGCGTTGTTGATGCGGCGCACGACGAGCGGCACCGAATTGGCGGGGTAGAGCGACTGGTCGGGATACATCTCGCCCGCCTGATTGGCGTCTGCGGCCACCTGCCAGCCGGACAGGTAGATCGCCTTCAGCCCGGCGCGCACCTGCTGCATCGCCTGGTTGCCGGTGAGCGCGCCGAGCGCCGGCACGAAGGGCTCGGTTTTCAGCAGATGCCACAGGCGCTGGGCCCCGCGTTCGGCGAGGGTGTGGCGGATGCGAAAGGACCCGCTGAGACGTGCGACCTCCTCGGCCCCGTAATCGCGGCGGATGCCAGCGAAACGATCATCGGCGGCCAGATCGGTCGCCAGGCCTTCGGGTTCATACTGACGTCTGTCGGTGTGGATCATTCTTTCCTCCCCAAACTTGGTGGAGTGAAGTATTAACACCGGCAGCGAGACGATCTTGCGGAAATCGCCGTACAGCTTGGTAATGCCGTCGTCAAATCGACGCTGACGCTTGTAAATCTGTAAAGGTTGTAAATGTCCCGGATTCCGATTGGTCGCACGCTGCGCCGCCTGCGCATGGAGCGCAGCCTGTCACAGCAGGAGCTGGCAGCCAGGCTCGGCATCTCCGCGAGCTATCTCAACCTCATCGAGCATGACCAGCGGAAGATCACGGCGACGCTTCTGCTCAAGCTCGCGGAACAGCTCGAGGTCGATCTCGCCGCCCTCTCCGGGCGGGAGGAACGCCAGATCGAACTTGGTTTACGCGAAGTCTTCGCCGATGCCCTGCTCGGTGCCGAGCCGGTACCGGAAGCCGAGATCGCCGCCCTCGCCGCCCTGCCCAATGCGGCGCGGGCGACACTCGCGCTCTATCGCGCCTGGCGCGTCTCCTCGGAAGATGCGACCGGCATCGCGCTGCCGTCTGGCCGGCGCGTGCTGTTGCCGAACGAGGAGGCGCGTGACGCGTTTCACGAACGGGCCAATCATTTTCCGGAAATCGAAGCGGCGGCGGAGCGGGTGGGATCGGCGCTCGCCGCCTCGCCGGCGGAGATGAACCACGCTGTGGCGGAAAGCCTGCGACGGCGCCATGGCGTCTCGGTGGTGGTGGCGCCCCTGCCCGAGGCGCTGCGGCGCTACGACCCGGCGACCCGCAGCCTCACCCTGTCGGAACAGCTGCCGCGGGAAAGCCGCGGCTTCCACATGGCCTTCCAGCTCATGATGCTGGAAGCGCGGGAGGTCGTGGAGGGCGTCATCGCCGCCATCGGGCCCTCGACGCCGGAAGCCGCGTCGCTCATTCGCATCGGCCTGCTCAACTACGCAGCCGGCGCGCTCATCATGCCTTACGGGCCTTTCCTCGCGGCGGCGGGCGCGCTGCGCCACGACGTGGAGCGGCTGGCGGCGCGGTTCAGCGTCTCCTTCGAACAGGCGTGCCACCGCCTTTCCAGCCTGCAGCGACCCAGCGCCCGCGGCGTGCCCTTCTTCTTCCTGCGCGTCGACCCGGCCGGCAACGTCTCCAAGCGCTTTTCCGCCGCAGGCTTTCCCTTCGCCCGCTATGGCGGCTCCTGCCCACGCTGGGTGGTGCATTCCGCCTTGGCGACGCCCGGCCAGATCCGCGTTCAGGTGGCGGAGCTACCGGATGGCGGACGCTTCCTCTGCTTTGCCCGCAGCGTCTCCCGCATGGCCGCGCATTGGTCGGAACCGCGGCCCGTCCATGTCGTCGCCATGGGCTGCGACATCGCCCATGCGGCTGAGTTCATCTACGCCGATGCCCTCGACCTCGACCGCGCCACGGTTGGCATTGGGCTCTCCTGCCGGCTCTGCGACCGGCAGAATTGCCGCAGCCGCGCCTATCCGCCGCTGGAGCATCGCCTGGCTTTGGACCCGCTGACGCGCAGCGAAAGCCCGTATCATTTTGAAATCACCCCTTGATCCGGCCCCGGCGGGCGAGCGTTCACAAGCCGGTAACACTTTGCCTCCTAGTCTGCTCCGCTATTGTGCGCACCATCTAGGACGACGGGCCTGCATCCCCATTCCCCCACCGCCAGCCAGGGTTCCCCTGCAGGACCTGTGGATCGCCGGCTTCCGACGGACACGCGGCGGGGCGCCGGGCGAGACTCGCTGATCCTCGACTATCAGCCGCGTCATTGCATGCGTACGGGACGCGTGCTGGCAGTCGAAGCCCTGCCGCGCTGGCCCCACCGCCTGACCGCCGCCGTCTCCGGCGGCTCTGCCGGCACCTCGGAACGGCATTCGCCCCGCCTGATCGGCGGCTGGATGCTGCAGAACGCCTGTCTGGAGGCGCAGCAGTGGAACAGGAGCGATCTGCGGCTCGCCGTCAAGCTGATGGGGCCGCACCTGTCCAGCGAAGAACTCTGCATCCAAGTCTCCGCCGCTTTGGAAGAAAGCGGGCTGCCGCCGGAATGCCTTGAACTCGCCATTCCCGAATCGACCGTCTTCAGCCTGGACGAGGATGCCACCATTGCCTTCGCAAGCCTGCGGGACATCGGCGTCAACCTGCTGCTGGACGAGTTCGGCCACGTCTTCGCCAGTCTCCTCGCCCTGCGCGACATGCCGCTCACTGCGATGAAGGTGGATCGCCTGATGCTGCGCAGCCTGCCCTCGGACAAGGAAACCCTCGCCGTGGTCCGCGCCGCGGTTGAAACCTCCCACGCCATGGGTCTCAGCGTCTGTGCCGACGGGGTGGAGAACGAGGGGCAGCGCCGCGTGCTGCAGGATCTCGACATCGACGAGGGGCAGGGCGGCGTCTTCAGCCCCCCGCTCTCCACCGCGGACCTCCGCGTTTATCTCCAACGCTAGAGCGCGTCGTCACCTTGCGTCTCTGCGACCCGGACCATTAGCGTCTCCGCAATGGGTGGAGCGTAGCGGCGTGACGGGTGAAGGTCAGAAGGTCGGGTTGTTTGTTGCCGGGGTGCAGAAGGGCGGCACCACCAGCCTATTCACCCGCCTCGCCCAGCATCCAGCCTTCGCGGCACCCCTCAAGAAGGAGCCTCATTTCTTCGACGAGGAGGGGCGGGATTGGGACCGGCCCGATTACGAGGTTCTGCATGCCGAGTATCCGACCGCCGACGGCAGGCTGCGCTTCGAGTCGACACCCGTTTACTCCTATTGGGAACCGGCGATGGCGCGCATCCATCGCTACAATCCGGATGCCCTCATCATCCTGCTGCTCCGTGATCCGGCCCAGCGCGCCCTCTCGCAATGGCGCATGGAGCGCGCGAACGGCGGAGAGAAGCTGAGCTTCCTCGAAGCGATCCGGGCGGAGCCCGCGCGGCTCGCCAAATCACCGCCCTGGTGCTTCTTCTGGTCTGCGAAGAGCTTCGTGGCACGGGGTCGCTATGGCACGCAGCTCGCCCGCATCCTGGAGTATTTTCCGCGGGAACGCGTCCTGCTGCTGCGCTCGGAGGATTTCTTCGCCCGGCAGGCCGAAACGCTGGCGGCGATCGCCAGCTTCCTCGGCGTCGGGCCATTCCCGGAGCAGCCGACGGTTCACGAGCACCAGGGCGATCCTGCACTCAGCGCGCCGGACGAAGCCCTGGACGAAGTGCGGCACCTCCTTGCCGAAGACCTAGCCCTCTTCGCATCCCTCAGCGGGTGGGACGTTCGCGACTGGCTGGCGCCGCAGTCGGCGCTCGCCTGACGAAGTTCAGACCCGGGCAGCGGTCGGGCGACGACGGCGGAAGGACCGCGCGAAGCGCTTCAGGCCGGACAGCTGCTGTTCGAGATAATTCCCGGTGTGCATGGCCTCGTCCGCCGAAGGGTCCCCGGTGCGGATGTATTCGCGGCTGAAATCCGCGGTGCCGAAGATCATGTCCCACCAGGGCAGCACGGCGCCGTAGTTGCAGCTCTTCTGCCCGGCCGCCTTCACGCTGTGATGGGCGCGGTGGAAGCGTGGCGAGATCAGCAGCCGCTCACCCAGCCAGCCGAAGTGGATCGTCGTATTCGCATGGCTGAAGCTTTCCAGCACGCGCACCAGCAGCACCAGCATCGGGAACTGGATGGGCGGCACGCCGATCGCGATGGCGACGATGCCGAACCAGATGCCGGAGATGAAGTCGTCCAGCAGGTGATTGCGGTCGTCCGACCAGAAGGTCATCTGCCGCTGCGCATGGTGCAGGGAATGCAGCGTGTACCACCAGTAGAAGCGGTGGGAGAGCCGGTGCCGCCAATATTCGGCAAAATCCAGAATGATCAGATAGGTGATGAGCGTGAGGATCGGATGGCCGAGCAGGAAGGGCAGCGCCCGCTCGATCGTCGGCGGCACGATGCCGTGGTCGGTCAGCCAGCCGTTGATCCAGGTCTGCACCATGTAGAAGAGCACGAAGGTGACCAGCGGCAGCACGCCGATGCGCTGCAGCAGGGTGTAGAAGATGTCCGTGCCGACGCTCTCGGCCTTCTGCCACTTCTCGAGCGGCCAGAAGCGCTCTGCCGGCATCGACAGGCCCAGGGTGATGAAGACCTGCGCGATGCCATAGAGCGCGACCAGCGCCCAGCCGTAGGAGACGTCTTCCCAGGCCGAAAGGCCGGTGTGCCACAGCAGCGGCAACAGGAAATGGCCTTGCAGCCAGCCCGCCGTCGCATCGAAGGGATCGGCGAAGAAGTCGCTCCAGCTCATGATCAGTCCGCGCTCGCGATGCTCGTCTGCCAGATCTTCGGATCATGCGTGTTCAACCAGATGCCGTGGGGCGACCGGCCAACGCGGATCGTCGTATAGGTAAAAGTCTTGGGGTCGATCAGCGCGATCTGGTGCTGCCAGCGCAAGGTCGCCCAGATCGTGCCGTCGGGCGCGAAATCCATGTCGTCCGGCCCTCCCGGAATCTGGAACGTCTTGATCACCTGCAGCGTCTTGGCGTCGAGGACGGAGATGTGCCCGCTTTCCCGGTCCGTCACATAAATGATCTTGTGATCCGGCGGCATGAACATGACGTGCGCGCCCGGGTCGGTCTTGATGGTGCCGATCACGTCACCGGTCTTGGGGTCGACCTCGGCCACGTGCCCCTCGCCCATGATGCCGACCAGGATCATGCCATTGTGCCACAGCACGCCGGCCGGGGTATTGCCGACGGCCTTCTGCCACTCGACGGCTCCGGTCCCGGTATCGATGGCGATCAGCTGGCCGGAGACCTGCAGGCTGACATAGACGTTCTTCGAATCGGGCGAATAGTTGATGTGGCTCGGCATCGTATCGGCGCGGACGCGATGCAAGAGCTTGAAGGTCTTGGCGTCGTAAATGTCGATCTGGTTGCGGGCCAAACCAGCGACGGTGAGGTACTCGCCGTTCGGACTGAAGACCAGCTGATAGGGATCGCTCATGGTGATGTGCTTCACCATCGCCCCCGTGCGCGGGTCGAGGAAGAAGAGCGCGTTGCCGGTGGTGTCGCCGACCAGCAGGTAGCGGCCATCGGGTGTGAGCGCCATGTGGTGCGGCTCGCGGAAGACCGGCACGCTGCGGATGATCTGGTGCGTATCGACGTCGATCTCGTCGATGGAGGCGCTCAGCGAATTGATCACGAAAGCGATCTTCGGATGCGCGGCATGGGCGGGCGGGGCGGCGAGGCCCAGGGCGACACCGGCCAGGGCAAGACCGGTCAGGAAGCTGCGCCAAGGACGCATCGGAAGACACTCCGTCATCAAGAAACTAGGTGAAAAAGCCGCACTAGGTGCCTGAAAGTCAAATGAACTCTCAGGCTAAGGTGCTTCACGTGGAACGCTAGCCGACGGCGCGAGAGAGACCATGACGCAGCGCAAACTTCCCCCGGAAGTCGCGAATGCCAGCCCTGCGTCTGAAACCTGCCTCCGCGCGCCTCAGGCGCGTCGGCGCAGGAGGCGGACGGTCACCACCGCCCAGCAGAGCAATGCGTAGAGGAAGTCCATCGCCGCGAAGGACAGCGGCAGGCCTGGGATCAGGTAATTCGGCGCATCGCAGGGCTTGGCCGGCCGGGACGGCAGGCTCTTCATCAGCGCGGCGAGATCGTGCGTCACCAGGTTGGAGGCGCTGCATTCGGGGAGCGGACTCGGCCACCAATGCCATTCGACGCCGACATGGATGAAGGCGACTCCGACATCCGCCAGGAGGGCGGTCGCGCCAAGCCAAAGACAGAGCGCCGCCAGCCGCCCGGGGAGCGCGAGCGCGAGCAGGCCGAGCAGGATCACGATCCGGTAAGGCCAGCGCTCCCAAAGGCAGAGTTCGCACGGCGCCATTCCGAGGAAACGCTGCGCCCCAAAGGCCACAAGCAGGGCGCCAAGGCCCACGGCGATCAGAAAAAGGGCGGTGCGGCGATCAGAGGATGAGGACATGCGTCCTTATCCTCCGCCGCCCCTTGGTCTGCCAAGCGAAGCCACCTCCCCGGACCGATGCAACAATACGCTTGGTTTTCCGCGCGGTTCGGGTGATACGCTCGCAAGATTCATGACCCATCCATCTTTACCCTAGCCCTGGATCGATGACGGCCCTCCTTACCCTGGTGGCGGCGGCCCTGCGTCATCCCGTGCTGCAGGCGCTGTCGATCATCGGCGGCACCTTCATCCTGGAGGATGCGGCGACGGTTGTGACGGCGATCCAGGTCCAGGCCGGGACCATTCCCATCGAGATCGGGCTCGGCGCGCTCTACACCGGCATCGTGCTCGGCGATCTCGGCCTCTACGGGCTCGGCCGCCTCGCTGCAGTCATCCCCTGGATGGAGCGCTTCATCCCCGCGCGCCGGCGCGATATCGGCCGCGACTGGCTGAACAGCCGCCTCGCCCGCGTGATCTTCATCAGCCGCTTCTTGCCTGGATTGCGGCTGCCAACTTATACGACATGCGGGTTTCTCAAGACGTCGTTCCTCGTCTTCACCTTGGCGGCCATCGTTGCCACCTTGATTTGGACGAGCCTGCTTTTCACCGTCTCGATGAAGCTCGGGCATTATATCGAAGCCTATCTCGGCGCCTGGCATTGGGCAGGCATCGCCGTTCTATGCATCGTACTGCTGGTGGCCAGCCGGCTGGTTGCGCGGCAGTTGAGAGGAAAAGAAACGACGTGAGCGATATTCAGGCTGCGTCCGCGTCTTCGGCGGCCCTCGCCCGCCTGCGGCGTTCCCAAGCGGCTCGCCCCGAGCGGATCACGTCCTTCTTCGAATTCTGGCCGGGCTGGATCGCCTACACGCCCATCGTCCTGCAATGGATCGGCCTCGGCATCCGCTACGGCAACCCGATCCTGGCAACCGCGGCCAATCCCACCATCGAGGCCGGCGGCCTTTGCGGTGAATCGAAACAGTCCATCCTCGACCAGATGGGACCCGACGGCCGGGAGTGGGTGGCCCCCTACACCGTCTGCACGACCGGGGCCTATCCCGAATCGGACGATCTGAGCCTGGCTGAGGCGGCCATGGCGGAGGCCGGCCTGAGCTTCCCCGTCGTCGTGAAGCCCGACATCGGCTGTAACGGCACCGGTGTCTGTCTCGTGGACAACCGCGCCGATCTCGCCCGCTACCTCGCCGCCTTCCCGCGCCTGACCCGCTTCATGCTGCAAGCCCTGATCCCGCATGAGGCCGAAGCCGGAATCTTCTACATCCGCCGCCCTGGCGAGAAGACCGGCACCATCACCTCCGTCACCCTCAAATCCTCTCCCGTGGTGGTCGGCGACGGCCGATCCAATCTCCGGGAACTGATCATGGCGGATCCCCGCTGCGCCCAGGTGCCGCATCTCTATCTGCCGCGCCTTGCCTCCCGCCTGCACGAAGTTCCGGAAGCGGGTGAGCGGGTGAAGCTGGTCTTCGTCGGCAACCACTGCAAAGGCTCAACCTTCAAGAACGGCGCGAAGCTCGTGACACCCGAGCTGACGGCGCGGATCGAAGGCATCGCCCGCTCCATCCCGAATTTCCACTTTGGCCGCTTCGACATCCGCTACGAGAGCCCGGCGGCCCTGATGGCCGGCGAAGGGTTTCGCATCATCGAGATCAACGGCGTGGGCTCGGAGGCGACCCATATCTGGGACCCGCAGACGACCTTGCGCGAAGCCTATGCGGCGCAGTTCTTCCACTACCGCTCTGCCTTCGAAATCGCGGCCGCCAACCGCGCCCTCGGCCATAAGGCGACCGGCTTCTTCACCCTGCTGCGCATGTGGCGCCGCCAGAAGCGGCTGATGGCCTCCTACCCCGCCAACGACTGACTTGGCCGCTCCGAAGATCCGCCGCGCCCGCGCCGACCGGCTCCTCGTCGATCGGGGCCTGGCGGAAAGCACTGCGCGCGCTCAAGCCTTCATCATGGCAGGCCAAGCCTATGCTGGCACCCAGCGCATCGCGAAGGCCGGGGATCTTCTGCCCGAGGACGCCCCTCTATCGCTCAAGGGCCAGGACCATCCCTGGGTGTCGCGCGGCGGGCTCAAGCTCGCCCATGGCCTGGCTCATTTCGGCTATCCCGTCTCCGGGCGCGTCGCGATCGACGTCGGCGCCTCCACCGGGGGCTTCACCGACGTGCTGCTGACGGAAGGGGCCGCCCGCGTCTATGCCGTGGACGTGGGCCACGGGCAGCTCGCCTGGAAGCTACGCAGCGACGACCGCGTGGTGGTGCTGGAAAAGACCAATGCGCGGCTGATCACGGCAACCGAAATACCGGAACCGCTCGGCGCTCTCGTCTGTGACGCAAGCTTCATTGGCCTGCGTGCCGTGCTGCCCGCACCTCTGGCACTGCTGACACCGGGCGCCTGGGCGATCGCCCTGATCAAACCCCAGTTCGAAGCGGCACAGGCCGAGATCGGACCTCGCGGCGTCGTCACTGACCCCATCGTGCGCACCCGCACCTGTGGCGAGATCGAACGGTGGTGGACGTCATTACCGGGCTGGATCGTGGATGGTGTCGTGGAAAGTCCGATCACCGGTCCCGAGGGCAATCATGAATATCTGATCGGGGCGCGCTACGCGCCCTGATGGCAGGCTTTCCCCGCGGCCGGGCGGTCTTCTGCGGCATGGACTGAGGAGATGTCGTCCAGCAGCGACCAGACGCGATGCGCCTCCATCGGAGCCGTCGGGTCGTTCAGAATGCGGTCCAGCTCTTCGAGCTTCCAGGTGATCGACCGCTGCATCAGTCCCATCAAGCCTCTCCCATCCCCGCAGGCGGGATGTTACCGCACTGCAGCATTCGGAGAAGTAAGAAACGTCAGCGTTTCGTCCAGATTTGGCCCGTCAACGTTTTCGTGTTCGTCCTGCTATCAGAGAGAAGACTGGATGGCAGGCGCCAGAGCTGGAACCTTGGCCGCGGGATGCGCGGGATTGCGGAAGCGCAGTTCCCCTTCGGGAGCGGCATCCGGCCCGCTGAGGCCGAACATCTCCATCCGGCTGTAGCAGGTCACGGCCACCACATGGGCCGCACCGTCGCAGGTCATGTACTGGCGCGCGGCACCTTCCAACTCCAGGCTATCGCGCAGCACGCGCCATTCCGGCCGGTCCATCTCCTCGAGGAACAAGGCCAAGATCGCTGGGCGCGTGCCGGAGACCACGGTGGGCGCCAGTTGCTCGAGTTCACTCCGCACCATCTCGGCGATGGAATTGCGCCGCCCGGCGCGCGCGGCCATCGCCCAGACGCCTTCGGCGCAGGCGGAGAGAGACAGATGTGCCTCAGGCCCGAATTCCTCCCGCAGGCGCGCCATCAGCCCGTCGAGCGAGGCATTGTTGCTGCCGAGCACCAGCGGCTCGATCCGCAGCACCGCCGCTTCATCCTGATCCAGCCGCGCACCACCTTCGAGCATGGAAAGGACGCGCGCCTGCAGCGCCTCCATCTGCGCCGCATCGCCATCCTGCAGACCGCGGGCGAAGGTCATCTTCAGCAGATAGCGGCCTGGCCGCGCCGCGAGCCAAGGCTTCACCTGCGCCTCCACCCGGTCACAGAAGGACGCCCAGGCCTGGCGATGGATGTCGCGCCCAGCTTCACCCGAGAGAGTGTGGCAGATGCATTCGGCCTCGGCCCCGTCGCGGCGCAGCAGCAGGCAGTAGGCCGTGCCCTCTTCCAGCCCGCTATGCACCACCTCGAAGCCACGGGCCCGGTGGAGCGCCGCAGTCCGGAAGAGATGCAGCAGCCCGACCAGCCGACCGTCCCCCGACAGCGCCGCATCGAGCCGCGCGCGAAGCCGGCCAAGCCCGGTCGGGCTCA
The DNA here is from genome assembly GCF_054665075.1 of Acidisoma sp. 7E03. NCBI lineage: Bacteria > Pseudomonadati > Pseudomonadota > Alphaproteobacteria > Acetobacterales > Acidocellaceae > Acidisoma > Acidisoma sp. 7E03. The sequence continues at coordinate 80,287 of NZ_BAAFHE010000004.1, forward strand.
GCACGGTGGTCGTCGCCATGAGTTCGGCGAGAATTGCTTCCAGCCGCTGTTCAGCCACTGTGGGGGCAGAGCGTTCAGCCGCACGCGTGCCATCTGGAGCCCGCCCGCGCATGCGTTCGATCGCGAGTTCCAGAGCGTGGCGCTGCTTGACCACCGCGCCGGAGCGATTGCCGGCAGCGGCGCGCCCGATGATCTCGGCGATCCGAGCCGACCACAGCTCTTCTCCCACGAAGAGCACGAACTGCTCCGTCACGGGTAAGCTCGCCCGTGGAAAAGCCTGGGCAGAACGCGTCAAACTCTCGGGAGACAGAATTTCGCTCATTCGCAAGCGATACGCGAAGGCGCCCCGCGCCTCAATCAACCCACTCAACACAGACGTGTGAGATTGGAAGGACTTATCGCGTGCGGTGTCCGTTTTGCGCCCGGTCGCGCAGCAGGTGGTCCGCAAGGACGCAGGCCATCATCGCCTCCCCCACCGGCACGGCACGGATACCGACGCAGGGGTCGTGCCGGCCCTTCGTCGAGACCTCCACGGCTTCGCCCAGCGTGTTGACCGAGTGCCGCGGCGTCAGGATGGAGCTGGTGGGCTTCACGGCGAAGCGCGCCACCACCGGCTGGCCAGTGGAAATCCCGCCCAGGATGCCACCCGCATGGTTCGACAGGAAGTCGACACCGCCCGCGGCAGCGGGGCGCATCTCGTCGGCATTCTCCTCGCCGGTCAGCGCCGCTGCGGCAAAGCCGTCGCCGATCTCGACGCCCTTCACCGCATTGATGCTCATCAGGGCCGCCGCCAGATCGGCGTCGAGCTTGCCGTAGATCGGCGCGCCCAATCCCGGCGGAACGCCCTCGGCCACGATTTCGCAGACGGCGCCGACCGAGGAGCCGGCCTTGCGGATCGCGAGCAGTTCGGCCTCCCAAGCCTCCGCCGTCGTCGGATCGGGGCAGAAGAAGGCATTGGCGTCCACCGCGGCCCAGTCCCAGCGCGCACGGTCCACGCTGCGGCGGCCCATCTGCACCATGGCGCCGCGGATCACGACGCGGTCGCCGAGGACCTTGCGCGCCACCGCGCCGGCCGCGACCCGCATCGCCGTCTCGCGCGCGGAAGAGCGGCCACCGCCGCGATGATCACGGATGCCGTATTTCATCTGGTAGGTGACGTCGGCATGCCCGGGGCGGAAGCTTTGGGCGATGTTACTGTAGTCCTTCGAGCGCTGATCGACGTTGTCGATGACGAGGCCGATCGGCGTGCCCGTCGTCATCCCCTCGAAGACACCGGAGAGGATGCGCACCTGGTCGGGCTCCTGGCGCTGCGTCGTGAAGCTCGACTGCCCCGGGCGGCGCCGGTCGAGATAGGGCTGGATGTCCGCTTCGGTCAGCGGGATGCCCGGTGGGCAGCCGTCGATCACGCAGCCGATCGCCGGCCCGTGGCTTTCGCCCCAGGTGGTGACCCGGAAGAGCTGCCCGAAAGTATTGTAGGACACGCCTCAGCCCGTGATCGCCGCGATGTCGGGAGCGGCCGGGTTCTTCATGCCCACGATGTGGTAGCCGCAATCGACGTGATGGACCTCGCCCGTCACGCCGCGGCCGAGATCGGAGAGGAGGTAGAGGCCGGAGCCGCCCACTTCTTCCGTCGTCACGTTGCGGCCGAGCGGTGCGTTCAGCTCGTTCCACTTCAGGATGTAGCGGAAATCACCGATGCCGGAGGCCGCGAGCGTCTTGATCGGCCCGGCGCTGATGCCGTTCACCCGAATGTTCTTCTCGCCGAGATCGGCGGCCAGATAGCGCACGGAGGCTTCGAGCGCGGCCTTGGCCACGCCCATCACATTGTAGTGCGGCATGACGCGCTCCGCGCCTAGATAGGTGAGCGTCAGCAAGGAGCCACCTTCAGGCATCATCGCCGCCGCCCGCTGCGAGACGGCGACGAAGCTGTAGCAGGAGATGTCCATCGCCTGCAGGAAGGCCTGGCGCGGCGTGTCGAGGTAGCGGCCGCGCAGATAGGCCTTGTCGGCCCAGCCGATGGCATGGACCAGGAAGTCGATCTTGCCCCAGCGCTTCTCCACCTCGGCGAAAGCGGCGTCGATGCTCGCCTCGTCGGCGACGTCACAGGGCAGAACCAGATCGGCGCCGATGCTCTCGGCCAGAGGCCGCACACGCTTCTCGAGGGCTTCACCCTGGTAGGTGAAGGCGATCTCCGCACCCTGGGCCGCGCAGGCGGCGGCGATTCCCCAAGCGATCGAGCGGTCATTGGCGACGCCCATGACCACGCCGCGCTTTCCGGCCATGAGCGTGCCGCGGGCGGGCAGGGTGGCCGAGGCATCTTGGGACATGCGGGACCTCTTCTGAAACACGACGGCTGCAGGTTCTCGTAACAGCGCGTGGTGACACAGGCGGCAAGCAGGGACAAGGGGCGGCCGCTCATGGCGCCATGGAGCCATCCCGCGGGCGCGGCTTGGCCACCGATCATGGGCGGGTCAGAATGCGCGGCCCGATGGAGGATGACCCGCATGTCGCTCGCCGCTTTGCCGACTCAGGACCCTTTCCAGCTCTTCAACGACTGGTATGCGGAAGCACGACGGACGGAGCCGGCCGACCCGAACGCCATGACGCTCGCGACGGTCGATGCCGATGGCCTGCCGGATGCCCGCATCGTGCTGCTTAAGAGCCACGATCCCCAGGGCTTCGTCTTCTACACCAATTACGAGAGCCGAAAGGGCGCGGAGCTGGCGGCCAATCCTCGCGCCTGCCTCAATTTCCACTGGAAGAGCCTGCAGCGACAGGTGCGGCTGCGCGGCCGGGTGGAGAAGGTGGCCCCGGCCGAGGCGGACGTCTATTTCGCCGGTCGCCCGCGCCTCTCCAAACTCGGCGCCTGGGCCTCCGACCAGTCCCGCCCGCTCGCCGATCGCGCGGTGCTCGAAGCACGTCTGGCCGAGGCGGAAGAGCGGTTCCCGACCGCGGAGGTGCCGCGCCCACCGCACTGGTCGGGCTTCCGCCTGGTGCCACACAGTGTGGAGTTCTGGCGCGAAATGCCCTACCGCCTGCACGACCGTCTGGTCTTTACCCGCACGGCCGAAGACGGCGCCTGGGAAACGAGCCGCCTCTTTCCCTGAAGCCCGCTATGCTACAATAGAGGCGCGCACGGAAACGGACTGACTGCCATGCCCATCCGCAAGATCATTCTCCTGCTGAACGAGACTGCAGCCGGCCGCGCCGCGCTGGACACGGCGCTCGATACGGCGAGCACCTGGAAGGCGCATCTGACGGTGCTGCACGTCCGGGTCGATGCGCGGGACGTCGCCCCCCTCGCCGGGGAAGGCCTGTCCGGCGCGATGATCGAAGACATGATGGTGGCGACCGAGAAGGAGAGCGCGGTGCGCGCGCATGAGGTGCGCGTGCTCTTCGAGAAGGCGATGAACACCCACGGCGTCACCATCGGCGAGGCCCGGCCGCAGGCGGGCGTCGCCTCGGCCAATTTCGTCTCGGTCGCCGGGCGCGAGGAAGAGATCATCGCGCAGCAGGCGCGCTTGGCCGATCTCACCATCATCCCGCATCCCGAAGCCGGGCAGGACGTGTCCTCCTCTGACGCCCTCCATGCCGTGCTGTTCGATTCAGGCCGCCCGGTAATGATCGCACCCGCGGCCGAGCCCAAGAGCCTCGGCCGCCGCATCTGCATCGGCTGGAACGGCACCGCCGAATCCTCGGCTGCCGTGCAGGCCGCTCTGCCCTGGATGCAGAAGGCGGAAGCCGTGCGCATCCTCACCTCGGATGACTACCAGCGCCGCGGCCCCGGTGCGCCGGACCTTGCGGCTTACCTGTCTCTGCATGGGGTGGAAGCCGAGATCGCGACCTTCCGTCCACTCGAAAAGTCGGTCGGTGCCGGGCTGCTGGCCGGCGCGCGGGAGTTCCAGGCCGATCTGCTGTCGATGGGCGCCTATTCGCATTCCCGCCTGCGCCAGCTCATCCTCGGCGGCGTCACCCGTCACATTCTGGAAAATGCCGACCTGCCGGTGCTGATGAGCCGCTGAGGCTCAGGCGCTGAGGCGGAAGACCGTCACCGTCCGCTCGGGCCGGTCTTCCAGCTCGAGCGTCGTCGGCACTACCATGGTCGCGATCGGCACCATGCCGGCGCGGGGCAGATAGGCCCGGCCGGGATCGGCGACCCAGACTTCGGCGCCTTCTGCAACCATGCGCCGCAGCCAGGGCAGGATATGCCCGGTCATCGGCGCCTCGTAACAGACGTCGCCGCACAGGATCAGGTCCCAGCGGCGGTCGTCACCCACCACATCCCGCGTCTCGGCAAGCACTGAGACGTCGTTTTCCGCCGCGTTCAGCCGGGTCGCCGCGATCGCCAGCGGGTCGATCTCCGCCGCCTCCACGGCCTGGGCCCCAGCTTTTGCGCAGGCGATGGCGGCGAGGCCGCAGCCGGCCGCGAAATCCAGCACGCGACGGCCCGCCACCAGCTCCGGCCGGTCCAGCACCATCCGCGCCAGCACTTGGCTTCCGGGCCAGGCAAAAGCCCAGAAGGGCGGCTCGATCCCCGTTTCCGCGAGCCAGCTCTCGCTCGCCTGCCAGATCGGGGTGATTTCGGTCGCGAGCCAGAGTGGAATTTCGGGCACGAGGGTCGCATGGCTCCGCATCGTATGGGCGCGGAGGAAGGTCTCGGCCTCCGTCGTCACGCTCAAAGCCGCCCAGCGAGCAAGGCGAGCCCCACGGCAAGACCCACCCATTTGTTGTTCTTGAACAGAGCGAGGCAGAGCGGACCATCATTCACGTCGAGCCGCCAGACCTGCCGCGCCAGCATGACGGACGGCAAGATCAGCACGATCAGATAGAGGGCGCCAAGCCCGGCAGCGATGCCGGCCGCCACCAGCAGCAGCACGGTGCAGCCGTAGCAGACGGAGAGGAAGGGCCGGGAGGTCTCGGCGAAGAGCCGCGCGGTCGAGCCGATGCCGACCAGCGCATCGTCCTCGCGGTCCTGATGGGCATAGATCGTGTCGTAGCCCAGAATCCAGAAGAAGGCGGCGGCATAGACTAGGGCACCGGGCCAGCCGAAATGCCCGGTGGCGGCAACGAAGCCGAGAGGCGCGCCGAAGCCGAAGGTCAGCCCCAGCATCGCCTGCGGCCACCAGGTCACGCGCTTGGCCGCGGGGTAGAAGGCGACGAGGATGAGCGAACAGGCCCCGAGGATCTGCGCCGCCGGATTGAGGCTGAGCAGCACGGCGAGGCCGATGAACAATAGCAACACCAGGAAGACGGCGGCCTGGCGCATGGAAAGCACGCCGGAGGCGAGCGGCCGACCCGCCGTCCGCGCCACCATCCGGTCGATCTTGCGATCCCACATGTCATTCACCACGCAGCCGGCGCTCCGCATGACGAGCGCCCCCACCGCGAAGAGCAGGATCAGGCGGATCGTCTCCGCCGCCGGCACATGCGCAAGCAGAATGCTCCACAGTCCCGGCAGGAACAGCAGCCAGGCGCCGATGGGGCGGTCGAGCCGTGCCAGGATGGCATAGGGTACGAGGCTGGCGGGGAGCTTGCCGATCCAGCCGTCCCGGTCGATATCTGTATGCGCTGCCATGAGCACTCCTTCCTCCTTGGCCGGTCATGGGTCAATCCGCCTCCACGTCGCAGCCGATCTCGGCGCAGACGCCTCCATCCGGCTGGAGGAGGGACAGGCGCGCTATCTCGGCACCGTCATGCGCCGTGCCCCTGGCGATTCGCTCCGCCTGTTCAACGGACGGGATGGGGAATGGGCCGCCACCATTCGGGAGATCGGCAAGCGGGGCGCTGTTCTGCAGGCGGAACGCCTGCTCCGCCCGCAAGCGAGCGAGCCCGATCTCTGGCTGCTGCTCTCCGTCATCAAACGGGATGCGCTCGAATGGGCGGTGGAGAAGGCCACCGAGCTCGGCGTCTCAGAAATTCATCCCGTCGTCACGGCGCGCAGCCAGCCGGCGCGGCCGGCGCCCGAGCGACTGGCGGCGATCGCGGTGGAGGCGGCGGAGCAGTGTGAACGCCTCTCCGTCCCACACATCCACGCGCCGCAGCCGCTGGAGAGCCTGCTGCGGCGCTGGCCGGCAGACCGCCCCCTGATCGCGGCCATTGAACGCGACGGCACCGCCCCCCCACCGCCACCGGTCGTTTCGGGCGCGTTGCTGATCGGCCCCGAAGGTGGCTTCGATCCCCGGGAGCTTGACGTCCTCCGCCGGCTTCCCTTTCTTGTAGCGGCGTCGCTCGGCCCCCGCATTCTGCGGGCAGAGACCGCGGCCATCGTGGGTCTCACGCTTTTGCAGCGCCCATAGCCTTTCTTGAACAACGACGCTTGAGCAGAACAGCCGATGTCCAACCCCGGCGAGGGTGACCTCACCCCGATCGACTCCACGGCGCAGCTCGCCGCCTATCTGGCGGAGGGCTGCAAACCGGCGTCGCGTTTCCGCATCGGCACCGAGCACGAGAAGTTCGGCTTCCGCCGTGCCGATCTCGCGCCGCCGCCGTACGAGCCGAACGGCATCCGCGCGATGCTGGAAGGGATCGCGAAAGGCGGTTGGCAGCCGATCCTCGACCGCGGCAACCCGATCGGCCTGACGCAGGGCGGCTCCTCCGTCTCCCTGGAACCTGCCGGCCAGTTCGAGCTTTCGGGTGCGCCGCGGGAGACGCTGCACGAAACGCGGGACGAGCTGGCAGCGCACCTCTCTGAGGTGCGGACCGCCGCCGAACCGCTCGGCTTGGGTTTCGCACCATTGGGCTTCCACCCGCTGGCGACCCAGGCGGAGATGCCCTGGATGCCGAAAGGCCGCTACGGCATCATGCGCCGCTACATGCCTCAGGTCGGCACGCGCGGCCTCGACATGATGACCCGCACCTGCACCGTGCAGGTCAATCTCGATTTCGCCTCGGAAGCGGACATGGTGCGCAAGCTGCGCGTCAGCCTGGCCCTGCAGCCCTTCGCAACGGCGCTCTTCGCCAATTCGCCCTTCTACGAGGGCCGGCCGAACGGAGTTCTCTCCAACCGAGCCCTAGTCTGGACGGATACCGACAATGCCCGGGCGGGCATTCCACCCGTGGTCTTCGAACCGGGCTTCGGCTTCGAGCGCTTCGCCGATTTCGCGCTCGATGTGCCGATGTATTTCGTCTACCGGGACGGCCACTACATCGACACCGCCGGCCGCTCCTTCCGCGATTTCATGGCGGGCCGGCTGCCCGGGCTCGAAGGTCAGCGGCCGACGCTTGGCGATTTCGCCGACCATCTCACGACCATCTTCACCGACGTCCGCCTGAAGCGTTTCCTGGAAATGCGCGGTGCCGACGCCGGCAGCCCGGCCATGATGCTCGCCTTCTCCGCCTTCTGGGTGGGCCTGCTTTACGACGATGCTGCGCTCGCGGCGGCCGAGTCCCTGGTTCGCGGCGTGACTGCGGCGGAGCTTGCAACGCTGCGCGCCGCCGTGCCGGCCCAGGGCCTCGATGCCCCGTGGCGGAATGGACGGCTGCGGGATCTGCTCACGCCCCTCCTCGCCATCGCCTCGGACGGGCTTGCGGCGCGCGCGCGCCTGGATGCGGCCGGCGCGGACGAACGCATCTATCTCGCCCCCCTGGAAGAGATCGCGGAGGGCACGCCGACGCAGGCGGAGTACTGGCTGGCGCGCTACCATGGTGCCTGGAACGGCGACCTTCGCCCTATCTTCGAGGAGGCCGCGATCTGACGGACGGCGGCGACATCTTCAACCGCGCGGCCGTCCGTCGCCATCGGGACCGCGCCGCCGCGACCGTGCAGGAGGTGGCGCCGATCCTCGAGGATGCGGCCGACCGCCTGCTGGACCGGGTGGCCGATACCACGCGGCATTTTCAAGCGGCGCTCGACATCGGCGGGCGTGGCGTCATCGCGCCCCGGCTCCGCGCCATGGGGATTCCTACGGTTGCCATGGACCTCTCGGCGAAGATGGCCGCCCTCAGCGGCGCGCCCTATCTCGCGGCGGACGAGGAGCTTCTGCCCTTCGGCCCAAACAGCTTCGACCTCGTTATCGCCAATCTCTCCCTGCACTGGGTGAATGATCTGCCCGGCGCGCTCATCCAGCTGCGCCGCGCCATGAAGCCGGACGGGCTGCTGCTTGCCTCGCTTCCCCTGCTCGGCTCGCTGGGCGACGTCCGTCGTGCCTTGACCGAAGCTGAGACAGAGCTGCGCGGCGGCGTCAGCCCGCGCATCTCGCCCTTCCCGGAACTGCGCGATCTCGCGGGGCTGCTCCAGCGGGCGGGCTTCGCCTCGCCGGTCGCCGACCAGGAGGAAATCACCCTGCTCTATGGCAACCCGCTCGCCTTGCTACGCGATCTGCAGGCAGCCGGTGAGCGCAACGCGATCCGTGAGCGCAGCCGTGCGGTCCCTCCTGCTGGGCTCTTCCCCGCCGCCCTCATGCGCCTGCCGCAGGACGCGGATGGCCGCGTGCCCGTCACGCTCCGCCTCGGCATCATGACGGGCTGGTCTTCCGGCTGATCCGCCCGCTTTCCTTTTTGAAGGAGACCGTTTTGTCCGCCCATCCGCTCTGGGATCTCTTCGCGCGTGAGATCGCGCCCCGCCGCTTCGTCGATCTCACCCACGCCTTCCATCCGGGGCAGCCGAAATTCCCCGACTTCCCTGATGGCACGCAGGACTTCCATTTCGACTACAGCCTCGGTCACGGCTTTCAGGTGCATCGCTACACGCATGTCGGGCAGTGGGGCACGCATGTCGATCCGCCGGTGCATTTCATCGAGGGCGGCCGCAGCCTGGACCAGCTCCCCGTCTCCGAGATGATCCTGCCGCTCGTGGTGCTCGACATCAGCGCGCGCGCCGCCGAGGACGCCGATGCGACGCCCCAGCGTTCGGATGTCGAAGCCTGGGAAGCACGGCACGGGCGCATTCCCGCCGGCAGCTTCGTGGCGCTGCGCACCGACTGGTCGAAGCGCTGGCCGGATGGCGCCGCCATGGCGAACAAGGATACGGACGGCCGCGCGCATTACCCCGGCTGGTCGACCGAGGTGCTGCGCCTATTGATCGAAGATCGGGGCGTCGCGGCCGTCGGTCACGAGACGACCGATACTGATCCCGGCCTCGCCACCTCGGCCGGCGATTTTTCGCTCGAAACCTATGTCCTCGCGCAGGACCGCTGGCAGATCGAGCTTATGGCCGATCTGGCGGAGGTTCCGGAGGCCGGCGCGCTGATCGTCGCCACCTGGCCGAAGCCGCGCGGCGGCTCCGGCTTCCCGGCCCGCGTCTTCGCCATCGTCTAGCAACGATCATCCGACGTATGGTGGGCTCAGCTTCGCCAAGCCCACCATACCGGTCATACCGGCGGTAATCCGGCCATGTCGCGCCAGGCGGCTTCGTCCAACACGGTGATGCCGAGTTCCGCCGCCTTCTTCGCCTTCGAGCCCGCATCGGCCCCGGCGACGACGTAATCGGTCTTCTTGGAGACACTGTCTGTCACCCGCATGCCGAGTTGCTCGGCGCGCGCCTTCGCCTCGGGCCGAGTCATGCTCTCCATCCCGCCGGTGAAGACGATGGTCTTGCCGGCGAGCGGGCTGTCGGCCCCGGCACTCTCGGCATCCTCGATCGTCAGCTCCGCCGCGAGCTGATCCAGCACCGTCACGTTGCGCTCTTCGGAAAAGAACTCCACCAGTTCTTCCGCGACCGCCGGCCCGATCCCGAGGATGGAGCCAAGCGCCAGCCGGGCATCGGAGCCGACGATACGCGCCGCCAGCATCTCCTGCCGCCACTGGATGAAGCCGCCGTAGTGGCGGGCGAGCAGCTTGGCGTTGGTCTCCCCGATGCGGCGAATGCCGAGGGCGTAGATGAAGCGCGCGAGCGGCACGGTCCGCCTGGCCGCGATGGAGCGGGAGAGGTTCGCGGCCGACAGGGCGCCCCAGCCCTCGCGCTTGGCGATCTCCGCCTCATGCTCGGGCAGGTGGAAGATGTCGACCGGGCTCGCGACCAGCTTGTCGGCGTGAAATTCGGCAATGGTCTTATCGCCCAGTCCCTCGATATCGAAGGCCCCGCGCGAGACGAAATGGATCAGCCGCTCCACCTGCTGGGCTTCGCAGATGAGCCCGCCGGTGCAGCGCCGCACCACCTCCCCCGGCGGGCGAAGCGCGAGCGAACCGCAGACCGGGCAATGGTCCGGTGGCGTCCAGTGCTCGGTGCCTTCGGGCCGCTTCTCCGGCACGATGCCTAGGATCTGCGGGATCACGTCGCCCGCGCGCTGCAGCATCACCGTGTCGCCCACCCGCACGTCCTTGCGGGCGATCTCGTCCTCGTTGTGCAGCGTGGCCCGGCTGACCAGCACGCCGCCGACGTTGACGGGCTCAAGCTCGGCGACCGGCGTCAGCGCGCCCGTCCGCCCGACCTGGATGTTGATCGCGAGCAGCCGCGTCACCGCCTGTTCGGCGGGGAATTTCCAGGCGATCGCCCAGCGCGGCGCGCGACCGACGAAGCCCAGACGCCGCTGCAGCGTCACGTCGTCGATCTTGTAGACCACGCCGTCGATGTCATAAGGCAGATCGGCGCGGCCCATGCCCATCTCGGTCTGGAAGGCTTCCGCCTCCGCCCCGCCCGAGACCTGCCGCCGCAGCGGGTTGACCTGAAATCCCCAACTCTCCAGCCGCGCCAGGAACTCCCAATGGCTGTCCGCGATCTCCTCGCTCGCCTCGCCCACGGCATAGGCGAAGAAGGAGAGTGGGCGGGCGGCCGTGATGCGCGCATCGAGCTGACGAAGCGAGCCCGCCGCCGCGTTACGCGGATTGGCGAAAAGCCGCTCGCCCGCCGCCTCCTGCGCTGCGTTCAGCGCCAGGAAATCCGCCTTCGTCATCAGCACTTCGCCGCGGATTTCCATCCGTGCAGGCGCCGCTCCATGCAGCCGTTCCGGCACGGTTTTGAGGGTGCGGACATTTTCGGTCACGAGTTCACCCTCGAAACCGTCCCCGCGCGTCGCCGCCGCCACCAGCACGCCGTTCTCGTAGGTGATGGAGAGGGACAGCCCGTCGAGCTTGGGCTCGGCGACGAAGCGCAGGGCGCTCTCGTCCTTGAGACCGAGGAAGCGGCGGATGCGCGCCTCGAATTCCGTGAAGTCTTCCACGCCGAAGGCGTTGTCCAGCGACAGCATGGGGATGCCGTGGCGGTGCTTGCGGAAACCGGCCGCTGGCGTCGCACCCACGTTTTCGGCGGGCGACCCAGCCTCGGCGAGATCGGGATGCTCGGCCAGAATCTCGTTATAGCGCCGGCGCCACCCGTCATACTCCGCGTCCGTAACCTCGGGCGCGTCCTTCTGGTGATAGGCGACATCCGCCGCTGCGACCTTCATCGCGAGGCTCGTCAACTCTGCCCGCAGCGCCTCGGTGCCCTTGGTTTTTGGTTTCCGGCTCATGCGGCGTTCCCCAGCAGGCTGTCGGCCGCCGCACGCGCGGCCTCCGTCACTTCCTCGCCCGCCAGCATGCGGGCCACTTCCTCACGCCGCGCTTCGCCCGTCATCGGCTCCACCCGCGTCGCGCTCCGCCCACCCTGCACGCTCTTGGCGACCCTGAGATGGGCATTGCCACGGGCCGCGACCTGCGGGCTGTGCGTCACCGTGAGCAATTGGACGTCGCGCGCGAGCCGCGCAAGCCGTTCGCCCACGGCGGCCGCAGTCGCGCCGCCGATGCCGGAATCGACCTCGTCAAACACGAGGGTGCCGACCGCCGAGCCTCGGCTCAACACAAGCTTCAGCGCCAGCATGAGGCGGGACAATTCGCCGCCTGAGGCAATTCGGTCGATCGCGCCGGGCGCCTGGCCCGGATTGGTCGCAATCAGGAAGCGAATGGATTCGACGCCCCGCGCGCCCCAGCCGCTTTCGGGGAGCGCCGCGATCTCCACGACGAAGCGCGTGCGCTCCAGCTTGAGCGGCGGCAGCTCCGCCATGATCGCGGCTTCCAGACGCTTCGCCGCTTTCTGGCGGGCGGCCGAAAGCGCTTCAGCGGCGGCGAGATAGGCCGCGCGGTCCTCGGCGACGGCGGCCTCCAGTTCGACAAGATGCGCAGACCCCGTGTCGAGCGCGGCGAGCCGGGCCGCGAGCTGGTCGCGGAGGGCCGGCAGTTCGGCCACCCGCACGCCATGCTTGCGGGCAGCGGCCCGCAGCGCGAAGAGCCGTTCCTCCGCCCGCTCCAGCTCGCGCGGATCGGCCTCGGCTTCATGCGAGAGGCGGGCAAGCAGGGTCTCGGCCTCGGCGATCGCCTCTTCCGCCCGGTCGATGGCGGCCAGCGCCGGTGCCAGCGGATTGTCCCCCGGCTGCGGGTCAGACAGGCTGCTCGGCAGCAGCCGCTGCAGGCTGCGGGCGGCGGCCCGCAAGGCGGCAGCCGGCCCGGGGTTGCGGCGTTCGCGTGGCGCAATCTCGGCGAGTGCCGCCGCAATCGATTCCGCCCGGCGGGCCGCCTGCTGCATGGCGTGCCGCGCCTGGGCCAGCGCCTCCTCCTCCCCCGCTTCGGGCGCGAGATCGTTGAGTTCGCCTACCGCGTGGCGCAGCCATTCCTCATCCGCCTGGGCCTCAGCCAGCGCCCGCCGCGCGGCGCCCAGAGCGGCCAGTCTGTCGCGCCAGCGCCCCCAGGTGCCGGCGACGGTTTCCGTCACCTTCGCCGGCACACCGAAACTGTCAAGCAAGGGCCCGTGCGCCGTCGGATCGGCGAGGCCGATCTGGTCATGCTGGCCCTGCACCTCCACCAAAAGCGCCGCCAGCCGGCGCAGCAACCCGGCGCTCACCGGCTGATCATTGACGAAGGCGCGGGACCGGCCGTCCTTCTGCACTAGGCGGCGAATGACGATCTCGTCCTCCGCCTCCAGCCCCTGTTCGGCGAGCAACGCGAAAGCGGGATGGGAGAGGGCCGGGGTGAAGAAGGCGGTGACCGTCGCCTGCTCCTGGCCGGCACGCACCAGGCCGCTATCCGCGCGGTCACCCAGCGCGAGGCCAAGACTATCGAGAAGGATGGATTTGCCGGCACCCGTCTCGCCCGTCAGCACCGTCAGCCCAGGGCCGAAGGTCAGGTCGAGACGGTCGATCAGCACCACGTCCCGGATGGACAGCGCACTCAGCATGGCGCTTATCCCGTCACAGGACGGGCGGTCAGAACAGCCAGCCGAAGAACCCGCCGGAGGATTTCGGCGGCGGCGTCTTCACCGAGGTTCCAGCCATGCTGCCGGTCTCGGCCGTGGTGTCGGTGTCGGACGTCGCGACGTCACCCGTCCGGCGGTTGATCACGTCGGCCGAGGCGAGCTTGCTGTAGGCCTCCTGATACCATTTGCTGCCCGGATAGTTGTAGGCCAGCACCGCGGCGGTGCGCCGGGCTTCGTCCGTCATGCCGAGCTTCAGATAGACCTCGACCAGACGCTCCAGCGCTTCGGCCGTGTGGTTCGTCGTCTGGTAGTTGTTGATCACGACCTGATAGCGGCCGATGGCAGCGGCATAGAGATGCTGCTTCTCGTACCACTTGCCCACCACCATCTCATGGCCCGCAAGCTGGTCCTCGCCGAGGTCGATCTTCAGCTGGGCATCGCGGGCATAGGCGGAGTTCGGGAAGCGGTTGACCACTTCCTGCAGCGCGTCGATCGCCTGCTGCGTCGTTGCCTGTTCACGCTGCACGTCCGAGATCTGCTCGTAATAGCAAAGGGCGCGCAGGTAATAGGCATAGGCGATGTCGCGGTCCGCCGGATGCAGGTCGATGTAGCGGTTCAGGGCGCTGATCGCGTCGGTGTAGTGGCTGCGCAGATACTCGGTATAGCCGTGCATCAGCTGCGCATTCGTGGCCCAGGGCGAATAGGGCGTGTTCTGCTCGATGTCGTTGAAGTCGTTCACCGCGGCCTGATAGTCCTGCTTCTGCAGGGCGTTGATGCCGTTGTTGTAGACGACCTCCGGCGGCAGATGCGCGTTGCGCGCCGAAATCTGCTCGGCCGTCGGGCCGGATTTGAAGAGCCCGCAACCGGCAAGTGCCGGTGCCAGGATCAGGACGATCGGAAGAATCCGGCGGTGCTGTGACATGCTCGGCGACTTATACCATTCCAGGCCCCACGCGAAGACCCTGCGATGCTGCATTTTCATGCGGTCACCGGCCGCCCGGCACCCACACGACTTCGCGCCCCGATCCCGCGTTGAGGCTGCGGCTGAGGACAAAGAGGTGATCTGACAGCCGATTCAGAAACAGCAGGATCAGCGGGTTGAGCGGTTCGAGCGCCGCGAGCGCCACGGCCTGGCGCTCCGCCCGGCGCGCCAGGGTGCGGGCAAGGTGGGCATGGGCCGCCGCCGGCGTACCGCCAGGCAGCACGAAGCTCGTCAGCGGCGGCAGCACTGCGTTCATCGCCGCGACCTCGGCTTCCAGGCGGAGTACGGCTGCCTCGGTCACGCGCAGGCGCGGACGCGAGGTCTCCTCTCCGGGCGCCGGCTCCGGCGTGCAAAGATCGGCGCCAAGATCGAAGAGGTCGTTCTGGATACGGGCCAGCATGGCGTCGGCCTCCGGCTGATCAGCCGTGTGCAGGCGCAGAAGGCCGATAGCGGCATTCGCCTCGTCAACCGCGCCCAAGGCGTCCACACGGGGCGCGTCCTTGCCCACGCGCGTGCCGTCGCCCAGCGAAGTTTCGCCCTTGTCGCCGCCGCGCGTCACAACCCGGTCGATCCGTACCGTCATGCCGTTCTCACCCGCGTCTCACTCACCTGTCGCCGGAATAGCCCGATGCTCCCGCACTGTCACGGCACCCGCAGCCGCGGGCCGCTCCAACGGCGGGGAAGGTTTGCCGTGAAAGCGATTGTCGGCCGGCCGACAGCCCGATATGTGCGGCGCAGCATGGACATGACCCAGCCAGTCGCCTTTGACCTGTTGAGCGGCGCCCCGCTGGGGGATGGTCCGCTCGCCGTCTATCGCCATGCCGTCGCCGAAAAGCGCGTCGTCTCCGACCCGGTCCAGGTGGCAGCCGCCGAGCGGCTGCAGGCTCTCTGGTCCAAGCTGCGCCATTACGACCCGCCGCCCCGCCTCGCCCGCAAGACCCTGCTCGGCCGCTTTCTGCGCCGCAAGCCGGTGGACGAAGCGCCGGGCAATCAGATCAACGGCCTCTATCTGGTCGGCGAGGTCGGGCGCGGCAAATCCATGCTGATGGACATGTTCTTCGCGACCGCCGAAGTGCCGCGCCGCCGGCGCATCCACTTCCACGCCTTCATGCAGGAATCCCATCAGCGCATCCACGCCTGGAAGCAGGCCAATCCGGGTGGCGAGGACCCGATTCCCCCGCTCGCGGACCGGGTCGCCGAGGAAGCCATCCTACTCTGCTTCGACGAGTTCCAAATCAACGACATCGCCGACGCCATTATGCTCGGCCGTCTCTTCGAGGCGCTGTTCGAGCGTGGCGTCGTCGTGGTCGCGACCTCCAACACCGTGCCCGACGATCTCTTTCGCGGCCAACCCGGGCGTGATGCCTTCCTACCCTTCATCGCCGTGCTGAAGCAGCATCTCGACGTGCTGGTGCTGGAATCCCAGCAGGATTACCGGCGGCTGCGCGAGGCGACGGGTGAGACCTGGCACGTGCCGGCCGGTCCCCGCGCCCGGGCGGCGCTCGACCGCGCCTTCACCACGATGAGCGAAGGCAAGCCGGTCAGCCCCGTCCGGCTCACTGTCATGGGCCGGGCGCTGGACGTGCCGCAGGCGGCGGGCGGCGTCGCCCGCTTCGCCTTCCCCGATCTTTGTGCGCGCAATCTCGGCGCGGGGGACTATCTCGCAATCGCCACCCATTTCCAGACCGTGGTGCTGGACGACATCCCCCTGCTCACGCCCGAGAACCACAACGAGGCCCGGCGCTTCATCAATCTGATCGACAATCTCTACGATCACCGGGTGAAGCTCGTGGCCTCGGCCGCCGCCGAACCGGATGCCCTCTATCCCGCCGGCGAAGGCGCGATCGCCTTCGAGCGCACGGCCTCGCGGCTGATGGAAATGCGGACCGAGGATTATTTCGCCCTCTCCCATCTGACCTGATGATCGCCTTTTGGGGCAAAGCCAGCTTTGAGAGCTGTATTTACCCCTTTTGTTAATGTAATAGGGAAATGAGTTGGCTGACCTTTTGGAGCCAAGTTGGGATTTTTAAAAATGGTCGCCCGGCCCGATTCGGTTTGCAAATTTATCTGTGAAACTGGCAACTGGCAGGTAACCAATCTGCAACTGCAGAAGCTTTTGTACGTCGGCCAAATGGCCTTCCTGGGTATGGAAGGCGAGCGATTGGTGGATTTGCATTTCGAAGCCTGGGACTATGGCCCTGTAGCTCCGCAAGTCTACAAGCAGGTGAGGATGTTTGGCAAAGCGCCGATCCAGGACGTATTTCCAGATGCCCGACCTTTTGCTGCAAGCAGTAAACGACGGGAATATCTGGCAGATGTTTGCCGTGATCTACTTGCTGTTCCTCCTGGAGAACTTGTAGAAATAACTCACTGGGAAAGGGGCGCATGGGCCGCGCATTACATCCCTGGCGTTCGTGGAATTAAAATTCCTGACGAGGCTATCATCAATGAATGCCGGGCCCGAATCACCGCAGGACATCTCCAGCCGAATTGATCAACTGCTTGCGCTTAAGGAGTCTACTCCAAGTGCTTTAAGTGCTGCTGCGTTAGAATCGCGACTGGAGGAAGAGAAGGCCCAGCGTAAAATTGAACGGTTTTTTTGGCTGTTGGGCGTTACCGTTCTGATTGATTGCATCCTTTTTAAATTCGAAGGAACAGTGCTGCCTAACGCCTTTATAATACTGATATCACTCGTGTTTCTTATTGGCTGCGCGCGATGGCTGGAAGTTCCGTGGGTATATGTATTCCTTGTTCAGTGCTTCAATCGGTTTTCTCAGACGAAGCAAAGCGCCTCCCCCTCCGCTGAGGTAGAGCAGTAGTCCTTTGAGCATATCCGTTAGCAGACGCGCCCACGCACACGATGGACTATCGAGCAAGAGACAACCCGTTGCGTGCTAAGGGACGAGCGTAACTACGCTTTGCCGCCATCGGCACCAGATTGCGCAGGAACATCGCGCTCGCCGCCGCCCAGGAATAGCCTTCGGCGAAGCGCCGGCAGGCGGCGCGGTCCGCCGTCAGCGCCTGGAGCGCTGCGGCGCGCAGATCGTCGTTGAGGCCACCCACGGGTTCGGCCGCGCCGCCCAACACGTCCCGCGGGCCAGTGACGGGATAGGCCGCGACGGGGGTGCCGCAGGCCAAGGCTTCCAGCATCACCAGGCCGAAGGTGTCCGTCCGACTCGGAAAGACGAAGACGTCGGCCGAGGCATAAGCCGTCGTCAGCGCTTCGCCCTTCAGCATGCCCGTGAAGCGGGCCTCGGGAAAACGCCGCTCGAGATGCGCGCGATCCGGCCCGTCGCCCACCACGAGTTTAGAGCCAGGGAGATCGAGCTTGAGGAAAGCCTCGATGTTCTTCTCGACCGCGAGACGCCCGGCATAGAGGAAGATCGGCCGCGGCAGGTCGCTATCCTCCCGGCGCAGGCCGGGGTGGAAGCTCTGCGTGTCCACGCCACGGCTCCAATGGCAAACATTGCCGAAGCCACGCTGGCGCAATTCCCGGATGAGGCTCGGGGTTGCAGCCATCACGGCGGAGCCAGCGCCATGGAAGCGCCGGATCCAGCGGTAGACCACGCGCTCCGTCCAGATGCGGGGTAGCGGCAGGCGGGCCGCCACATACTCCGGAAAGCGGGTGTGGAAGGAGGTGGTGAAGGCATGCCCCCGCTGCCGCGCCCAGCGCCGCGCGGCGAGGCCGAGCGGCCCCTCGGTCGCGATATGCAGCGCGTCGGGGGCGAAGTCTTCCAGCATGCGACGCAAGCCGGACCCTGGCATCAGGGCCAGCCGGATCTCGGGATAGAAGGGACAAGGCAGCGTGCGGAATCGGTCCGGTCCGAAGACCTCGACCGCGATGCCCCGCGCCTGCAGCTCCGCCACGATCTGCCCGAGGCTGCGCACCACGCCATTGACTTGCGGATGCCAGGCATCCGAGACGATGGCGACGCGGCTGGGCCAGGCCGTCATGCCGGCATCGGCTCGGCCAGATCGGCCTCGGCGCCAGGCAGGATCGCATCGGCAGCGGCCTTGGCGGAGCGCCGGGCCGGCGCCGGCGCCACGCTCTGGCGCAGCACACTCGGCCAGTCGATCAGCTCGAAGCGCCCGTCGTGATGCTCCACCAGCGCCGTGCAGCTCTCTACCCAGTCACCGGTATTGTAGTAGCGGGTCTCGCCGATCAGCCGCATCTCGGCATGGTGGATATGGCCGCAGATCACGCCATCCATCTCGCGGGTGCGGGCTTCCTGGGCCAGCGCCACCTCGAAGCTGTCAATGAACTTCACCGCTTCCTTCACCTGGCGCTTCAGCCAGGCGGAGAGCGACCAGTAGGGATAGCCGAGATGGCGGCGGCCCCAGTTGAACCAGCGATTGGCGACCAGCGCCATCGTGTAAGCCTGGTCTCCGAGATGGGCGAGGAATTTGGCGTAGCGCACCACGCTGTCGAAGGCATCGCCGTGGATCACCAGCAGGCGCTTGCCGTCCGCCGTCACGTGGACAGCCTCTTCGGCGAGGCGGACGCCGGCGATTTCGAGACCCAGGGGCAGCCAGGCGCGCATCATCTCGTCGTGATTGCCGGGGATGTAGATAACCTCGGCCCCATGTTTGGCGTGGCGCAGGATCGTGCGTAGCACGGCATCATGGTGCTGGTCCCAGAACCAGGAGCGGCGGAGGCGCCACCCATCGATGATGTCGCCCACGAGGTAGAGCCGCTCGCAGGTCGCATCCGCCAGGAAGTCGTTCAGCATCTCCGGCTTGCTTCCCTTGGTGCCGAGATGCACGTCGGAAATGAAGACGGAACGGTAGAGCGGTGCCTTGGCCGATTGCGCGTTGGTGCGCTGCGGACGAGGAGCAAAGGGCACGTCATTCATGGGCGCGACTCGCGTTTTCGAATGTCCGGTCGCGCATCCCCCTAGTGCTTCGACGCCTCACACCCCAGTGACACTTGAATGAACCACTCAAAACGTCACATTGATTGCCCAAATGTGTCGGGGGCGGGCCGATTGGCCTTCGCCGCCTGAGGTCGTTACCATTCGGCCGCGCCCAGCGTATGGGTTTCAGAACCGCAAGAGGGCTCGCCTCCGCCGATGACCGATCGCCGCTTTCTCTTCATCGAACCGGGTGCCTGGGTGCGCCATCCGGCCTGCCCCGATTGGGGCATCGGCCAGGTGCAGTCGGTCGTCAACGACCGCATCACCGTGAACTTCGAGGAAGCGGGCAAGCGGCTGATCAATGCCCAGGTCGTCTCCCTCGAACTGGTGGATGAGTGATGGCCGCCTCACCGCTGATCGACCCCTTCGGCCGGACCATTTCGTACCTGCGCATCTCGGTGACGGACCGCTGCGATCTGCGCTGCCTCTACTGCATGCAGGAGCAGATGACCTTCCTGCCGCGGGAGGAGTTGCTGACTTTCGAGGAGCTGGAGCGGCTGGGCCGGCTCTTCATCCGCCTCGGCACCCGCAAGCTCCGCATCACCGGGGGCGAGCCGCTGGTGCGGCGGGACGTCATGCGGCTGATCGCGACGCTGGGCGCCGAGATCGGGCCAGGCGGGCTGGAAGAGCTGGTGCTGACCACCAATGGCAGCCAGCTGGCACGTCATGCCGAGGGGCTGGTGGCCGCCGGGGTGCGCCGCATCAACGTCAGCCTCGATACGCTCCAGGCCGAGCGGTTCCGCACCATCACCCGCGGCGGCCGGCTGGAACAGACGCTGGAGGGGATCGCCGCCGCCAAGGCCGCAGGCCTCCGCATCAAGATCAACACCGTGGCATTGCGCGGCCTCAACGAGGATGAGTTCGACGATCTGCTGATGTGGTGCGGGCGGGAGGGCTTCGACCTCTGCCTGATCGAGACCATGCCGCTGGGCGAGACCGGCGAGAGCCGGGTGGAGCATTATCTGCCGCTCACCACCGTCCGGCAGCGGCTGGGCGCGCACTGGACCTTGCGGCGTGACGCAGAGACGGGTGAGACGGGTGTGGCACCGGGCCCCGCGCGCTATTGGCGAGTGGCGGAAACGGGCGGGCGGATCGGCTTCATCACGCCCCTCACCGACCATTTCTGCGATGCCTGCAACCGTGTGCGGCTGACCTGCACCGGCACGCTCTTCCTCTGCCTCGGCCAGGAAGACCAGGCGGATTTGCGCACACCACTCCGCCAGGGAGCCTCCGACGCGGAGATGGAGGCCATCCTGCGGGAGGCGATCGCCCGCAAGCCGCGCAAGCACGATTTCATCATCAGCGACGCACCGGCCCAAAAACAGCTAGCCCGTCACATGAGTATGACGGGCGGCTGATCGGCTCGGGTCGAAAACCCCGGCAAATGCCGGGGCACTCCTGGAGAGGTCTTAGGCGCTCTTACGGGCGGCGGCGCGCTCGACGCGGCGCTTCAGCACCTTCGCCTCGGCGGAGAGCTTCGCCGTCGGCGTGCCGAGCAGGAAGGCGTCGATGCCGCCCTTGTGCTCGATCGTGCGCAGGCCGCGCGCGGTGACGCGCAGGCTCACCGGGGCGCCGAGAATATCGGACATCACGGACGCGTCCTGAATGTTGGGCAGGAAGCGGCGGCGGGTCTTGTTATTGGCGTGGCTGACGTTGTTGCCAGACAGAACGCCTTTGCCGGTGATCTCGCAGCGACGGGACATAGGAAACCTCGAACACATCAAGCGGGTCACGCCGCGCGCGAAAGGGGAGCGCGGCTTCCCGACGGAGGCGGGCTTATGGCGAAACCGGACTGTAACGTCAAGCCGTCCCGCCCGATTCCGACGCCCGCCGGGAAGGGATCAGGCATGTCCCTGCGCAGGCGGGTGGGACAGGCCTTCCATCTCGCCCGAGGAGACGCTAGCGCGGGCCTGATCCAGCACCGCCAGAACCTGATCCCGGTCGAGATTCATCGACAACATGCCGAGCGCCCCGCCCAGCAGGGCAGAGGCGATGGAGATGGCGTCCACCTTCTCCTTCAGAAGGTATTCGATCGCCTGGTCCACCACGGCGCCCGCATGGCGCAGCTCCGGCGCAGCCTGGGCGATGTCGGACAGATCGGAGCGGTCGTCGCTGGAGCTCATGGTGTGACTTCCTTCGTGGATTGCGGGGCGGAGGAGGTGCGTTCGGCAAGGGCAACCGCTTCCGCGTTGACCGTCCGCTCGGCTTCGGCCCCCTCCTCCTGCTCGGCCTGGGCGGCCCACATGCGGGCATAGATGCCGCCTCGGCTGAGCAAATTCCAGTGGCTGCCGCGCTCGGCAACCCGCCCAGCTTCGAGCACGATGATCTCGTCCGCGTCCACCACCGTGGAGAGGCGATGGGCGATGGTCAGCGTCGTGCGGTTCTGGGCGATGGCGCGGAGCGCCGCCTGAATCTCCTGTTCGGTGCGGGTGTCGAGCGCGCTCGTCGCCTCGTCCAGGATCAGCACGGCCGGGTTCTTCAGCAGAGTGCGTGCGATGGCGACGCGCTGCTTCTCGCCGCCTGAGAGCTTCAGCCCGCGCTCGCCCACCTTCGTCTCGTAGCCTTGCGGCAAAGCGAGGATGAAGTCGTGCAGCTGGGCGAGCCGCGCGGCCTCCTCCACCTCTGCATCGCTCGCGTCCGGCCGGCCATAGCGGATGTTGTAGCGGATGGTGTCGTTGAACAGCACGGTATCCTGCGGCACCACGCCAATGGCCGCGCGCAGGCTGTCCTGCGTCACGTCACGGATGTCTTGTTCGTTGATCCGGATGCTGCCGGACCCGATGTCGTAGAAACGGAAGAGCAGCCGGGTGATGGTGGATTTGCCGGCGCCGGTGGGCCCCACGATCGCCAGATTGCCGCCGGCGGGAATCTGGAAGCTCACGCCCTGCAGGATGGGCCGGTCGGCATTGTAGCCGAAGTGCACGTCTTCGAAGCTGAGCGCTGCCGTTCGCCCGGCGGTGCGCAGCGGCTGGGCGCCCGGCGCGTCCTCGATCTCGGCGCCCACGCGCATCAAGCTGAAGAGGTGCTCGGTATCGACCAGCCCCTGTTTCACCTCGCGATAGACAAAGCCGAGGAAGTTCAATGGCGTATAGAGCTGCATCAGATAGGTGTTGGCGAGCACGAAGCGCCCGACCGACATCCGGCCGGCCGCGACCTCCTGTGCCGACAGCAGCATGATGGCGCCCAGGCCGAGCGCGATGATCACGGTCTGACCGATGTTGAGGAAGTTCAGCGTCACCTGGGACCGCACGGCCGCGCGCTCGTACCGCGCCAGGGCCTTGTCGAACCGATCGATTTCCAGCGCCTCGTTGCCGAAATACTTCACCGTTTCGTAGTTCAGCAGACTGTCCACCGCCTTGGTCTGCGCGTCGGAATCGGAGTCGTTCATCAGCCGGCGGAAGCGCACGCGGTAATTGGTGAAGGACAGGGTGAAGGCGACGTAGAGACCGACGGCCACCACCACGATCGCCGCATAGCGCCAGTCGAAGATGCGCCACATGACGATGACGACGAGCAACATTTCGAGCAGCGTCGGCAGGATGTTGAAGACGGCAAAGCGCAGCACCTGCTCGATTCCGCGCGTCCCACGGTCGATGGCGCGGGACAGGCCGCCGGTGTGGCGATCCAGATGGAACCGCAGGGACAGCTTGTGCATGTGCTCGAAGGTCTGCAGCGCGATGCGGCGCACCGCATGCTGCTGGACCGAGGCGAAGACGGCATCGCGCAGCTCCGCGAAAGCCCCCGAGGCGATGCGCAGGATGCAATAGCCGATGATGAGGGCCAGTGGGACGGTGATGACGGCCGCAGCCGCCGCGCTGCCGCCCACCGCATGCGCGGCCTTCGGGGCCAGATGGTCCACCGCGCGGGCATAGAAGATCGGCACGTAAATCGTCGCGACCTTGGCCAGGATGAGGCAAGCGAAGGCCAGAACGACCCGCAGCCGCGCCATGGCGTCGCCCGCCGGCCACAGGTAAGGAAGCAACATCCGGATTGTCCGGAACGCCGTATCCTTGTCGACGGGAGGCGCGGCGGCCGCGCCCTCCCCTAATGGATTCGATGCGGGTGTAGATGCCATGGCTGCGCATGTGGCACCGCCCCCCGCCCCATGCAAAGGCTTCTTGATCATGGCTGATCGCGTCACCGAAAAACTACTGCGGCATATCGAGGCCGCGCACAACGCGATCTTGCCGGGCGAGCGTCTGCCCTTCCGCATCGGCGACCATGCTGTTGGCTGGCTGAAGCCTGCCTTTGCCGAAGCGTTGGCGGAGACCGCGGGTCTCGACCGCGACGCCGGCGGCGGCGTCACCCTGCCCGCGGACCGCGCGGCAGAGTTGCCGGCCATTGCCAAGGCTCTCTGCGAGGCGACCTGGTTCCGCTGGCGCGACGAGGCGTTCGACGTGCGCGCGAGCGACACCGGGCCGGCCCTCACCCAGGTCGACCGCGGCGCCGTTCCGCTCTTCGGGACCATCTCCTACGGCGTGCATCTGAACGGCCTCGTGCGCCGCGCGGACGGGCTTCACCTCTGGGTCGCGCGGCGGGCGCAGGACAAGCTGCTCGACCCCGGTAAGCTCGACCACATCGTGGCGGGCGGCGTCTCGGCGGGCATGAGCCCGGAGGAAACGCTGCTCAAGGAAGCGGAGGAAGAAGCGGCTGTGCCGGCGGAGCTGGCGCGATCGGCGGTCGCCGTCGGGCACATCCGCTACGACATGGAGCGGCAGGAAGGGCTGCGTCGCGACCTGCTGCATTGCTACGACCTCGATCTGCCGGAGGACTTCACCCCGCGGCCGAGCGACGGCGAGGTCGCCGGCTTCGAGCTCTGGCCGATCGCGCGGGCCTTCGAGGCCGTGGTCGAGACCGAGGACTTCAAGTTCAACGTCAACCTGGTGCTGATCGACCTCTTCCTGCGCCAAGGCCTGGTCAAAGATGCGGCCGGCGCCGCCCGGCTCCGCGCTGCGCTTTCGCAACAATGACGGTCGACTGAATCAAAAATTTTTAAAAACAGTCGGTTATGCGGTAACACTGGGCAACAATCATTGACTGGCGGTTGCCATCCCAGAATGCTTCTCTGATCCCCAGGTTAAGATTACGTCTGAACCCGTGTGGCGGTGCCTGAAGGCATGCCCGCGGGTCTTGAATGTGGAGACCAGGGGTATGGACGGATTGCCGAACCATTATACCGAGACGGCAATTCCCGCGGCGTCCCGCACGCTGCGTCACGCGATTGATTGCCAGGGCACCGGCCTGCACAGCGGTCGCGAGACCCGGCTCGTGCTCAAGCCTGCGCCGGCCGGCACGGGCATCGTCTTCCGTCGTACGGATCTGGGCATCGACCTGCCCGCCCGCTTCGATCTCGTGACCGATACCCGCCTCTGCACGAAGCTCTCCGCGCCCGGCCATCCGGAAGCGACCGTCGGCACCATCGAGCACATCATGGCCGCGCTCGCCGCCTGCGCAATCGACAATGCCATCATCGAAGTGGATGGTCCGGAAATCCCGATTTTCGACGGCTCCGCGTCGCCCTTCCTCTTTCTGATCGACTGTGCGGGCATCGCCGATCTCGCCGCGCCGCGTGACATGATCGAGGTGCTGAAGCCCATCACCGTATCGGAGAATGGCGCAACCGCCACCCTCGAGCCGCTTCCCGCCGGCCGCAGCTGGCTCGGCCTCGACCTGTCTATGTCGATCGACTTCTCTGCTCCGGCCATCGGCCAGCAGAGCTTCGATCTCCGTCTGACGGAGGACAGCTTCCGCGCCGAACTTGCGCGCTGCCGCACCTTCGCCCTGGCGCAGGAGATCAAGCAGCTGCAGGCAGCGGGCCTCGCCCGCGGCGGCAGCCTTGCCAATGCCTTGGTGGTCGAGGGGAGCCGCATCCTCAACCCCGAGGGTCTGCGGGTGCCGCAGGAATTCGTGCGCCACAAGGTGCTGGACGCGGTGGGCGACCTCGCCCTTGCCGGCGGCCCGCTCATCGGCCGCTTCACCGGCAGCCGCTCTGGCCACCGGCTGAACAATCTCCTGCTGCGCGCCCTTTTCGCGGATGCCACCGCCTTCCGGCACGTGACGGCCACGGGCC
Source organism: Acidisoma sp. 7E03 (assembly GCF_054665075.1). Taxonomy (NCBI): domain Bacteria; kingdom Pseudomonadati; phylum Pseudomonadota; class Alphaproteobacteria; order Acetobacterales; family Acidocellaceae; genus Acidisoma; species Acidisoma sp. 7E03. Next base: position 105,351 of record NZ_BAAFHE010000004.1, read on the forward strand.
TGCACGCCCCCTCCTACAGCGGTGCGATGCAGCTGCCGCTGCGCATGCCGGCGGCTGCCTGAACCACCCTGCTTTTCCGTAATCCAGCCGACATCACAGACGTCTTCTCAAGACCGCGCGGCAATGCCACATCGGGGTCCATGAACCGTCGCACGCTTTTCGCCTGGCTGCCCCTCCTCGCGCTGCCCGTCGCCCTGCTCGGGGCGCCTGCCGCGCATGCGCAGCTTACCGCCTCCCCCCCAACCACGCCGCAGGATCAGGCCGACATCGCCAAGATCGAGGCCTATCTCAACGGCATCACAAGCCTGAAGGCGCGCTTCCTGCAGGTGGACGCCCAGGGCAATTCGATCGGCGGCAATGTCTGGATGCATCGGCCCGGCCGGATGCGCTTCGAATACGATCCGCCGGACCGCATGCTGCTCGTCGCTGGCCACGGGCTGCTCGTCTTCTACGATCCGGCGGTGAAGCAGACGACGAACATCTTCCTCTCCTCGACGCCGCTCGGCCTGCTGCTCGAGAAGAATCTGAAGCTGTCGGGCAAGGTGACCGTCACCGGCATCGCCCGCGCACCGGGCCAGATCCAGCTCTCCATCGTCCGCAGCGACAAGCCGCAGGGGGGCACGATCACACTGATCTTCGCCACCGATCCGCTGACGCTGCGCAGCTGGATCATCACCGATGCGCAGGGCAAGAAGACGCAGATCAGCCTCTACGACGTGACCTATGGCGGGAATTACCCCGACAGCATGTTCACCTTCGTCGGCCCCCAGTTCGAGAACCACTGAGCGAGAGGCTAGTGCCCGTGTCCGTAGAGGGCTTCGGGTGAGATTTCGGGTTCGGTGATGGTGACGAACCCCTCCGGACGCGCCGCCCGGTAGAAACAGGAGCGCCGGCCCGTATGGCAGGCGACGCCCTCCTGCCGCACCACCAGCAGCAGCGTGTCGCCATCGCAATCGACGCGAAGCTCCACCAGATGCTGTCGCTGGCCTGAGCTTTCACCCTTGCGCCAGAGCTTGCCCCGGCTGCGGCTGAAATAGCAGACGCGGCCGGTGGCGAGCGTCTCTTCCACCGCCTCCCGGTTCATCCAGGCCATCATCAGCACTTCGCCCGTGCCTTCGGCCTGGGCGATGGCCGCGACCAGGCCATCCGCGTTGAAGGCGATGGCGGACAGCGTCTCGGCGATGGTGGCCTCCGAAATGTCAGACACCGGAGACCTCGTGCAGCCGGGCGAAGCCGCGTTCGAGATCCGCCTTGATGTCCGCCAGATCCTCGAGCCCGATGTGCAGCCGCATGATCTCGCCGCCGAAGACACCGGTGCCGGCGCTGCGGGAGATCGTGCCCGAGGTCGGCAGGATCAGGCTTTCATACCCGCCCCAGGACGCGCCGATGCCGAAGAGCGTCATGCCGTCGATCATGGCGGAGACGGCATCGACTCCGAACTCCGGCTTCAGCACCACGCCGAACAGACTGGAGGCGCCGGTGAAGTCGCGCTTCCAGAACTCATGGCCAGGCGCACCCGGCAGGGCCGGGTGCAGCACCTGCGCCACTTCCGGGCGCGCTTCCAGCCAGCGCGCCATGTGTAGGCCCTGCTGCATCTGATGCGCGAGCCGCACGCCCAGCGTGCGGATGCCGCGCAGCGCCAGCCAGCAGTCGTCCGGGCTCGCAAACTGGCCGAGCGCGGTCGCCGCATCGCGCAGCTGGCGCCAATGCGCGTCCTCGGCGACGGTCACCGAGCCGAGGATGATGTCGGAATGACCGCCGATATACTTGGTTGCCGCCTGGATGGAGACGTCCACACCATGGCGGAAGGGCTGGAAGAAGTGCAGCCCCCAGGTGTTGTCCATCATGACGACGCAGCCCTTCTCATGGGCGACCGCCGCAAGCGCCGGCACGTCCTGCACCTCGAAGGTATGGCTGCCCGGGCTTTCGAGGAAGAGCACCGCGGTCTCGGGCCGGAACAGGCCGGCGAGGGCTTCGGCGGTGATCAGCGGGTCGTAATAGGTCGTCGTGATCCCGAGACCGGCCAGCATGCCGTTGCAGAAGCGGCGGGTCGGGCCATAGACGCTGTCCGGCACCAGCAGATGCTGGCCGGTCTTGAGAAAGGCGAGCAGCGGCGTGGTGATGGCGGCGAGGCCAGAGGAGACGATCTGGCAGCGCGTGCCGCCCTCGATCTCGGCGATGGCATTCTCCAGCGCAAAATGCGTGGGCGTGCCGTGCGTGCCGTAGATCATCGCCTGCTCGTAGTGCTGGCCGCCGACGCTCTTGCGATGCGCGAGGTCGGGGTGCAGCACGGTGGAGCCGCGCACCAGCGGCGCATTGACGAAGCCATGCACGCGGGCACCGGGGCGCCCCATCTGCGTCAGTCGCGTCGCGAAGCGCTGCCCTTCGGGCAGCCGGTCGTCCATGTCAGCCATCGGTGCGGGATTCCACTTGCGTGTCGGGGCGGCTGCCCCATTCGGTCCAAGACCCATCATAAAGCGCGCCTTCGGGCAACCCCGCGACGGCGAGGCCGAGCGTCAGCACGGCGGCGGTGACGCCGGTGCCGCAGCTCGTCACCACGGGTCGGCTGCCATCCGCCCCTTCGGCCGCGAAGCGCGCGCGCAGGCCTTCGGCCGGCAGCATCGTCCCGTCGGCGGCCAGGAGGTCGTTGAAGGGGATGTTGTGCGCGCCGGGCATATGGCCGCCGCGCATGCCGGGGCGTGGCTCGGGGGTCGTGCCCTGGAAGCGGCCGGCCGGCCGTGCATCCAGAACGAGGGCCGAGCCATCGCTCACGATGTCGCGCATGGCGGCGAGGTCGCGCACGCGCTCGGGCCGGAAAGCGGGGCTGAACCGGGCGGGTGTCGGCGCCGCGGCGGGGCCGCTCTCCAGCGGCCGGCCTTCGGCGCGCCATTTGGGCAGGCCGCCGTCGAGCACCGCCGCGCGGTCATGCCCCATGGCACGCAGCATCCACCAGCCGCGCGCCGCGGAGAACAAGCCGAGCTGATCGTAGAAGATCACGCGGCTGTCGTTCCCAATCCCGAGGGCGCCCATCATCGCAGCGAACGCCTCCGGCCGCGGCAGCATGTGCGGCAGGTCGGTCGCCGTGTCCTTGATCGCATCGATGTCGAAGAACCTTGCGCCCGGGATGCGCGCCTCGGTGAAGAGGGCCTGGGCGTCACGTGGGTCATTCGGCAGATAGAAGGAACAGTCGCAGAGGATGATGTCGGCGTCGCCGAGGTAGTCGGCGAGCCATTCGGTGCTGACGAGCGGGGTCATCGGCGTCTCCCTCCATGAGGCCGCTAGTTTCCTCCTGCCCTTCCCGAGGGGCAAGGGTCGCCGAAGACGATCGATGCTAGCGCGGCGCGGCCCTGCTCAGACACGCCGGCACGAGCGCGAGGCCGAGGACGATGGCACCGATTGCCGGTAGCCAGATATAGCCGAAGCCCCCGCCCAGGATCGCCGCACCCAGCGCGGCCCCCGCGGCGTCGCCCAGATTGAAGGCAGACTGGTTGAGCGTGGAGGCGAGCTGCGGCGCATCCTGTGCTTCTGCCACCACCCGCTGCTGCAGAGGCGGCACCAGCGCGAAGGCAGCGACGCCCCAGAAGAAGATGGCGATCAGGGCCAGCGGCCCGCTCCGCACCAGCAGGCCGAGCCCGATCAGGGCCACGGCGTCCACGACCAGCAAAGCGCGGATCGCCCGCAAGGCGTGACGGTCCGCGAAGCGCCCACCGACGAGGCCACCTACGGTGAGCCCGGCGCCAAAGACGAAGAGCGCCCAGGCTGCGCCATGCGGCGCGAAGCCCGCTTCCCGCTCCAGCAGCGGCGTCAGGAAGCTCAGCACCGTGAACAGCGCGGCCGAGGACAGCGCGCTGATCAGCATGGCAAGCCAGATCTGGGGTTGCCGCAGTGCGGTGAGTTCCTGCCTGATCCCGCCCTCGCCGCGCCCCAGCTCCCGCGGCATCCAGAGTAACATGGCGAGCAGCGCCGCGGCCGCCAGAACCGCCACCAGCGCAAAGGTCACGCGCCAGCCCGCGATCTGTCCGATCCAGGTGCCGGCCGGCACCCCGATGACGTTCGCGACCGTCATGCCGGTGAAGAGCAGCGCGACCGCCCGGACGGCCTTGCCGGGCGGCGCCAGCCGTCCGGCGACGATCGCCGCCGTACCGAAGAAGGCGCCATGGGCGAGCGCCGTCACCACCCGCGCGGTCATCAGGACCCCGAAGCCGGGCGCCACGGCGCAAGCCACATCCCCCGCCAGGAATACGCCCATTAGCAGCACCAGCGCCTGCCGGCGCGGCATCGAGGAGAGGAGTGCGGCAACGAGGGGCGAGCCGAAGGCGACGCTCAGCGCATAGACCGAGATGAGCAGACCGGCGGTCGGGACCGATACGTGAAGCCCGGACGAGAGGCTGGGCACAAGGCCGACGATGACGAATTCGCCGGTGCCGATGCCGAAACTCGCCAGCATGAGGGCAAAGAGCGCGAGGCCGGTACCGCGCGCCGCCGCGACCGGCGCACGCGCCCCTTGGAAACCGGCAGGCCCACCACCCGCCCCGCCTGCGCGGTCCAAGGTCAGTTGCCCGCCTTCGGCAGACGGAGGGTCTTGCGGTTGATGGTTCCCATCAGCGGCAGACTGACGGTCTGGACGTGCGCTCTCAACTCATATTCTCGACAGACCGCATGCGGCCCTGCGGAGGCTGCCACCGGCCATGGCGCCGGCCGATGTTGCAGACGCGCAGGCACGCTCTGCCCCCTGCCACGAATATGCTGTACAGAGCGAGAATACCCCGCTCGCTGCAAGGAATCCGCACCCCGTGACCGAACGACTGCTCATCTGGGTGCTGCTCGGCACGTTGTTCGCCGGCTGCTTCACCGTGCTGCAGCCCTTCATCGCCGCGATTGCCTGGGCCGCGATCCTGACCTTCATCACCTGGCCCATCTATGTCCGTCTCAGGGCACAGTTGCGCCTGTCGCGCGGCCTCGCCGCCCTCGTCATGATTCTGATGGCGGCCCTCTTCATTCTCCTGCCCCTTTCTCTGATCGCGGAGAGCGGTCTGCAGAACGCGGCCAATCTGCGCCGCATGATCAACGAAGTGCTGATCTTCGGCCTGCCCCCGGCTCCTGCCTGGGTCGCGGCCCTGCCGCTGTTCGGCACGACGGTGGCCGACGTCTGGAACCACTGGTCGGCCGATCTCGAAAGCCTGCAGGCGGCGATCCATCCTTATATGGGCTTCGCCGCGAAGGAAGGGCTGCACCTGCTGATGGCGATCACCGACGGCATCGTCCGGATGGGGCTCGCCCTCTTCATCGCCTTTTTCTTCTTTCTCTATGGCGACGGGCTGGCCCACGGCATCGCCGGCATCCTGACGCGGATCATCGGTGACCAGGCGGAGCGGCTTCTGGGGATCGTGGGCGCCACGGTGCGGGGCGCGGTCTACGGCATTCTCGGCACCGCTCTCGTGCAGGGGGTGATGCTCAGCCTCGGCCTCTGGGTGAGCGGCGTTCCCAATGCGGCGCCATTGGCGCTGGCTGGCACCTTCTTCTCGCTCGTGCCGGGCGGCGGCGCGCTGATCTGGGTGCCCGCGGCGATCTGGCTGCTGAGTTCGGGATCGGACGTCGCGGGGCTCGCCCTTGCCGCCTGGTGCGGCATCGGCATTTCGATCGCCGATAGCCTGGTGCGCCCCTGGTTCATCGCCCGTGGCGCGCACCTACCCTTCATCCTGGTGCTACTCGGCGTGCTCGGCGGGGCGCTCGCCTTCGGAATCCTCGGCGTCTTCCTGGGCCCGGTCCTGCTCGGCGTGGGCTTCATCCTGGCCGAGGAATTCTCCCGTGGCGTGCCGGAAGACCGGGTGGCCGCGGTAGAGGCCGCGAGCCGGCCGAAGCGGGTCACCCCCTTCGGTCGCGGCCGGCAGGGCTGATCCCCACCGGCCGTCTGCCGGTCAGTAGGTGACGACGGTCCGGATCGACTCGCCGCGCTTCATGAGATCGAAACCCTCGTTGATCTGCTCGAAGGGCAGAACATGGGTGATCAGATCGTCGATATTGATCTTGCCGTCCATGTACCAGTCAACAATACGCGGCACATCTGTCCGCCCGCGCGCGCCGCCGAAGGCGGTGCCCAGCCACTGCCGGCCGGTGACGAGCTGGAAGGGCCGTGTGCTGATCTCCGCCCCGGCGGGCGCCACGCCGATGATGATGGACTTGCCCCAGCCGCGATGCGCGCATTCCAGCGCCTGGCGCATCACCTTCACGTTGCCGATGCATTCGAAGCTGTAATCTGCCCCGCCTTTGGTGAGGTTGACGAGATAGGGCACCAGATCGCCCTCGACCTCGGCTGGGTTGACGAAATGCGTCATGCCGAATTTCTCGGCCATCGGCACGCGGCCGGGGTTGAGGTCCACGCCCACGATCATCTCGGCGCCGGCGAGCCTGGCACCCTGCACCACGTTCAGCCCGATGCCGCCCAGGCCGAAGACCACGACCTTGGCGCCTGGCTCCACCTTCGCCGTATTGATGACGGCGCCGATGCCCGTGGTGACGCCGCAGCCGATGTAGCAGACCTTCTCGAAAGGTGCGTCCTCGCGGATCTTGGCGAGCGCGATCTCGGGCAGGACGGTGAAGTTCGAAAAGGTCGAGGTGCCCATATAGTGGTAGATCGGCTCGCCCTCGCAGGAGAAGCGCGAGGTGCCGTCCGGCATCAGCCCCTGGCCTTGCGTGCTGCGGATGGCGACGCAGAGATTGGTCTTGCGGCTGAGGCAGTATTCGCAGTTACGGCATTCCGGCGTGTAGAGCGGAATGACGTGGTCACCCTTCTTCAGGCTGGTGACGCCAGGGCCCACATCCACCACCACACCCGCGCCCTCATGGCCGAGGATGGAGGGAAAGAGCCCTTCCGGATCGGCACCCGAGAGGGTGAACTCGTCCGTATGGCAGATGCCGGTCGCCTTGATCTCGACCAGGACTTCACCCGCGCGGGGGCCTTCCAGGTCGATCGTCTCGATGCTGAGCGGCTGCGCCTTGGCGCGGGCAACGGCGGCACGGGTTTTCATGGGCTCACTCCCTGAACGACTAAACGAGAAGGTCGGTGGTCGGGTGGGCGGCGGACACCGCCTGCGCTTCGGTCTTTTGGCCCAAGGCCAGGCATTTTGCCATGAGAGACGGCAGCGCCTGGGCCACAACCTCGTCGGCCGGGCAGAGAAAGCCTTGCCCGATCGCGCCATCGGGAATGGCCACGACCGACGCGCCATAGACCACGAGCCGCAGCTCGAAATGCGTGAAGACATGGCGCACCTCGCCGAGCTTCACCCAGGGCGCCTGGGCCAAGGGCGCCGCGGCCAGCGCTTCGGCGGGCTCCCAAGGCTCGGCGCGCCAGGACGTGCCGGGAATTTCCACCATGCCGCCGAGCAGGCCTTTCTCGGGGCGGCGGCGCAACAGCAGCCGCCCCTGCTCGTCCGTCAGATGGAAATGGGCGCCAAAACGGATGGGCCGCGCGGCCTTCGGCGCCTTGCGCGGCAGCGTGGCGGCGATCCCGCGCTCCCGCCCGGCGCAGGCGTCGCTCCAGGGGCAGAGGGCGCAGGCGGGATTGGCGGGCGTGCAGAGCGTGGCGCCGAGATCGAAGAGCGCCTGCGCGGTGTCCGACGGTGCATCCCGCGCCGCCTCTTGCTCCATCAAGGAGGCCGCACGCACGCGGATCTCGGGGCGCGCCTGGGGCAGCGGCGTCTCGATCGCGAAGAGCCGGCTCATGACCCGCTCGACATTGCCGTCCACCGGCACCACGGGCAGGCCGAAGGCGATGGCGCCGACGGCCGCGGCGGTATACTCGCCGATGCCCGGCAGCGCTCGCAGTCCTTCGACGCTTGCGGGAAACCTGCCCCCCATCGCCGCCACTGCGCGCGCACAGGCGAGCAGATTGCGGGCGCGGGCGTAGTAGCCGAGCCCGGCCCAGGCCGCCATCACAGTCTCGTCCGCGGCCGCCGCCAGACTCGTAACGCTGGGGAACAGGCTTAGAAAACGTTCATAATAGGGGATGACGGCAGCGACCGTCGTCTGCTGTAGCATGATTTCGGACAGCCAGACGCGATACGGGTCCGCGGCCTCACCCGGTTCTGCCCGCCACGGCAGGCTGCGGCGATGCCGTGCGTACCAATCGAGCAGGCGCGCGACGGAGGGCGAGGAGCGCATGGGGGAGGAAGAGCGGGGCGAGGGCACGGCGCGCAGGATGACGCCGCAGGCCCCGGCACGCAAGGAACCGCCGCCCGAGGACGTCCGCGCCTTCGCCATGCGCCCGCTTGGCGGCATCATCCCGCGCGTGACCCGGGCGAGCTTCCGCCGCCGCTCCCCCGCCGCCGCCCAGATCATGCTCGACTGGATGGAGATCATGGGGCCCGTCCTCGGGCCGCGCACGGTGCCGCAGAAGCTCTCCGCCGGCACACTCACCATCGGGTGCCAGGGACCGGTCGCGATGGAACTGCAGCACCTGTCCACGCAGCTCATCGAGCGGCTGAACACCCATCTCGGCGCGAGCGGCGACCGCGCGCCGATCCAGCGCCTCCGCTTCGTGCCGATGCCCATCCTCTCGACCTTGCCGAAGACGCCGCGGCCGGTGGCGCTGCCGCCACCGCCGCCCCTGCCGGAGATTGCACCAGGCCCGCTGCATGATGCGCTGGCGCGTCTCGGGCAGCGGGTTGCCGCCCGCCAGAAACCGCGCTGACCGATAGAAATATCGACAGCTAGTTGGCCGATCTGCTATTCACCACAAGATATTGAAGGTAGCCGTGATGATCTCTCGCCGTTCCGTTCTCACCGCCGGCGCCGCCGTGATGGGCGCCACCGCCCTTCCGGCGATGAGCTTCGCCGATGCTGCGCCGGCCACCGAAGGCCCGCGCTTCATCGGCTCCGCCACCGCACCGGTGACGGTGGACGAATTCTTCTCCCTCACCTGCACCCATTGCGCGCATTTCTCGATGACGACGATGCCCGAGGTGATGGAAAAGCTGGTGAAGCCCGGCAAGCTGCGCATCGTCTATCATGACTTCCCGCTCGACGCGGTGGCGCTGGAGGCCGCGATGGTGGCCCGCTACCTGCCGACCGACCAGTACTACCCCTTCATCACCGCCCTCTTCGCGAGCCAGGACACCTGGGCCTTCGCGCAAGGCGTGAACTACACGGACGAGCTGTGGAAGATGGCGGCCCTGGCCGGCATGAACCACGATACCTTCACCAAGGCAGTGGGCGACGACGCGCTCAAGAACTGGATTCAGACCCAGCAGGTGGCGGACGAGAAGATGTACAACATCGAAGCAACTCCCTCCTTCCGCATCAAGGGCAAGACCCAGGCCGGCGACATGTCGTACGACGACTTCGCCGCCGCCATCGGCCTTGCCGGGTAAGAACGGCAGATGCCGGCCCGGCTCGCCCGTCTACGCATCGCGGGGTTCAAAAGCTTCGCGGATTCGACCAGCCTGGACATCCTGCCGGGCCTGACCGGCATCATCGGCCCGAATGGCTGCGGCAAGTCGAACATCGTGGACGCGCTGCGCTGGGCCATGGGCGAGGGCAATGCCCGGTCGCTCCGTGGCGGCGAGATGGACGACATCATCTTCGCCGGCACCACCAGCCGTCCTTCGCGCAACCTCGCCGAAGTGACGGTCACGCTGGAAGATGCTGCGGGCATGGTGCCGCCGCCGAACCATGAACAGTCCGAACTTGAGATCACCCGCAAGATCGAACGCGGCTCGGGTAGCGGCTATCGGCTGAACGGCCGCGAGATTCGGGCCCGTGACGTGCAGACACTCTTTGCCGACATGGCGAGCGGTGCCCGCAGCTGCGCCATGGTCGGCCAGGGCCGCGTCGCCGCCATCGTCGGCGCCAAGCCCGAAGAGCGGCGGCAGATCCTGGAAGAGGCGGCGGGCATCGCCGGCCTCTCCGCCCGGCGACACGAGGCGGAGCTGAAGCTGCGCGGGGCGGAAGCCAATCTGCAACGCGCCGAGGACATGCGCGGCCAGGTGGAAATCCAGCTGCAGGGCTTGCAGAAACAGGCGCGCCAGGCAGCGCGCTACCGCAACATCTCCGGCCTCATCCGCGCGGCGGAGGCGGAATTCCTCGGTCTGCAATATGCCCGGGCCGAACGTGGCCGCGCGGCCGCCGAAGAAGCGCTGAAGAAGGCGCAGCAGGCGGTGACGGAAGCCGCCGAAGCAAACCGCGCCGCCGAACAGGCGCATGGCGCCGGCAGCGAAATCCTGCCGAGCCTGCGCTCCCGCGAGGCGGACGCCCGCACGGCGCTGGAGCGCCAGCGCGTCGCGACCGAGCAGCTCGTCGCCGAGGAGAATCGCGCGAAGGCCGCCATCGCCGCGGCAACGCAGCGGCTGGAGCAGGCGAACCGCGACCTCGGTCGCGCCGAAGGCATGATGCGCGATGCGGCGGAGGCGGAATCCCGCCTTGCCGCCGAGGATGCGACGCTCGCGGCCGCCGAAGAGGAGGCGAAGGGCAAACTCGCTGAGGCCGAAGCCGCCATGCAGCATGCGGCGGAGGCAGCACGCGCAGCAGAGACGGCGGCGCAGGCCGCGGCCGAGCGCAACGCGGCGCTGACGGCCACGGTCCAGGCGCTCTCCGGCCGCGTCACCCAGGCCGAGCAGCGCAGCCGCCGCGCCAATGAGCAGGTGGCCCGCCTGACGGTGGAGCGCGACCGGCTGGCGCAGGACCTCATTGCCCCCGAGAAACTTGCCGAGGCGAAGGAGGCGGCCGAGACGGCCGAAGAGGCGCGCAAGGCCGCTGCCACCCGGCTGGAAGCCGCCGAGAAGGCGCGGGTCGCCGCGCAGAGCGCGCTTGCCGCGGCGCGTGACAAGGCCAATGCGGCCGAGTCCGCCGCGACGAAGCTGCGCGCCGAGATCCGCGCGCTGAACGAGGTGCTGAGCGTCGGGCAGACCCAGTCCGGGCCGCAGCTGGTCGACGAACTTACCGTTCCGGCAGGGCTGGAAGCGGCGCTGGGTGCCGCCTTCGGGGAGGAGCTGAGTGCCGCGACCGCGCGCGATGCCGCGCGCAGCTGGCGGGAACTGCCGCCGCTGGCGGAGAGCGCCGCCATGCCCGAAGGCTGCACGCCGCTCGGCGCCGTGGTGCAGGGGCCGCCGGCGCTGGCTCGCGCCCTTTCGCACATTCTGCTCGCCTCCGCTGAGGCCGCACCCGATCTGCAGGCGCAGCTCCGCCCCGGCCAGGTCATCGTCTCGGAAGAGGGCGGCGTCTGGCGCTGGGACGGCTATACCATCAAGGCCGGCACCCCGACGGCCGCGACCGTGCGCCTCACCCAGCGCAACCGGCTGCGCCGCCTGCGGGAAGAGGGCACCGCCGCCGATGCCGCAGCGCAGGAGGCACGCGCCGCTCAGGAAGCCGCCCAAGCGGCGGATCGTGCCGGCATCGCCGAGGAACAGGCGGCGCGCCAGGCCCGGCGGGAGGCCGACCAGACGGCCGAACGCCTGCGCAACACCGCCGCCGCTCTGACCAATCGCGCCGCCCAGGCGGAAGCGCGTCTCGCCGGTGTCGCCGCCCAGCTCGAAGCAGCCGAGCCCGAGCGGCAGGAAGCGGACGCCGCGCTCGCGGCCATTCGCGCGGAAGCGGCCGCCCTGCCCGACCTCTCCGCCAAGCGCGCCGAAGTCGAAGCCGCGCGCAGCGCATTGCAGCTGGCGCGCCGCGAGGAAAGCGACAGCCGCAGCCGGCACGACGCACTGCTGCGCGAAGCCAGCACCCGCGCCCAGCGGCGCGACAGCCTGGCGCGCGAGCGCCAAGGCTGGGCCGAGCGCGCGGCGGAAGCGGGCAGCCACCTCGCCGATCTCCGCCAGCGCCAACAGGAAGCCCAAGCCGAGCACGCGGCCCTCGCCGCCGCGCCGGAGAAGATCGCGACGGAGCGCGCGGCCCAAAGCGCCCTGCTCGCCGAAGCGGAGACCGAATACCGCGCCATCGCCGAGCGACTGAAGCAGGCGGAGACCGAAGCGCGCGCCGCCGAAAAGGCCTCCCGCGCCGCAGAGACCGCGCAGGCGCTGGCCCGCGAGAATTTGGTCCGCGCCGAAAGCGCCGTCGAACAGGCGAACCACGCCTGGGGCACGGTCGCCGAACGCGTGCTGGAACGTCTCGGGGCCAATCCCTCGTTTCCGGAACTGCAGGGCGAGCCAAGTCAGGAGGCGGAGGAGAAGGCCCGCCGCAAGTTCGAGCGCTTGACCAAGGAGCGGGACGAGATGGGGCCCGTGAACCTGCGCGCCGAGATCGAGGTGCAGGAGATCACCCGCCAGCTCGAGCTGATGGACCGCGAAAAGGGCGATCTCGTCGCCGCCATCGCCAAGCTGCGCGGCTCGGTCGGCCACCTCAATCGCGAGGGGCGCGAGCGGCTGTCGGCGGTCTTCTCGGAAATCGACAAGAATTTCCAGATGTTCTACGCGCGCATGTTCGGCGGCGGACGGGCGCATCTGGCGCTGGTGGGTTCGGATGATCCGCTGCAGGCCGGGCTCGAAATCTACGCCCAGCCGCCGGGCAAGAAGCTCTCCACCCTGTCGTTGCTCTCGGGCGGCGAGCAGGCGCTGACGGCACTCTCCCTCATCTTCGCCGTCTTCCGCTCCAACCCCGCGCCGCTCGCGGTGCTCGACGAGGTGGACGCGCCGCTGGACGACGCGAATGTAGAGCGGCTGTGCACCCTGCTCAACGAAGTGGTGCGCGAGACCGGCACGCGCTTCCTCGTCGTCACGCACCATCATCACACCATGGCGCGCATGGACCGGCTCTACGGCGTCACCATGATGGAGCGCGGCGTTTCCCGCCTGCTGTCGGTCGATCTCAATCGCGCCGTGGCAATGACGGAGCCGACGCCACAGATGGCCGCGGAATGAGCCTTGACCGGAGGGGCCGGTTGATCCCTCCGGACTGCGTGCTATCAAAGCCCGCCGCTTGAGTTTTGGGGATAGGGCGTATGACGGATGTGACTGAGCCGAAGGGCAAGACGGAGGTGGAGGCAGCGGCCGAGCCGCATCTGCCCGCAACCTCCGCTGCGGCCGCATCCGCGGAGCCTTCCATCGGCGAGGCGATGATCGCGGCCGATCTCGCCGCAACCGAGGAGACCGAGGCGACGTATTCGCCGGCGGAACCCTTCGGGCCGAAGACCTTCCCCTATGATCTCGAGGCGCCGGAACTGACCCGCGCCTTCTACCATGCCCGCACGCCCCGCGCCTGGACGAACCGGCCGGTGGACGAGGAGACCTTCCGGCACCTCTACGATCTCGTGAAGCTGGGGCCGACCTCGGCCAACAGCTGCCCCGCCCGCTTCGTCTTCCTCCGCTCCCGCGAAGCACGGGAGCGTCTGCGGCCGGCGCTGACCCACGGCAACGTGCAGGCGGTGATGACCGCGCCCGTCGTCGTCATCGTCGGATACGACCCATCCTTCTATGATTTCCTGCCCCGCCTCTATCCGCAGGCGGAGGAGGCCCGCAGCTGGTTCGCCTGGAACGACGAGTTCTCCCAGGAAACTGCCATGCGCAACGGCAGCCTCCAGGGCGGCTATCTCATCCTCGCCGCGCGCCTGCTCGGGCTCGACTGCTGGCCGATGTCCGGCTTCGACAATGCCAAGGTCGACAGCCTTTTCATGGACGGCCGCAGCTGGCGCTCCAACTTCCTGCTCTGCCTGGGCTATGGCGAGCCGATGGACGGGCCGCGCAACCCGCGCCTCACCTTCGAAGAATGCTGCGAGGTGGCCTGATGCCGCGGGGGCATTGGCCGGACGGCGCGCCTATGCTAGCCCGCGCGCCATGAGCCTGCCCCTGATCGCCGTGCTCAACGGCCCCAACCTGAATATGCTCGGCCTGCGCCAGCCCGAAGTCTATGGCTCGGCGACGCTCGACGACGTCGAACAGCTCTGCGCTGAAACTGCGGAGGGTCTGGGGCTTGCGATCGACTTCCGCCAGACCAACAGTGAAGGTGAGCTGATTTCCTGGGTCCAGGAATGCCGGGGCCGCGCGAGCGGCATCGTGATCAACCCTGCGGGCCTGACCCATACGTCCGTGTCGCTGATGGATGCGCTGCTCTCGGCCGAACTGCCGGTGGTCGAGGTCCACATTTCGAATATTCACCGCCGGGAGCAATTCCGGCATCACTCTTACGTCTCCAAAATAGCAACGGGTGTGCTTTGCGGATTCGGAACACATGGCTACGCCCTGGGTCTGATCGCGATGGCACGGATTCTGGAAGGTGGCCTATGAACCGGCTGTCATTTGACCCTGACGACATTCGCGAACTCGCCTCGATCCTGGACGAGACGGGCCTGACCGAGATCGAAATCTCGGAAAAGGATCGCAAGGTTCGCATCGCCCGCGCCCCGGCTCCCGTGAGCTATGCCGCGGCGCCGGCGATGGCAGCCCCTGCGCCCGTTGCCGCCGCGGCAGCGCCTGCGCCGGCAGCAGCCCCCGCCGCCGCCGCGCCCGATGCGAGCCATCCGGGTGCCGTGACCAGCCCGATGGTCGGCGTCGCCTATCTCGCGCCGGATCCGGAGAGCCCCAACTTCGTCTCCGTCGGCCAGCGCGTGGAGGCCGGGCAGACCCTGCTTCTGATCGAAGCGATGAAGACCTTCAACCAGATCAAGGCGCCGCGCGGCGGCACCGTGTCTCAGATCATCGTCGGCGCCGGAACTCCGGTGGAGTTTGGCGAAGTCCTGATGATTCTGGACTAATCGGCATGTTCAAGAAAATCCTCATCGCCAATCGCGGCGAGATCGCCCTCCGCGTTCAGCGCGCCTGCCGCGAGATGGGGATCGCCTCCGTCGCCGTGCATTCCACCGCGGATGCGGACGCCATGCATGTCCGCCTCGCGGATGAGAGCGTGTGCATCGGACCACCGGCCGCCCGCGACAGCTATCTGAACATCCCGGCGATCCTCTCGGCCGCCGCCATCACCGGGGCGGACGCGATCCATCCCGGCTACGGCTTCCTCAGCGAAAACGCGAATTTCGCCGAGATCGTGGAAGCCCACGGCATCGCCTTCATCGGCCCGACTGCCGCGCATATCACGATGATGGGCGACAAGATCGCCGCCAAGGACGCCATGAAGCGCCTCGGCGTGCCGCTGGTGCCGGGCTCGGACGGGGCGCTGCCGAACCTTGCGGCCGCCGCGGAAGTCGCCGCCAGCATCGGCTATCCCGTGCTCATCAAGGCCGCCGCCGGCGGCGGCGGGCGCGGCATGAAGGTCGCCCACAGCGCAGACGAACTGGCCGAAGCCTGGCAGGTGGCCCGCACCGAGGCCAAGGCCGCCTTCGGCAACGACGCCGTCTACATGGAGAAATATCTCGACCGCCCGCGCCATATCGAAATGCAGGTGCTGGCGGACAGCCACGGCAACGTCGTCCATTTCGGGGAGCGTGACTGCTCCTTGCAGCGCCGCCACCAGAAGGTGCTGGAAGAGGCCGGCTCCCCCGCGCTCACCGCCGCCCAGCGGGATGCGCTGGGCGAGACGGTGACCACCGCGCTCAAGGGCCTCGGGTACCGCAATGCCGGCACGCTCGAGTTTCTGTATCAGGACGGGCAGTTCGCCTTCATCGAAATGAACACCCGCCTGCAGGTGGAGCATCCGGTGACGGAACTCGTCTGCAACGTCGATCTGGTGCGCGAACAGATCCGCATCGCCGCCGGCGAGCCGCTGGGCTACGACCAGTCGGCGGTAACCTTCTCCGGCCACGCCATCGAAGTGCGCGTGAATGCGGAAGACCCCGACACCTTCATTCCCAACCCTGGGCTGATCACCACCTTCCATGCGCCAGGCGGCCTCGGCGTACGTGTCGATAGCGCGCTCTACGGCGGCTATCGCGTGCCGCCCTATTACGACTCGATGATCGCCAAGCTCATCGTCCATGCGCCGGACCGCGCCCAGGCGATCGCCCGTCTGCGCCGCGCGATCGACGAATTCGCGGTCATCGGCGTCAAGACCACCCTGCCTTTGCACCGCCGCATCCTTGACGATCCCACCTTCCAGTCGGGCGACTACACCATCCACTGGCTGGAAAAATTCGTCGCCGGCACGGCCTGAGCCGTGTCGTGGCGCGCCGGTCTGCTTGCTCTCGCGCTGTGGCTGACGGCTCTACCGGCCATGGCCGGGGCTGAGGAACAGGCGGCCCGGCGGCAGGCAGCCGCGAGCCGCCTCGCCCTCCTGCAGCAGGAATTGCGCGACCATCCGAGCGCGACCCGCGTGCTCGCCGACTGGTGTGCCCGCTACCATCTCGCGGCCGAGCCCCGCATCGTCGCCGAGCGGGTGGCGGGGCCGCCCAAGCCCGCACCGGAGAGCGTGCGGCGCAATCTGCTCCTCGCCCCGGGCGAAGCGCTCGGCTACCGCCGCGTGCAACTGCTGTGCGGCTCCGAGGTGCTATCGGATGCCGACAACTGGTACGTGCCCGACCGTCTGACGCCGGCAATGAATGCCCTGCTCGACCATAGCGACACCCCTTTTGGTCTGGCGGTCGCCGGCCTGCATTTCCGGCGGCAGACGCTGTCCAGCGAGATTCTGTGGCATCCGGGCAAAGGGCCGATGCCCGACCACGTGCTGCGCAACGTCGGCCTGCTGACGGCCGAAAGCGGCACGCCCATCTCCCAGGTCGTCGAAAACTATACGGCTGCGGTCCTCGGCCCAGCGGACTGATCGTCCGACCAATCCGATTCTTGCAGGCAGGGCTTGCGAGAAGTCTCTGGCGCGCGGGGGCCCGACGGGGCAAGATCGCGCACCGGCGCCGCGCGGGCGGCCCTGGCAAGAACGGCACCGGCCGCCAAGGGCCGAAGGATTGAAACCATGCTGAACACCCTGTCTTCCACCATGCATCTCAATGCGCGCGACAACGTGGTCATCGCGCGGGTGGAGATTCCCCAGGGAACGGCGCTCGCCGATCGGGGGGTGACGGCAGGGCAGCGCATTCCGCGCGGCCATAAGATGGCGCTGAGGGCCATTCCGAAGGGGGAGCCCATCCTACGCTATGGCCAGGTGATCGGCTTCGCCAAGACCGACATCGCACCGGGCGACCATGTCCACGTGCAGAATTGCGAAATCCATGAATTTGCGCGCGATCATGCCTTCGGCGCCGATGCCAAGCCCACCGACTACATTCAGCCGCAGGCGACCTTCCAGGGCATCATCCGGCCGGACGGCCGGGTCGCGACCCGCAACTACATCGGCATCCTAACCTCGGTGAACTGCTCGGCCGGCACCGCGCGCTACGTCGCAGAAGCCTTCCGCCGCAATCCCTTCACCGGCGAAGCGGGGCTGCTGGCCGATTACCCGAATGTCGACGGCGTGGTGGCGCTGACCCACAAGACCGGCTGCGGCATGGCGATCGCGGGGGAAGGGATGGATACGCTCCGCCGCACCATTGCGGGCTATGCGCAGCATGTGAACTTCGCGGCCGTGCTCGTCATCGGCCTCGGCTGCGAGACCAACCAGATCAGCCCGATCATGCAGAGCCGCGGCATTCAGCCCGGCAGCCGGCTCGCCACCATGGTGATCCAGGAAAGCGGCGGTGCGCGGAAGACCGTCGAAGCCGGCATCGCCAAGGTGCGCGAGCTTCTGCCCGAAGCGAACAACGTCACCCGCGTCACCGTCCCGGCCTCGCATCTCAACGTCGCCCTGCAATGCGGCGGGTCGGACAGCTTCTCCGGCCTCACCGCCAATCCGGCGCTCGGCCATGCCTCGGACCTCATCGTGCGCCATGGCGGAACCGTCGTCCTGACGGAGACGACCGAGATCTATGGTGCCGAACACCTCCTGACCCGCCGGGCCGTCAGCCCGGAGGTGGGCCAGAAGCTGCTCGACCGCCTTTCCTGGTGGGAGGAGTACACCCGGCGCAACGGCGGCGAGATCGACAACAACCCCTCCCCCGGCAACAAGGCCGGAGGGCTCACCAACATCGTCGAAAAGTCGCTCGGCGCCGTCGCCAAGGCCGGCACCACCAATCTCGTGGATGTCGTGGGCTATGCGGAGCCGGTGACCGAGAAGGGGCTGGTGGTGATGGATGGGCCGGGGTTCGACCCGGTCTCGGCCACCGGCCAGGTCGCGGGCGGCGCCAATGTGCTGTGTTTCACCACGGGCCGCGGCTCTGTCTTCGGCTGCAAGCCCACGCCCTCGCTGAAGCTCGCGACCAATACGCCGCTCTACGACCGTCAACCCGACGACATGGACATCAATTGCGGCACCATCGCCGACGGCACCGAGACGGTGGAGGAATGCGGCCAGCGCATCTTCGAGACCATCCTGCGCGTTGCCTCCGGTGAGCGTACGAAGAGCGAGCTGATGGGCTTCGGGGATGACGAATTCGCACCCTGGCAACTCGGCGCCACCGTCTGATCGACGGGGTGTGCCATTGCGGCGGCCGCCCCGCCGCCGCATCTTCGGCTGATGACGGACGAGACCGCCGAAGCGTTCTACCACGCGACCATCATGGATCGCGCCCGCCGGCCCCGCTATGCGGGGCGGCTGGAGCCTTCCGATGCCAGCGCCGAGGCACGCAATCCGCTCTGCGGGGACCGCATCTCCCTGCAACTCACGCTCGGCATCGGAGGGCGGGTTAACCAGATCCGCCATCAGGCCCGCGCCTGCGCCATCTGCGCCGCCTCGGCCGATCTGATGGCCGAGATGGTGCCTGGGCTGACCACGACCGAAATTGCCACGACGGCTGCGGATTTCGAACAGGCGCTGCGCCGTCACCAGCCCTTGCCGGCCGAAAGTCCACTCGCCTGCTTCCAGCCGCTCGCCAAGGTGCCCTCCCGCATTTCCTGCGCGACCCTCGGCTGGACCGCGCTGCTCTCCGCCCTGAAGGATCTGCCATGAAACGGCTTCTCACCCAGGCCCGCCTCGTGACGCTCGCGGACGGCGCACCTGGCCTCGGCGTCGTGGAGGACGGCGCCGTGCTGATCGAAGATGGGCGCATCGCCTTTGCCGGGCCGGCTGCTGGCCTGCCGCCGATCACCGATGCCGCGGTGACCGATCTCGGCGGCCGCTGGGTCACCCCAGCGCCGATCGACTGTCACACCCATCTCGTACACGGCGGCAATCGCGCGCGAGAATTCGAGATGCGGCTGGATGGCGCGACCTATGAAGAGATCGCCCGCGCCGGTGGCGGCATCGTCTCCTCGGTCGCCGCCACGCGCGCGCTTTCGACTGAACAGCTCGTCGAGGCCAGCCTGCCGCGGCTCGACGCGCTGCTTGCCGAAGGCACGACGACTGTCGAGATCAAGTCCGGCTACGGGCTCGACATCGCCTCCGAATGCCGGATGCTCGAAGCGGCACGCATGCTGGAGCGGCGCCGCCCCGTTCGCATCCGCACGAGCTGGCTCGCGGCCCATGCCCTGCCGGTGGCGTATCGCGGCCGGTCCCAAGCCTATCTCGATGAGGTCGCGATCCCCGGCCTGCGCCAGGCGGCGGCCGCGGGCCTCGTGGATGCGGTGGATGGCTTCTGCGAAGGCATCGCCTTCTCCGCTGCCGAGATGGAGCAGGTCTTCACGGCGGCCCGCGCCCTCGGCCTGCCGGTGAAGCTGCATTCCGAGCAGTTGTCTCATGGCGGCGGGGCGCAGCTCGCCGCGCGCTTCGGCGCGCTCTCGGCGGACCATCTGGAATATGCCGATGCCGCCGATGCACGCGCCATGGCTGAGGCCGGGACCGTCGCCGTTCTGCTGCCCGGCGCCTATTACTTTATCCGCGAACCCAAGACGCCGCCGGTGGACCTCTTTCGGGAGGCCGGCACACGGATGGCGCTCGCGACCGACTGCAACCCCGGCACCTCGCCGCTGACCTCGCTGCTGCTGACCATGAACATGGGGGCGACGCTGTTCCGCATGACGGTGGCGGAATGCCTCGCCGGAATCACGCGCGAGGCGGCACGCGCCTTGGGCCTCGCCGCCGAGACCGGCACGCTGGAGGCCGGGAAATCCGCCGATCTTGCGGTGTGGACCGTCGAAGAGCCGGCGGAACTCGTCTACCGCATCGGCTTCAACCCTCTGTTCGCCCGCTACTTCAAAGGCGAGCCTGCCAGGATTTGAGGTCTTCCTGAGTGTCCACGTCCCTCAGAATCCCTTCATCCGGCACCGCAACGCGCAGACAGTCCGCCGGCAGCAGGGATCTCGCCCCGCGATCGCCGGTAAGCGCCCGCATGGCGACGAAATAGTCGCGGTCCCAGAGAATCGGATTGCCGATCGTGCCGGCGAAGACCGGCACCGTGACCTGCCCCGGCCGGTGTGCGGAAACCAGGGCGCGCAGCGTCTCCGGGGAGACGCCGGGCATGTCGGCCAGCGCCACGAGAACGGCCTCGGTGTTTGCTGGTAGGCTCACGAGGCCGGTACGCAGGCTCGCGGCCAAGCCTTCCGCATAATCCTCCGCCACCACCAGACGCACCGGCCGCGCGGCGAGCACCGCGCCCATCGCTGCGGCGTCGTGGCCGAGGACCACCGTCACCTGCGGAAAGACGGCCAATAGGTGGTCGAGCGCATGCAGCACCATCGGCCGCCCATCGGCACCGGCCTGCAGCAGCTTGGGCGTGGTGCCCATGCGGCGGGAGAGGCCAGCCGCCAGGAGTAGGGCCGCGATCTCAGCCACGGTCGGCGCAGGCACCGCCACGCCGGACGGCGACGATCTCCGCCAGGATGGAAAGCGCGATCTCCGACGCCGTCAGCGCCCCTATGGCGAGCCCGACCGGTCCCCGAATGCGGGCGAGCGTGGCCGGGTCGTGACCCAGTGCCGCCAGCCGCTCGAGCCGGGCGGCATGGCTTTTCCGCGAGCCGAGGGCGCCGATGTAGAAGGCCTCTGCGCGCAAGGCCGCATCGAGCGCCGGATCGTCCAGCTTCGGATCATGGCTGAGGGCGACGACGGCGCTCCGCGGGTCGAGGCGCAGGGCCGCCATCGCCTCTTCGGGAAACTCCGTCATCCGCGGAACACCGGGAAAGCGCAGTTCCGTCGCGAGCGCAGTGCGCGGGTCGACAATGGTGGGTTGGAGGCCGAGGCTACGAGCCTGCGGCACCAGCGCCTGGGCGATATGCACGGCGCCCACCAGGATGAGCCGCAGCGGCGGATTATAGGGGCGGAGGAACCAGCGGACCTCGGCGAGTTCCATACTCTCGCTGCGGTCCGTCCGCAGCAGGGCGCGCGCCTTCTGGTTCAGCGCCTCGGGCATCTCCGGGTCCGGCAGGAGGCATTGCGCCCCATCCTGCAAGCGGGTGGCGAGCACGACCGGCCGCGCCTCCGCCCGCGCGCGGCCGAGCGCCGCGGCGAGCGCCGGGGTCATGCCAGCGGTTCCAGGAACACCTCGACCTCGCCGCCACAGGCGAGACCGACTTCCCAAGCCCGTGCCTCCGTTACGCCGAAGGCGAGCAGGCTCGGGGTGCCGCTCTCGATGACGCGGCCGGCCGCCTCGATCACCGCAGCCTCGATGCAGCCACCACTCACCGAGCCGGCGAAACGGCCATCCGTCGCAATCGCCATCTGACTACCCGCAGGTGCCGGCGCACTGCCCCAGGTGCGGGTCACGGTGGCAAGCGCGACCGCGGTGCCGCTCGCGCGCCAGGCGAGCGCCGTGTCGATGACTTCGTCCGGCATGCCTGGCACGGTCACGGCCGGTCAGATAGCGAAGACGATGGGCGCGTGGGCCGGGCGCTTGAGGCCCTGCGTCTGCGCGCGCTGGATCAGCGCTTCGAGGGTGATGCTCTTGAGATGGGTGCGGGCATGGCCTTCGAGTTCGGCCCAGAGCGGTGCCACGGCGGCGGATTGCAGCTCGCCCCCGGCTTCCGTTTCGGAATGATCGGGGCCTTCGCCGGTCACGGCATCCACGACCTCTGCCAGGGTGATCTGGCGCGCGCTGCGGCCGAGGCGATAGCCTCCTTTCGGACCGCGCGTGCTGTCCAACAGGCCCGCCCGGGCCAGGCCCTGCAACACCGGCTCGATGCCCCGTCGCGCCATGGACAGGCGATCGGCAATGTCGCCTGCACTTTCCAGGCGCTGGCGACCTGCGTGCCATCCTATATCCAGCATGACGGCCACAGCGGTATAGGCTCGTTCACGGCGCATGAGCATGGTCTATCCCCGATCAGGCCGGACGGCCGGGCGCAATTCACTTCCTGAGAGGGTAATATAGGGCGATGCGTGCAAGCAAAGTAGAGGGGCGATCGAAACAGGCATCTATTTCGCAATCGGAGAGCCGTCCCGCCGCCGCCACCCCGCCGCGCCCGCCCGTTCATGCGCGCGGCCGCATCTGCTCGAGCATTCTTGACGCGATCGGCGGCACGCCGCTGGTGCGGCTCGGCCATTTCATGGAGCGGGACGGGCTGGCTGCCGAACTCCTTCTGAAGCTCGAATATCTCAATCCGCTCGGCTCGGTGAAGGACCGGATCGGCCTCGCCATGGTCGAAGCGGCCGAAACGGAAGGCACGCTCATTCCCGGGCGCAGCCATCTGGTGGAGCCGACCTCGGGCAATACCGGCATCGCCCTTGCCTTCGTCGCTGCGGCGAAGGGCTACCGGCTGACCGTCGTCATGCCGGACTCGGCCTCCGTCGAACGCCAGCGGATGATCCGCCTGATGGGCGGCCGCGTGGAACTGACCCCGGCACGGGAGGGTATGGCGGGCGCCATTCGCCGGGCCGAGGCCATCGTCGCGGCCGCGCCCGACGCTTGGATGGCCCGGCAGTTCGAGAACATGGCGAATCCCGCGATCCATGAAGCCACCACGGCCGAGGAGATCTGGGCCGATTGCGCCGGCGAGATCGACATGCTGGTGGCGGGAGCGGGCACCGGGGGAACCCTCACCGGAATCGCCCGCGCGCTGAAGCCTCGCCGCCCCGGCTTCCAGGTCATCGCCGTCGAACCCGCGGAGAGCGCCGTGCTGTCGGGGGATGATCCGGGGCCGCACGAAATCCAGGGCATTGGCCCGGGCTTCTGCCCGGAGACGCTGGACATGAGCCTGATCGACCGCGTGATCCCGATCTCGGAGACCGAAGCCATGGAGACGGCGCGGCTCTGCGCCAAGCTGGAGGGGATACCGCTTGGCATCTCCTCGGGCGCCGCGCTTGCCGCGGGTCTGGCCGTCGCACGCGAGCCCGCGAGCCGTGGCAAGCGGATCGTCGTGATCTGCGCCTCCTCCGCAGAGCGGTACCTCTCCACCAACCTTTTCAATGGGTTATAGGAGCATATTTTCGATCGTCAGATATGGTTAATCGTAATAACGAATATGTGACGGAATTGCATGCCACCATGCTGCAGTGCGCAATGGCAATGCGAGGGCCGTGAGTATATGTTGCGCGTCAGCACAAATGCTGAGGAGCATCACCGTGGCCACTCTCGCCCAATCCCAGACCCGTTCCCTTGGGCGCGTCCTCGCCGAGCGCTTCCAGGGCCTGCGCGCCCGCTATGCCGCGCACATGGCCGTCGTTCGCGAACGTCGCCGCATCGCCCGCGAGCTCGAGACCTACTCCGATGAGCAGCTCGCCGAACTCGGTTTCAGCCGCTTCGACATTCCGGCTGTCGCCGCCGGCACCTATCGCCGCTGATCGGCTGAGACATCCGCCCCGAACCCGGCCCTGCAGGGCCGGAACGGGTGCCCATCATGCCGACGCCTGTCGATGACGCTCGCGGCCCTGCGCCGGGGCGATCTCGCCGGCGCTACTCATCTGCGGTTGCGGAACATCACCGCCGTCCCAACCGAGATCTTTGGCCTCGCCGACTCGCTCGAAATCCTCGACCTGTCGGACAATCCGCTTACCGACCTGCCGGCCGACATCAGCCGCCTGCACCGGTTGCGCGTTCTCTTCTGCTCGCAAAGCCAGATCACCCGGCTGCCGCCGGCGCTCGGAGACTGCCCGAGCCTGAGCCAGCTCGGCATTCGCGGCGGCGTCCTATCGGAGATTCCGGGCGAGTCGCTGCCACCTCGACTGCGCTGGCTGACCGTCACCGACAACCGGCTGACGGCACTGCCGGATGATCTCGGCCGGCGCCCAGCGCTCGAAAAGCTGCTGCTATCGGGCAACCAGCTCGCCCGCCTGCCTGAAAGCTTGGGCGATTTGCCCCGTTTGGAACTGCTCCGTCTCTCGGCAAACCAGCTGGAGCGGCTGCCGCCCTGGCTCACGCAGCTGCCGTGCCTCGCCTGGCCCGCCTGGGCCGGCAATCCGTTCGACCGTACGATCCCGCCTGCCGCCCGCGCTATGCCCTGGGCCGACCTGTCCGGTGCGCAGCCTCTCGGCGAAGGCGCATCGGGCCTCGTCCAGGCAATGAAGCATGCGCCCAGCGACGAGACGGTCGCGGTGAAACTCTTCAAAGGCCGCATGACCAGCGACGGACTGCCGGAACGCGAGATCGCGGCAACCCTGGCGGCAGGGCGGCATCCGCACCTTCTGTCCGCACTTGGCCGCATCACCGGGCATCCCGAGGGCCGCGACGGTCTGGTGCTCCCGCTTCTCCCGTCCGGCATGCGAACCCTCGCCGCGCCGCCCAGCCTCGAGAGCTGCACGCGGGACGTCTATGACGAAGGCCTGTGCCTACCGTTCAAAGAGGCCCTGCGGATCGCCCGCGCCATCGCTTCTGCCGTGGCCCACCTCCATGCCCGCGGCCTGATCCACGGCGATCTCTATGCCCACAACATCCTGTGGGACGAGCGTCATGCGGTGCTCACCGATTTCGGCGGCGCCGGCTTTCTACCGGAGGGGGCGGAAGCCGGCCTGCTTGCCAAGATCGAGGTGCGGGCCTTCGGCATCCTGCTGCAGGAATTGCTCGACCGCGCGGATACGCCCGCCCCCGCCTTGGCCGAGCTGTCCGTCGCCTGCCGTCAGCCCAGCCTCACCGCGCGACCCACCATGGCCGAAGTCGTCGATCGCCTCGACACCCTAAGCCCGTCAGAGGCGTGACGTCGCCCGCCGCCGCAGCCGGGGTTTCGGAGGCGGCACCGTCGCATCGAGCAGTGCATGCATCGCCGCGATGGTTTCGGGTGAGAGACGGTGGATCGTCTGCGCCAGGCGGTTGGCCAACGCCGTCTGCTCCGGCAGCAGACCCGCCGTGTTCACGGTGACACGCGGGTGGGAGAGCTTGGCGAGCTGCGCCAATTCCTCCGCATCGTCCCAGATCAAGCCGAAGAACTCACACACCTGGTGGACGAGGCCGGCGCTGGGACCGCCGCGCCGGCCGTGCTCCAGGGCCGAAAGGTAGGCGGGAGAGACCTGTAATTCGGCGGCGAGCCGCGCCAGCGTCACCTGCCGCGCCTGGCGCAAGGCCCGCAGCCGGGCACCGAAGGGCGTCACCGGCGCCGCCTGAGCAGCAGGATCACCGCGCCGACATTGGCGCGATGCGGATGGGCTGCGGCCAGGACGCCGGCGCGGATGTCCGGCCGGTTGATCCAGTGCGGCAGCTCGCGCTTCAGCACGCCGCCTTCACCCGCCCCGCGGCCGGTCACGATCTCGACGCAGCGGACGCCGTCCGCCCGCGCCTCGGCAATGAAGCGTTCGAAGGCGGCGAAAGCCGATTGCGCCGTGCGGCCGTGCAGATCGAGCGTCCGCTGCGGCCGCATCCGCCCGCGTCGCAATTTCTCCCAGGACGCACCGTCGAGCCCTGCCGCGGCTTCACCCACCGCAATCTCCGGCGGGGGCGCCTTGGGCACCGGCCGGGCCGCCGGTAGAACCACCGCCTTTCCCTGTGCCGGCGGCGTCTCTGCCGCCACCGTCGGGGCCGGCGCGAAGGCGGCGAGCGCCAAGGCTTCGGCGGCAGCCAGAGGTTTCGCGCCGATCGCCTGCGCGAAGCTCAGCCACTCCGCCCGCTCGCGCTCAGAGAGACGGCGCGGCGGCACCGGCCGGTCCTGCCGGGCGGTGCCCGAAAATCGCCGTGCCGACACGCACCAGCGTGGCGCCGCAGGCAATGGCTTGCGGAAAGTCACCCGACATGCCCATCGACAGGGCGACGAGGCCGTGCCGCGCGGCCCGCTCGGCGAGCGCGCGGAAATACGGCGTAGGGTCGCCTTCCGCCGGCGGGATGCACATGAGGCCCCGCAGCGTCTCACCGAAGCGCCGCTGCATGGCGGCGATGAAGGCATCCGCCTCCGCGGGTAGAACACCGCCCTTCTGTGGCTCCTCGCCCACATTTACTTGAACGTAGAGATCCGGCAGGCGGCCTTCGCGCTCGGCCGCATCGGCGATGGCATCGGCGAGCTTCGGCCGGTCCAGCGTCTCGATGGCATCGGCGAGGCGCACGGCCTCCCGCGCCTTATTGGTCTGCAGCGCGCCGATGATGTGCAGCCGGAAGTCGTGCGTGGCGCGCAGCGGTGCGAATTTCGCCGCCGCCTCCTGCACGCGGTTCTCGCCGAAGAGGCGCTGTCCTGCCTGCATCGCTGCGACAACCGCGCTTTGCGGATGGAATTTGGACACGGCGACGAGCGCGACCGCCTCCGGGGCGCGTCCGGCCGCGCGCGCCGCCGCCGCGATATCGGCGCGCACCCGGGTCAAAGCCTCGGCAATGGAATGGGCCTCGTTCGGCAAAGCGGCTGCGGTCTGCGACATGGCGTCGAGATTCCTCACAAGCCGCGCCGGGGGTCAAGCGTTGCGGCGCAGCATTCCATGTCAAAGAAGCTTCACACATGGGCAAGAGCGACTGTGGCATTAGGCCCACAGGCCGCTGTGGCAAAAATGCCAGGCGGGCAGAATACGGGTTCTACGAGCCGATGATGGCGCTCGCCTCCTGCGACGCCGCACAGAGGTTCTCTCGTCTGTTGTTCGTCAATCTGTCCGCTCGCGGGAGCGGTCGCTACGTGCCTTGCCGCGGCATTCCGGTGCCCGCGGGTTCTCAACCGGAGGATTCCTCTTCTCATGCGACAGTATCTCCTGGCCGGCGCGGCAGCGCTGACGGCCGCCATCGGCCTCGCGGGCGCCGCCCAGGCCCAGGTTTCGACCCCCGACTTCACCAAGAAGATCGCCCCCGGCACCATCGTCGTCCGCCTCGGCGGCCGCGTCGCCGAGTGGGCCGGTGTGAGCGGCTTCACCGGTCAGAACTATAACGGCACCAAATATTCCAGCTACGGCCTCGGCGGCTACATGCGCCTCTATCCGGGCTTCGACGGCGTCGCCGCCAACGGCCTGCAGTATGGTGCCCAGGCGGAAATCCGCGAAAACACCGCCACCAGCCCCGGCACCAGCGCCAGCACCGAAACCCTCTACGTGTTGCGTGACTTCGGCTACATCGGCCTGCCGCAGGTCGGTCTTCTCCGCTTCGGCCAGCAGGAAGGCGCGCTCTACCTGTTCGACACCGGCCGCTTCGAAGGTGGCCCCGAAGGCTTCAATGACGGCGGCTGGAACGGCGACATCCAGAACTTCTTCGTCAATTCCTCGGCCCGCCCGGTCTATCCCTTCACCTGGTCGAACAGCACCCGCACCACGGACAAGATCGACTACATCACCCCGACCTTCAGCGGCCTCAGCTTCGGCGTGAGCTTCGAGCCAAACCAGACGGCGGAAAACTACGCGCCCGCGACCGTCTCCTCGACGACGGCGACCGACCTGCGCCGCAACACGCTCGAACTCGGCATCCGCTACAAGCAGAAGTTCGGCGCACTCGCACTCAACACCTCGGCCGGTTACATGACCGCGGCTCCCGTGGCCTATACCGGCACGGCCAAGGCCGGCCTGCCCTACCAGAACATGCAGGTCGGCAGCTTCGGCATGACGCTGAGCTACGCGGGCTTCGTGGTCGGCGGCAACACCAAGTTCGGCAACATGAACGGCCAGTTCGAGCCGAACTACGAAGGTGGCTCCAACGCCATCGGCTGGCTGGCTGGCGGCTCCTACAACACCGGGCCGCTGACCGTCGGTGCCAGCTACTTCGTCTATGACAGCCAGGGCGACATGTCCTCGCCCACCACCGAAGGCACCCGCCGCGAATACGGTGCGGCTGCGGGCCTCACCTATCTCGTGGTGCCGGGCCTGAAGCTCTTCGCCTCCTACCTCTATGGCGGCCGTCACCAGACAGGCTACAACTTCCTCGCGAGCAAGGCCGGTTCGATCAACAACGACACCAACGCGCAGGTCTTCGCAATCGGCACCTGGCTCTACTGGTAAAATATCGCGCATAGCCCGCGGCTCCGGCCGGCGGGTGCGATCGAAGCGGCCGGCAGACATGCCGGCCGCTTTTTTTTTGCCGCGCGCGCTATTCGTTCATTCTCGCAACGAGATAGGGGATCCAGACACCGCCATCTGTGGCTTAATCGCCACAGTGTTTCGTAAATGTCATGCTGCGGCTGCGTTGCCGTTGCGAATTTGGCAAACGAATGACCATTATTCCTCGCGCTACTCCCAAGCCGGTTCGCGGTCTGCACGCGTGAGCCATGGATGAAGGTAGGGGCGATAGTTTGTTGGCCGGTTTCCGGCACTAACCAGGAGGAATAAATGCGTAAGCTCCTACTCGCGACGGTCGCGACCGTGGGTGCCTCGATGGGTCTGGCCGCTGCGGCCGATGCCCAGACGGCGGCGCCCGGCTCCGTGACGGTCCGCCTCAATGGCCGCGTCAACTGGTACGCCGGCATCGAAGGCTCCAGCCTCGACAACATCGGTGGCACGAAGACTTCGACCGACAGCTTCCTCGGCTACATGCGCCTGTATCCGGGCTTCGACGGCGTCGCCGCCAATGGCCTGCACTACGGTGCGGCGACCGAAATCCGCATGAACGGCGGCTCTTCGGCCGGCGCTGAGACCCTGTACGTCTTCCAGGCCTATGGCTACCTCGGCCTCCCCGAAGTCGGTCAGATCAGCTTCGGCCAGCAGAACGGCCCGATCGTGCTCTTCGAGACCGGCACCTTCGAAGGCTTCAACGACGGTGGCTGGTGGGGTGACCTTCCCGCGATCGTTCCGGGCAACGCGCAGCCGGTCTATCCCTTCGTTGACAACGGCGGCCTGAGCCAGTCCACGAACAAGATCGTCTACCTGTCCCCGACCATCTCCGGCTTCCAGTTCGCGGTCGGCTTCGAGCCGAACCACACCGCTGCGAACTACACGCTGGCGGAAACCTCCACGACGACCCCGATCGTCGGCGGCATGCCGCGTAACCTGATCGACGTTGGTGGCCAGTTCACCCACAAGTTCGGTCCGGTCGGCATCCAGATCGGTGCGGACTACCTCGGCGCTGGCCAGGTTGCCTACACGGGCGACACCCCGGCCGTCTCCTACAAGAACATGAACATCTTCTCCGGTGGTGCGACCGCGACGATCGCGGGCTTCACCTTCGGT
Organism: Acidisoma sp. 7E03; assembly: GCF_054665075.1. Classification (NCBI taxonomy): domain Bacteria; kingdom Pseudomonadati; phylum Pseudomonadota; class Alphaproteobacteria; order Acetobacterales; family Acidocellaceae; genus Acidisoma; species Acidisoma sp. 7E03. The sequence continues at coordinate 134,562 of NZ_BAAFHE010000004.1, forward strand.
GGCAACGTTGTCTACGGTGCCTTCAACCAGGTGTCCGGCTACAACTTCCAGCTGGAGCCCGATGGCGGCAACGCGGCGATCGGCTGGCTGGCTGGTATGCAGTACACCACCGGCCCGATCACGGTCGGCGGCAGCTTCTTCAACTTTAATACGACGGGTGATCTTCCGGGCGGCATCGACGCCGGTTCCGGCGCCACCATCACCTCCGCCGGCCTGACCACCGGCCAGCAGGTCAACAACGGTCTCGCCCTCGGCGGCACCTACACGCTGGTCCCCGGCGTGAACCTGTTCGTCGACTACGACTACGGCTGGCGTCACCAGGGTGGCTACGACTTCGCCACCGGCAACGCGGGCACGGCCAACAACCGCGTCCAGTCGCAGCTCTTCGGCGTCGGCACCCAGATCCAGTGGTAATCTAACCACTCTGGTTGGACTGAATGAGGCGGCGGGACATTCCCGCCGCCTTATTTCTTTGTGTGACTGTCACGCTAGATGCTTGGCAGGCGGGACGCCGAGGGTTAGAGACAAAGCCCCCGCGCGGGTCGTGCGGCTTTCTTCCCTGGGCAGGCGCAATGGCATTGACGAATAGTAGGTCTTCTCTTCTCGGTCGCAGCCTCTCCGCGGCGCTTCTTTTCGGTGTTGCATCCCTCACGGGCTGCGGCGGCAAGTCGGAGCCCGCTAATCCCCAGGTGCTGAACGGCGATCAGGTTTCCGGCGCCGGCTACAAGGGCAATGACGGCGGCCTGCTGGGATCGGACGGCCTGTCCTTCGGCATCAACAAGAATCCGCACGCGACCAACAGCTCCGGCAATGCCGGCATTGGGGTGAACGCCTATCTCTGGCGCGGCGCGCTCGACACCCTCTCCTTCATGCCCCTCTCCTCCGCCGATCCCTTCGGCGGCGTCATCATCACCGATTGGTATCAACCGCCGGGCGATGCCACCGAGCGCTACAAGGCCAATGCCTATATTCTCGGCCAGGATCTGCGCGCCGATGGCGTGCGCGTGACCGTGTTCAAGCAGGTGCTGCAGAACGGCCAGTGGGTGGATGCCCAGGTTTCTCCCGGCACCAACGAGCAGATCGAGGACAAGGTCCTCGCCCGGGCGCGCCAGCTGCGCGTTCAGGGCACCACCAACTAACACGCCTCTGGAGACCGCGCCGCACCCATGCCGGGTGCGGTGCGCGGGCCGCATTTCGCCCGCGATGTCCCGCCGCTTGCCGCGAGGCGGGAAGTGCCGGATAGACACGCCATGACCGACATCACCTCGTCCGATCCACAAGCCCCGCGCTACGATTTCCGACGCCAGGAACCGCAATGGCAGCAGGCCTGGGACGCCCAGAGCTGCTTCGCCGTGGAAGACGTGCCGCAGGACGGCCGGCCCAAATATTACGTGCTCGAGATGTTTCCCTATCCCTCGGGCAAGATCCACATGGGCCACGTGCGCAACTACACGCTGGGCGACGTCGTGGCCCGCTACCGCCGGGCGCGGGGCTACAACGTGCTACATCCCATGGGCTGGGATGCCTTCGGCCTTCCCGCCGAAAATGCAGCCCGCGAGCGCCGCACGCATCCCGCAAGCTGGACCTGGGAGAACATCCGCAACATGCGCGCCGAGCTGAAGCGCATGGGCCTCTCCATCGACTGGCGGCGTGAATTCGCCACCTGCCAGCCCGAATACTACGGCAAGCAGCAGAAAATCTTCCTCGACTTCTTCAAGGCCGGCCTGGTCGAGCGCCGCGAAAGCTGGGTCAATTGGGATCCGGTGGACGGCACGGTACTCGCCAACGAGCAGGTGATCGACGGGCGCGGCTGGCGCTCCGGCGCGCTCATCGAAAAGAAGAAACTGTCGCAGTGGTTCTTCGCCATCACCAAGTTCGCGCCCGAGCTTCTGGCGGCGCTGGACGGGCTGGACCGCTGGCCCGAACGCGTGCGGCTGATGCAGGCCAACTGGATCGGCCGCAGCGAGGGCGCGCGCATCCGCTTCCCGCTCACCACGCCCGCTGCCGGCCTGTCCGAGGTCGAGGTCTACACCACGCGGCCGGACACGCTCTTCGGCATGTCCTTCCTGGCTCTCGCGCCGGAACATCCTCTGGCACTCGCGATCGGCGAGCAGAATGCGCAAGCGGCCGACTTCATCGCCGAATGCCGTCGCCTCGGCACCACGGCGGCCGCCATCGAGACCACCGAGAAGCGGGGCTTCGCGACGGGCCTCAGCGTCCGTCATCCCTTCCTCGAGGGCGTCACGATCCCGGTCTGGATCGCCAATTTCGTGCTGATGGACTACGGCACCGGCGCGATCTTCGGCTGCCCGGCGCATGACCAGCGCGACTGGGATTTCGCGACCGCCTACGGCCTGCCCATCCGCCCCGTGGTGAAGCCGGCGCAGGGTGATCCGCCGGCGGACGAAGCCTATACCGGCCCCGGCACCTTGATGAATTCCGGCTTTCTCGACAGTCTCGGCGTCGAGGAAGGCAAGTCCGCGGCGATCGCTCGGCTGCGGGAGATCGGCTGGGGCGAGGGCGAGACGAACTGGCGCCTGCGCGATTGGGGCGTCAGCCGCCAGCGCTACTGGGGCTGCCCGATCCCCATCATCCATTGTGATGCTTGTGGCACCGTGCCGGTGCCGGACGACCAGCTGCCGGTCGTGCTGCCGGAGGACGTGACCTTCGACCGGCCGGGCAACCCGCTCGACCATCACCCGACGTGGAAACACGTCGCCTGCCCGCAATGCGGTGCCGCGGCGCGGCGCGAGACCGATACCTTCGACACCTTCGTCGACAGTTCCTGGTATTTTTCCCGCTTCTGCGCGCCTGAGGCAGCGGAGCCGGTCTCCCGCGCCGCGACCGACTACTGGATGCCGGTGGACCAGTACATCGGCGGCATCGAACACGCGATCCTGCACCTGCTCTATTCTCGCTTCTTTACGCGCGCCATGGAATCCATGGGCGACATCGGCGTCGCCGAGCCTTTTGCCGGCCTCTTTACCCAGGGGATGGTGACGCATGAGAGCTACCGCGGCGCCGACGGCCGCTGGCTCTATCCGACCGAGGTCGAACGGCGGACCGACGGCTCGGCCGTCGTCGCCGGCAGCGAGGAGCCGGTGACGGTCGGGCGTATCGAGGCGATGTCCAAGTCGAAGCGCAACACCATCGACCCTGGCGCCATCATCGACCGGTTCGGCGCCGATACCGCCCGCTGGTTCATTCTGTCGGACAACCCGCCCGACCGCGACATGGAGTGGACGGAAGCGGGCGTGGCCGGCGCCTACCGCTTCACCCAGCGCCTATACCGCCTGGCCGAAGGCGTCGCCGCCCTTGGCACCGTGCCGGCCCCGGCCGAATGGTCCGCCGCAGCCCGCAAGCTGCGCCGCGCCACCCATCGCACCATCCAGGCGGTGTCGGAATCGCTCGAATCCTTCGGCTTCAACGTCGCCGTCGCGCGCCTTTACGAACTGGCGGCGGCGCTGACTGAGGCCGAGAAGGAGGGCGCGGCCGCCCCGGGCGATGCCTCCCTCGCCGCCGCCCGCGTCGAAGCGCTCGACATGACCATCCGGCTGTCGGCGCCGATGATGCCGCACCTCGCCGAAGCGATGAACGCGCTGCTGCATCCGGGTGCCGGCCTCGTCGCCAACGAGGCATGGCCCAGCTTCGACGAGAGCCTTACCGCCGCCGAGACGGTGACGATCGCGGTCCAGGTCATGGGCAAGCTGCGCGGCACGGTGGAGTTTCCCCCCGGCAGCCCGGCGGAGGCGGTGATCGCCGCGGCCGAGGCCGAGCCCAACGTCGTGCGCGCGCTGGAAGGCAAGCGTATCGTCAAGCGCGTGCATGTGCCGGACCGTATCGTCAACTTCGTCACCGCAGGCTGAGGGCCGCATGACCGCACCCACCCGCCGGGCTCTGCTTTCCTTCGGTGCCAAGGCCACGGGCCTCGGCCTCGCCGCCGGCGTTGTGGGCTGCGCCCCGCACCCCCTCTATGCGCCGGATGCCTTCGGCAATGCGCCGAAAGGGGCCGAGACCGTCCGCGCCCAACTCCGCCAGGTGCAGGTGCCGCTTCTGGGGGATCGCGAAGGCCAGATCCTGCGCCAGGCGCTGCAGGACCGGCTCTATGCCGGCGAAACCCCGACCTACAGCCGCTACACGCTGCAGGTCTCCATCGGCATCAACCAGGTCGGCCTGGGCGTTCAGGGTGACAGCACCATCACCTATGTCCGCTTCATCGCGACCGCGCCCTGGTCGCTCGTCTCCCAGGACGATCCGAACCACAAGGTGCTGGTCAGCAACATCGCCCAGGCGAGCGACAGCGAAAACGCCTTCGACAACCAGCCCTTCGGCCAGGAACTGGAGACCAACGTCGTCAATGCGCGGCTGGCGCAGTCCATCGCCGACGAGATCGTCACCCGCCTGGCCCATTACTTCACCGTCAGCGGACGCGCGCTTGAAGAAGCCAAGCATAGCGGCTGAGCCGGCGCCCGGGGCCCTCCGGCCGTGAAACTCGACGCGCGCGATTTTGCCGGCCTCTGCCGGGATGCCGCGCGCCTACGGGCTGTTCTGCTCTACGGCCCGGATGCCGGGCTGGTGCGGGAACGGGGAGAGACTCTGGCCCGGGCCGCAGCCGGTGGCCTCGACGATCCCTTTCGCTTTGTCGAACTCACCCGCCCGGATGGCGGCACGCTGGAGCTGGAAGCGACCGCAATCGCTTTTGGAGGCGGGCGGCGCGTCGTCCGCGTTCGCGAAGCGACCGATAGCCTCGCGACCGTACTTCCCGCCCTTTGCCAATTGCCCGACGGCTCGCTGATCATCCTCGAAGCCGGCGAACTCACGCCGCGCTCCAAGCTGCGCGCTTGGGCGGAGAAGGACGGCCACGCCGGGGCTCTTGCATGCTATGCAGAGGAGGGTGCAGCGCTCAAAACCACGCTGCGCGGCCTCTTCGAGACCGAGCAGGTGCAGATCGCGCCCGATGCCCTCGACTGGCTGGTGCAGCATGCCGGCGCCGATCGCGGCATGATCCGCTCGGAGGTCGAAAAGCTCGCCCTCTTCGCCGGGCCCGGCGGCATTGTCGATCTTGAGGCAGTGCGCAGCATCGCCGGTGACCAAGCGGATCTTTCCATCGAAGATGCGCTCTTCGCCGCCGCTCGCGGCGCGACGGCGGAAGCCGACCGCGCGACCGCAACGGCACTTGCCGAAGGCGCTTCGGCCGTCGGCCTGGTGCGGGCGGCGCATGGCCACATGGACAAGCTGGCGCGGATTGCCGCGGCGCGGGAAGCCGGCATGGGCGCGGCGGAGGCGGTAAAGGCGCTGCGGCCGCCCGTCTTCTTCCGCCGGGAACGCGCCATGCTGGAGGCGGCAGAGCTCTGGAGCGCTGCCGCCGTCGATGCCGTGCAGCTCCAGCTGCGTGAGGCCGAGCGCCAGTGCAAGAGCACGGGTCTGCCGGCCGAAGCCATCGCCCATGCCGCGGTTCTTGCCATCGCCCGCCGCGCCCAGCGAATGCGCGGGCGCTGAACCATCGGCGCTCGCGCCCCTCGCATCGACCGGCTCTGTCCACCGGCGCGGCAGCAGGCTAGCCTGGCGCCATGCGCGAATCAGACAAGCCCCTCCGCCAACAGATCGAGGATGCGATGGCGGTGATCCGTCATCAGATCGAGCGTCTGCAGGAGGGCCCCACCCTGGGCGAGCCCGCTGACGATACCAGCCTCATTGCGGAGCTCGAAGCGGAGTACCAGGCGCTCGCGGAAAGGCGTGCCGACCTGACGCCATAGCCGGAGGGTGGGCTCCTCGAGCCCACCCTTCAACGTGCTCAATCCTCGAAAGCCGCCGTCTCCCGGCGCTCGCCGACGAGGAAGGCGTCCGCGACCAGGCGCAGGGGCCGCACGTCGACATGCGATTCCCGCGCCTCCAGCAGGCGCGCGAACATCTCGTAGATGCGCGGATATTCAGCCGGGGGAGCGGCCACCACCTCGGCACCATTGACCGCGAGACGGGCCCCGCCCTCGCTCAGTTCTAGCAGCGTCCCCTCGGTGGTTTCGGCCGTGATGTTCCAGCTCTGCGGGCCTTCCTGCCGCCAGTCGAAGATGGCGGTCAGGTCGGCGCCGGGCACGGGATCAGGGGTCGAGAAGGTCATCTCGGCGCCGATCGGCGTCTGCCGGTTGGCCGGCACTTCGAGCGAAGCGGCGGTCACGAAGAGCGGTTCCGGCGCGATCTCCGTGACGATGGAAAGCGCATTGATTCCCGGATCGAACACGCCGAAGCCACCCGGCTGCCAGATCCAAGCTTGGCCCGGATGCCAGCGCCGCACGTCCTCCCGCCAGTCCACGCGGAGCTTCGCCAGCCGGCGCCCGGCGAGGAGGCGGCGCGCTTCCTCCACCGCCGGATTGAAGCGGGAATGCCAGGTGGTGAAGAAGACGCGGCGCTCGGCCTCCGCAATGGTGGCGAGTTCGGCGATTTCGCCCAGCGTCGCCGCCGGCGGCTTTTCGATCAACACGTCCCGGCCGGCCAGCAGGGCGGCCCGCGCCGTCTCGAACCGCCCGGCTGGCGGCGTGCAGAGGGCGATGGCCGTCACCTCCGGCATCGCCTCGTACAGCGCCTCCTGCGTGCGAAAACTCGGCAGGTCGTTCACGGTGGCGCCGCGGCCGCTGACGATGGCGGCCAGCTCGAACGCCTCGTTGCCGAGGATCGAGGGCACGTGCTGGTCGAGCGCGATCTTGCCCAGACCCATGATGGCGATTTTCTGCGTCACTGACGTCTCCCTGAAGGCGGCCTCGCTCGGGCCTCGTTCAGAATAGTCCGATGATTTGCCCCTGCTCGTCCAGCCCGATCCTTTCGGCGGCCGGCACGCGCGGCAGGCCGGGCATGGTCATGATGGTGCCGGCGAGCGCCACGACGAAGCCGGCCCCGGCGGACAGCCGCACCTCGCGGATCGGCAGCCGGTGGCCCGAGGGCGCGCCGAGACGCTTCGGGTCGGCGCTGAAGCTGTACTGCGTCTTGGCGATGCAGACCGGCAGATGGCCGAAACCGGACGCCGTGATCGCCGACAGGCGCTTCGCTGCCGCGGGGTCGAGGTCAATGCCATCGGCGCCGTAGATTTCACGGGCGACGGTCGCGAGCTTCTCTTCCAGCGGCAGTACGTCCTCATAGATCGGCGCAAAGGCGGCCTTCTTCTCGGTGAGCACGGCGAGCACGGTGCGCGCGAGACCCTCGGCCCCGGCACCGCCATCCGCCCAGTGGGTGCAGGGAACCAGCGTGACGCCCTGCGGCCCGAGTAGGCCTTCGAGCGCCCGGCGCTCCTCATCGGAGTCACTCGTGAAGTGGTTGAGCGCCACCACCACCGGCAGGCCGAATTTCCGCATGTTGGCCACGTGGCGCAGCAGATTCTCCGCCCCGCGCGCGACCGCCGCGACGTTCGGCGTGCCGAGATCCTCCTTGGCGACGCCGCCATGCATCTTGAGCGCCCGGATGGTGGCGACGACGACACTCGCCGCCGGCTTGAGCCCGGCCTGGCGGCATTTGATGTCGAGGAACTTTTCACCGCCGAGATCGGCGCCGAAACCCGCTTCCGTCACCACGACGTCGGCAAGACCGAGTCCGAGGCACGTCGCCATCACCGAATTGCAGCCATGGGCGATATTGGCGAAGGGCCCGCCATGCACCAGCGCAGGCGAGCCTTCCAACGTCTGCACCAGATTGGGCGCGAAGGCATCCCGCAGCAGCGCCGCCATGGCGCCATCGGCCTTCAGATCCCGCGCCGTCACCAGGCTGCCGTCCCGCCGCTCGGCGACGACGATGCGGCCCAGCCGATCCTGCAGATCGGCGAGATCGCGGGCGAGGCAAAAGATCGCCATGACTTCGGAGGCGACGGTGATATCGAAGCCATCCTCGCGCGGGGCGCCGTTGGAGACGCCGCCCAGCCCGTCCACGATGCTGCGCAGCGCGCGGTCGTTCATGTCCATCACACGGCGGAAGCGGATGCGGCGCGGGTCGATGCCGAGGGGATTGTCCCAGAAGAGGTGGTTGTCCAGCATCGCCGCTAGAAGATTATGGGCGGCGGTGATGGCGTGAAAGTCGCCGGTGAAGTGCAGGTTGATCTGATCCATCGGCGCGACCTGGGCACGGCCGCCACCGGTGGCGCCGCCCTTCACGCCGAAACAGGGGCCAAGGCTCGGCTCGCGCAGGCAGATCATGGTCTTGGTGCCGAGACGGTTGAGTGCGTCGCCCAGGCCGATCGTCGTCGTCGTCTTGCCCTCGCCGGCCGGCGTCGGGCTGATGCCGGTGACGAGAATCAGCGCGCCCTCCGGCCGCTGTCTCACCTCTTCCGCGAAAGCCAGGGCGACCTTGGCCTTGGTGCGGCCATAGGGCTCCAAGGCACTCTCAGGGATGCCGGCCTTGGCCGCGATCTCGCCGATCGGGCGCAGCACGGCGGCCCGTGCAATCGCCTCGTCATGACCCATGCTCATCGCCCGTCCCTCACGCTGCCGCAGCCGGCACGCGCCAGCCGAGTTCATCCAATGTCTCGCCCATGGCCGTCACGGCCCGGCGGATTTCAGCCACGCCGATCGCGCCGATCGCACCGATCCGCATGCTCGGCTGCTCCGTGTTGCGGAAGTTGCTGATCAGCACGCCCCGCCGCTTCAGGGCTTCGACGAATCGCTTGAGATCCCAGTCGGGGTGCGCGGGGGCGGCGACGTTCATGATGATGGGGCCCTGCAGGGCGCGCGGCAGGATCGGCCGCAGACCCAGGCTCTCCATACCCGTGTACAGCGCCTCCATGTTGGCGCGATAACGGCGCAGCCGGGCGGCGGGACCGCCTTCCTGCTCCAGCCGGTCAAGCGCCGTGCCGAGCGCCACCATCGCCTGGATGGGTGGTGTGAACCGCGCGGCTCCCGGCTGGTTTTCGAGGCCGTTGGCGTAGACGTCCCCGAGGTCGAAGCTCCAGCTGTCCGCCTTTCCGCGCACCTCAGGCAGGAGCGCCACGGGACAGACGGCCATGCCGAAGCCCGGCAACCCCTCCAGGCACTTGTTGGCGGTGAAGACCATGGCGTCGACCTCGGGGTGGTCCGCGATCGAGACCGGCAGCGCGCCAAAGGCGGAAACCGCATCCAGGATCATCCGCCGGCCCTGGCGCCGCACCACGGCGCCCACGGCCTCCACGTCATGGATGATGCCGGTGCTGGTCTCGCTATAGACCATGCCGAGATGGGTGATGCTGGGATCGGCGGCGAGCGCCGCCTCCACGGCCGCCGCGTCCAGCGGCTCGGTCAGCGACGCGGGCAACACCGTCACCCGCCGGCCCGCTTCGCGCGCCAGGCGTATCATCCGGTCGGAATATTGCCCCGTCGCCGGGATGAGGATGCCGCCGGACGCGCCATGACCGCGGTCGACGGCCGGCAGCACGAAGCTGCGGATCGCCGCTTCCACGATGAAATGGCCCGACCCGGGCAGCGGCAGCGCCACCTCGTGACCGTCGCGGCCACCGGCCAGATCCCGCAGGCGGATCAGCAAGCGGCCGATCTCGTCCCGCACCGCCTGATCCCAGGGTGCGACGTCCCGATCGGCGGCCGCGCGAACCTCCGGATGCGTCGTCACCGGTCCGGGAATCAACAGCAGCATAGGCTCACCCTTTCGTCTCACGCCCTGGTTGCCTTGGCATGGCACGACGGCCAAATCCACCCCACAGTGGCATCGCGGTCGCGGGGATTTGCTGATAAGGAGGATTCCATGACCCTGCCATTCACACTTCCCCCCTGGATGCCTTGGTGGGTGCCGATCCTCATTCTGGTGCCGGCGATCCTCTATGCGCTCATCTTCCTTTTGATGCCGTTCAGCGTTTTCGGGGTCAAAGGCCGCCTCGACGTCATCGAAGCACGACTGGACGAACTGCAGGGGGAGATCCGCATCCTCTCGCTGCGCCTCGGCGAGCCGGGCCGGTTCGTGCGGCCGGACGAAGACGCCTATGATCTGGCGCCGCTCCCGGCGGCGCCGCGTGCCGCGGCGCCCCAGCGTGCGCGTCCCCCGGTGCCGCCGGCCCCCGATCCCTATCGCTATGACGACGACCCCGAGCCCCGGCTGGGCCGGACGGCTCGGCCGGTGAGCCGCGATCGCGAACCGCCGCGCCCACCCCGCGCGGAGCCGCGTTTCGACCGCTGACCCTGCCGGACCGACAGGAAGGAGCCGCCATGCGTATCAGTGCGATCCAAATGAACCCCGGAGCGGACAAGCAGCAGAACATCGCCCAGGCGCGCGACCTCATCCAAGGGGCGCTCAGCGAGGGCCGGCCGCGCATCGTCGCCCTGCCGGAGATGTGGAGCTGCCTCGGTGGTGACCGGGACACCAAGTTCCGTGAAGCCGAAACCTTGCCGCCGTCCGGCTCTAACGAGACGGGCGGACCGGCTTATGAGTTCCTGCGCGAGGTGGCGCGGGCCAACGGCATCCACGTGCATGGCGGCTCCATCGCCGAGCGGGCGGGCGATCTGCTCTACAATACGACGCTGGTCTTCGACCCGGACGGGCAGGAGATCGCGCGTTACCGCAAGATCCATCTCTTCGACATCGTAACCCCCGATGGGCAGGGCTACCGGGAAAGCGCCACCTTCAAGGCGGGCGGCGAGATCGTGACCTTCCGCGCCCATGACATCACCTGCGGCCTCGCCATCTGCTACGACATCCGCTTTCCGGAGCTGTTCCTCGCGCTGCGCCGCGCCGGAGCCGAAGTCATCTTCCTGCCCGCCGCCTTCACGCTGCAGACCGGGCGGGACCATTGGGAGGTTCTGTTGCGGGCCCGTGCGATCGAAACCCAAAGCTGGATCGTCGCCCCCGCCTGCTGGGGCCAGCATCAGGATGCTCAGGGCGCGCCGCACCAGACCTACGGCCACTCGCTGATCTGCGACCCCTGGGGCCTCGTCACCGCCCGCGCCTCAGACGGCACGGGCTGGATCACGGCCCGTGCCGACAGTGCGGTGACGGGCCGCGTGCGGCGGGACATGCCGGTTCTCGCGCATCGGCAGCTGGCGTGAGCGTCTCTCACACGCTCAACCGGGCTGCGGCCCCCCTCGGTCTCGATCAGGTGCTGGGTGGGGAACCGCTGACCCGCATCGCCTTCGTGGCCTCCCCCTCCATCCAGGCGCAGTCCCGGCTCGATCGCCTGGTCGCGCGCTACGGCAATCATTCGGTGGCGGAAGCGCAGGTCGTGGTCGCCCTCGGCGGTGACGGCTTCATGCTGGAGACGCTGCACAGCGTGCTGGGCCGTGAGACGCCGGTCTATGGCATGAACTGCGGCTCCGTCGGCTTCCTCATGAACAGCTATATCGAGGAGGCACTGCCCGAGCATCTGGCCAAGACCCAGGGCGCCGTCCTGCACCCCTTGCGCATGCATGCGGTGACGCAGACCGGCGCGGTCGAGGAAGCGCTGGCGCTGAACGAGGTCTCCCTCCTCCGCCAGCTGCGGCAGACCGCCAAGATTCGCATCTCCGTGGACGGCCGGGTGCGGATGCCGGAGCTGATCTGCGACGGGATCCTCATCTCCACCCCGGCGGGGTCGACCGCCTACAACCTCTCCGCCCACGGGCCGATCGTGCCGCTCTCGGCCAATCTTCTGCCGCTGACGCCGATCAGCGCCTTCCGGCCACGCCGCTGGCTGGGCGCCCTTTTGCCCAGTTCGGCCGACGTACTGTTCGAAATCCTGGAAGAGGACAAGCGGCCGGTCGCTGCGGTCGCGGATTCCTTCGAGGTGCGGCGCGTGGTGTCGGTCGCCGTCAGCGAGGAGCGGGCGATGTCCGTCACCGTCCTCTTCGATCCGGACCAGGGCCTGTCCGAACGCATTCTCACGGAACAATTCACGGCATGAACGACAGACCGGATGACCGCAGCCCGGACGCCGCCGCGGCGCTGCACGCCCTGATCGACACCATGGCACGCCTGCGCGACCCCGTGGGGGGCTGCGCCTGGGATCTCAAGCAGAGTTTCGCGAGCCTCGCCCCCTATGCGGTCGAGGAAGCCTATGAGGTGGCCGAAGCGGCCGAGGCCGGCGACATGTCGGCGCTGCGGGAGGAGTTGGGCGACCTACTGCTGCAAGTCGTCTTCCATGCACAGCTCGCCCGCGAGGCCGGGCTGTTTTCCGTCGCCGAGATCGCCGCGGGCATCAACGACAAGCTCATCCGCCGCCATCCCCATATCTTCGGCGAGGCCGCGCAGCGCGATGCCAGCGCCCAGACCATCGCCTGGGAAGCGCAGAAGGCCGAGGAACGCGCGGCGAAAAAGAAAGCCAGCGTGAGCGCGCTGGATGGTGTGGCCGTCACGCTGCCTGCCCTCACCCGCGCGCAGAAACTCTCCGGCCGCGCCGCCCGCGTCGGCTTCGACTGGCCGAAGATCGAGGATCTGTTCGACAAACTGGACGAGGAGGTGGCCGAGCTGAAGGCGGAGCTGCCTGGCGGCGACCGCGATCGCATCGCAGACGAGATGGGCGATCTGCTCTTCGTCATGGCCAATCTCTGCCGCAAGCTCGGGCTCGACGGAGAGACGGTTCTGCGCGCCGCTAACGCAAAGTTTACGCGGCGCTTCCAGGCCGTCGAAGCCCGGCTCGTCGCTGCAGGATCGAGCGCGGATCAGGCGAGTCTCGCCGAGATGGAAGCGGAGTGGGGCGCGGTGAAGCGCGCCGAGGGAGGCGCCTGAGGCGACGGGCCATGGTACAAGGCCGCATGGACGAAACGCCCGAGCCCATCGCCCCTCCGCCCTCCTCCGTCCCCACGCGCCGCAGGCGGCGCAGGCTGTGGCCGAAACTGCTCATCGGCGCCGTCGTCATCGTGGTCGTCGTCCCCGTGGCGGCCGTAGGCGCCTTCCTGCTGAGCTTCGACCCGAATGCCTATAAGGGGCAGATCGAGTCGGCCGCGGCACAGGCGACCGGCCGGCAGGTGACGATCGCGGGGCCTCTCGCCCTCAAATTCTCCCTCGTGCCGACCATCACCGCCCACGACGTGACGGTCGCGAACCTGACTGGCGGCTCTTCGCCCGCCATGGTCCAGGTTGGCTCCATCGAGACGCGCATCGCGCTGCTGCCGCTGCTGCACCATGCGATCGACATCGAGGCGCTGGTCCTGCAGCACCCGACGATCCTGCTGGAGCGGACGAAGGACGGAACGCCGAACTGGGTCTTCAAGCCGACCGCGCCTCAGCCGGCTGCACCTCAGCCGGCCGAACCTCAACAAGCCGCGCAACCGGTCAAGGTTGAGGCCGGGCACAGCCAGTGGTCGGTGTCCCTCTCGCGGCTCGACATCACCGATGGCACGCTCACCTGGCATGATCTCGCAACCGGGCAGAACGACAGCCTCACCATCAAGAATGCGCGGCTGGCGACGACCGGGCAGGCAGACCAACCGCCGGAAGCATCACCGCTCAGCCTCTCGGCCGACACCGTCTGGCAAGGCCAGGCCGTCACCCTGAAAGGAAGCACGGGGCCGGTTGCGGCGCTGACGGGCCAGGCTGCCGCGACGGATTGGCCGATCGATCTGACCCTCGCCGCGGCCGGCGCCACCCTGACGATGAAGGGCACGGTTGCCGATCCGCAGCACATGCTGGGCTACCGGCTCGCGGTGAACGGGGCGATCCCCGCCCTCGAGAGCGTCACCCCGCTGCTGCCACCCGGCCTCCTGCCCAAGGACGCGCATCTGCCGCCCGTCCATGGCGTCGCCCTGGCCGCGACGGTCACCGATGCCGGCCAGGGCAAGCCCGCCGTCACCAATCTCAGCCTGCAGGCGCAGAACTCCGATCTCGGCAGTCTCTTGCCCGATCTCGCGCTCGACAGCCTCTCCGTCATCACGCCGGCCCTCGACCAACCGGTGACGGTGAACCTGCTCGGCCAGCGCAACGGCCTCGCCTTCACGCTCTCAGGCAGCACGGGGCCGCTCACTGCGCTGATGCCGCCGCCTGTGCCGGCGGCCGCAGCGACACCTCAGCCAAGCAGCGCCGCCCCGGCGCCGGCCGGGCTGCCGGTGGACCTGATGCTGACGGCGGCGCAATCCAGCCTGCACCTGCAGGGTTCGATCGCCGACCCGCTGGCGCTGCGCGGACTCCATCTCGGCCTGACCGCCGCGATCGCCAACCTCAGCACGCTTGGCCCGCTCTTCGGCGCGCAGGCTCTGCCGGCGCTGGTCAGTCTCAACGGCACGGCACAGCTGGCGGACGGCGCGCAAGGCTTGAGCCAGGACTTCACCCTGACGGCGCTCGACCTGACGGCCGCCCAAGGCGATCTCGAAGGCGCTGTGTCGGTGGATTACGCGAAACGCCCCACGGTGCTCGCCAGCCTGCGCTCCGCGCGGCTCGATCTCGACGGCATTCTGAATGCAAACCCGGCGGCACCTCGGTCGGCCGCGCCTCAGCCGGCCCCCCCTGCCACGGCCGCACCGGCACAAGCGGCACCGAAGCCCCAGGGGCCGCGCCGCGTGATCCCGGACGTGCCGCTGCCCGTGGGCTTGCTCCACGCCTTCGATGGTTCGGCCAAGTTCGCCTTCGCCAGCCTCAAGCTCGGCGGCGCCGAATATCGCGCCCTGGTCGCGACAGCGACGCTGGAGAATGGCGTCTTCTCCCTCGCCCCCTCCTCGGTCGTCGTGCCGGGCGGCCAGATCCTCGCGGCTGGCAAGATCGATGCGCAGACCGCCGTGCCGCATGTGACCTTCGCAATGCAGGCTCAGAATCTCGCAGTGGCGCCCTTGCTACAGGCCCTCGGCCTGCCCACGGCGGCGCGCGGCCTCGTCCAGGTCTTCGCCAATCTGGCGGCGGACGGTGCGACGACCCGGGCGCTCGCCGGCAGCATGACCGGCGCCGTCGGTCTCGCCGCCGTCAACGGGACGATCGACGGCCGGGCCCTCGCCCAGATGCTGGCGCCGGCCGTGCAGGCGGCGGGCGTCGTGCCCAGCAACCTGCTGAACCGCGCGGGAGAGGTGCCGCTTTACTGCTTGGCGCTGCGGCTGAATGCGACGCAGGGCCAGGCCAATGTCGCAGCCATGCTGCTTGATACCAGTGCCCTGCAGATGCAGGGCACCGGAACGCTGGATTTCGGCCAGGAGCGCCTTGCTCTAGCGCTGACACCCGAACTCTATATCGGCGAAATGGATCTCACCGTGCCGCTGACGGTGGGCGGCAGCTTTGCGGACCCGCAGGTGGGCAAAGTCGGCAAGGTCGTGATCAACCAGGAAGCAGGGAATGGCGCTCAGGGGCTGAACGGCCTGTTCCAGTCGATCATCGGCGGTGGCCGCAAGGCGGCGCGCGGGGTCTCTCCCGCTTGCGCCCCGGCTCTGGTCCTCGCCCGCAACGGACAGCCGGGGCCGGACGCGACCGCCGGTGGCGATGCCGGGCTGCTGCAGAAGCCGATGAACCTGTTCAACAAGCTGCTGAACGGCCAGTGAGCGGCACCGATTTGGCGAAAGACGGCGACGAGCGATGAAGCGCTTCTGGACGGAAACTGGCACCACCCGAGGGGCTGAGGGCCATGTCATCCTGCTGGATGGCAAGCCGATGCGCCTGCCGGGCGGTGAAGTGCTGACAATTGCGGGCACGGCGCTGGCCGAGGCCATCGCCGCCGAGTGGCGCAGCATGCCGATGCAGGCGGAGGTGGTGCCTGCCCTGCTGCCGTTGACCCAGTTGGCGGCGACCACGCAGTTCCGCATTCCGGCGAAGCGCGCGGAAACCGAAGCCGCAATTGCCGCCTATGGCCGCAGCGATCTGCTCTGCTACCGTGCCGCCGAACCGCCCGATCTGGTGCAGCGGCAGCAGCAGCTCTGGCAGCCTTGGCTGGACTGGGCGACGCGCCGGCACGACGCGCTGTTGCAGGTGACGCGGGGCATCGGCTTCCTTGAGCAACCTGCGACGAGCCTCGCCGCCCTCGATGCCGCAGTCGCCGCGCTGGATGATGCGGGCCTCGCCACGCTCGGCGTGTTGGTGCCTCTCTATGGTAGTCTCGTGCTGGGCCTCGCCGTGATCGACGGCGCGCTCGACGCGGCCGAGGCCTATCGGCTGTCGGTCTTGGACGAGATCTTTCAGGCAGAACGCTGGGGTGAAGATGCGGATGCGGCGAACCGCCGGGCGCAGAAAGCAGCAGAGGCGGCCGACGCCGCGCGCTATCTCGCTTTGACCCGATCAGGTTGATCGCAGGAGGACGGCATGAGCTGCAAGCGCCTCGTGATTTCCGGCCACGTCCAGGGCGTCGGCTACCGCGCTTGGGCGGCAGACTATGCGCAGGCCCATGGCATCGATGGCTGGGTGCGCAACCGACCTGACGGCGCAGTGGAGGCTTTGATCAGCGGCACGGCCGACGCCGTGGAGGAGATGGCCCGTGCCTGCCGCAGAGGACCACGCCTGGCCCAGGTGACCACGATCGCGGAAGAGATCGCCGACCCGCCGGCGGAACCCGGCTTCCGGATTCTCGCCTCGGGCTGACGGATAAATAAAACGCGGTCTCAGGCTTCGGGAGCGGCGACGGCGATCGGGATTTCCCGCGCCTCCGCGGGCACCCCGCGCGCTTCTTCGGCATCCCGCTCCACCGCGTCGCCGCCGGTTTCGTCGGTCGAAACCTGCTGGTCGTCGTGGTTCGCGCGGCGCTGCTGATTCGCCTGGTGCTGCTGTTGCTGCTGCGCCGCGGCCTGGTTCATGGCGCTGACGATGCGGAAGTAATGCTCCGCATGCTGGAAATAGCCTTCGCCCATCACCCGGTCGCCCGAGCTCGTGGCGTCGCGGCCAAGCTGCAGATACTTCTCGAAAAGCTGTTGCGCCGTGCCGCGCACGCGCAGATCGGGCCCATTGCTGTCGAAAACGTGGTTGCGGTTCAGCGGGATTCCGTTGGAACTGGATCCCTGGTGCCGCATTCCGCCGCCATTGCCACCGCCGCCATTGGAGCCGTTTCCACGATGGCCACGGCCCCGCATACGTTTGATGTTCATTATTACGACAAGTCGCTTTCCTGTTAGCAACCTCGCACAGTCCCCGTGACACACAGGGGTGGTGATCGGCCAGGTTGCACGCTTCGGACTTTGGGGCTCGCCGGCAGGCTTCGGATCGGACCAAGTCCGAGCAAGCAAGGCCGGAGAACGGTGGCAGGCAGAAACCGCTGTTGGCTCCTGCACCGCGCAGGCCGCACGCTACCCCGCACCACAGCCGAAGCCAACCGTTTTTTTATCGGTGGGATACAGCCAGAACCCTAGGTTGACCGCCGAGATCGGCGCGCAACGCCCGAACGCCGAGCCCCGCCGCAACCGCGAGCCTCTCCAGGGCCTCAGCCTGGCCGATCCCGAATTCGAACAGGGCGAGCCCCCCGGGATTCAGGTGGTTGGGCAGATCGGCGAAGAGCAGCCGATAGGGATCGAGGCCATCCATCCCGCCATCGAGGGCGAGACGCGGTTCATGATCCCGAACCTCCGGCATGAGGCCCGCGATGTCAGCCGCCGGGATATAGGGCGGGTTGCACAGGATGAGGTCAAACCGAGCAGAGACAGGCTGCCACCAGCGCCCTACGGCAATCGCGCATCGCGGTGCCATTCCGAGGCGGCGGGCGTTCTCCGCGGCGACCGCCGCCGTACGCGGCGAGAGATCGACGCCGAGGCCCCAGGCCTCGGGATATTCGCTGAGCGCCGCGAGCAGCAGGCAGCCGGTGCCGGTGCCGAGGTCGAGGATGCGGCGCACGGCCGCGCGGTCCCGCCGCAGCGCCAGAGCCGTCTCGATCATCACTTCGGAATCCGGGCGGGGCGCCAGCGTATCCTCGGTGACCAGGAAATCGAGGCTCCAGAACTCGCGATGGCCCAGCACATGGGCGGCCGAGATACGCATCGCCCGCTTGGCCACCATTGCCACGTAGGACTCCGCTTCTGCGGCCGTCAGCGTCCCGCCGCGACGGCGGAGGAGACCGGCGAGATCAGCGCCGATCGCCGCGGCAAGCAGGATGCGCGCCTCACGATAGGGTTCTTCGATGCCGGCAGCGCCCAAGCGAGCCGTGGCATCCCGCAGCGTGGCGTCGAGATCGACGGTCACGCCGCCGAGGCGAGGCTGGCGAGGCGCGTCGCCTGATCGTCCGCCACCAGAGCCTGCACCACCTCGTCCAGCTCGCCCATCATCACCCGGTCAATCTTGTACAGGGTGAGGTTGATGCGGTGGTCCGTCACCCGGCCCTGCGGGAAGTTGTAGGTGCGGATGCGCTCGCTGCGGTCGCCGGTGCCGACCTGGGATTTGCGGTCCGCCGCCCGCGTCGCGTGGGCCGTTGCCCGCTCCCGCTCATACATGCGGGCACGCAGGATCTTCATCGCCTTGGCGCGGTTTTTGTGTTGGCTCTTCTCTTCCTGCATCGCCACCACGATGCCGGTGGGGATATGGGTGATGCGGACGGCGCTTTCGGTCTTGTTGACGTGCTGGCCGCCAGCGCCGGACGCCCGGTAGACGTCGATGCGGAGGTCGCTTTCATTGACCTCGACGTCGACCTCCTCGGCCTCCGGCAGCACGGCCACCGTGACGGTCGAGGTGTGGATGCGGCCTTGCGCTTCCGTCGCCGGCACGCGCTGCACCCGATGCACGCCGGATTCGAATTTCAGCCGGGCGAAGACGTTGCGCCCGGTGATGGAGGCGATGCCTTCCTTGAGGCCGCCCAGCTCGGTGTCGGCGTATTCCATGATCTCCCAGCGCCAGCCTTGGGATTCGGCATAGCGCTGATACATGGCGAAGAGCTGTGCGGCGAAGAGCGCGGCTTCGTCCCCACCCGCCGCGGGACGCACTTCGAGGATGGCAGAACGCTCGTCCGCCTCGTCCTTCGGCAGAAGCGCGAGCTGGATCTCATGCTCCAGCACCGGAATGCGCGCCTTGAGCGCCTGGGCTTCCGCTTCCGCCAGTTCGCGCATCTCGGGGTCGGCGAGCAGAGCGGTGGTTTCGCTCAGATGCTGCTCGGTCTCGCGCAGATCACTGATGAGCCCCACCACCTGGTCGAGCTCCGCGAGTTCGCGCGAGGCGCGAACGAATTCCTGCCCCTGCGCGCCGGAGGCGAGCAGGTCGCGCAGCTCCTCGGCGCGCGCCAGGATATCGTCGAAACGGGCCGCGAGGGTCACGCGCCCACCCCCGGCAAGGCACGCAGCGCCTCCACCAGACGATCGAGCGCGACTTCGCTTTGGGTTCCCGAAACGAGGTCCTTCACCTGCGCCACTCCCCGCGCGGCTTCCTCGCCACCCAGGATGACGGCAGCCCGCGCTCCGGTCTTGTTCGCGCGCTCCATCCGGCGGCGGAGATTGCCCTTGTAGCCGATGTCGGCACGCAGGCCGGCCCCCCGCAGCTGTTGCGCGATGCCGAAGGCTGCCTGCTCGGCATCCTCACCCGCGGGAATCACGGCAATGGCGGAGGCCTCCGCCGGCGGCTCGGCGATCAGCATGGCGAGGCGCTCGATACCCGCGGCCCAGCCCACGGCCGGCGTTTCGGGGCCGCCCATCTGCTTCACGAGACCATCGTAGCGACCGCCACCCATCACCGTCCCCTGCGCCCCGAGTGCCGTCGTCACGAATTCGAAGGCAGTGTGGTTGTAGTAGTCGAGCCCGCGGACGATGCGCGGATTGTCGACGAAGGGTATGCCGAGCTGCGTGAGATAGCCGCGCAGCTTGTCGTAGAACGTCGCCGCCGCGGGAGTGAGATGGGCGGCGATGGTCGGCGCATCGGCGACGATCCGGCGATCTCCCTCGTCCTTGCTGTCGAGAATGCGCAAGGGGTTGCGCTCCAGCCGCTGGCGGCTGTCCTCCGAAAGATCGGCGGCGAAGCGGGTGAAATAGGCGACGAGGGCGGCGCGATAGGCGGCGCGGCTCTCGGCATCGCCGAGCGTGTTCACCTCAAGAGTAACATCCTTGGCGACACCGAGATCGCAGAGGATCTGCCAGCCGCAGGCGATGACCTCGGCATCGGCCATCGGTTCGGCGGGGCCGATCAACTCGACACCGATCTGGTGGAACTGGCGGTAGCGCCCCTTCTGCGGCCGCTCGTAGCGGAACATCGGACCGGCATAGAAGACCTTCTGCGGCAGGCTCTGCGTCAGCCCGTTGGTGACCAGGGCACGGCAGACGGCCGCCGTTCCTTCCGGCCGCAGGGTCACGCTGTCACCGCCGCGGTCGGTGAAGGTGTACATCTCCTTGGTCACCACATCGGAGGTTTCGCCGAGGGTGCGCGAGAAGACGCGGGTGTCTTCAAAGATCGGGGTGGACCATTCCTCGAAGCCATAAAGGCCCGAGACATGACGCGCCGTGCTCTCGACATGCCGATGGCGGCGCTGATCCTCGCCGATGAGATCACGGGTACCACGCACGGGCTGCAGGCTGGACAAGGGGAAGGCCTCTTTTCGGAACGTGTGGACAGGCTCTTAAACGAAAAAGGTCCCGCCTCCCTATGCGGGAAGCGAGACCCTTCCTTGTTGGGCCGGGGCGCTACTCGGCGGCGGCGGCCGGGGCCGGCTCGGCCTTCGCTTCAGCAGCCCGGATGGCCGCGGCCTTCTGCTCCACGAGTTCGACGACATGGTCGATCATCGCCTCGCGGTCGACCGTATGGTCCTGCTTGCCGGCGCTGTAGACCATGTGGCGGCCGGCGCCGCCGCCGGTGACGCCAAGATCGGTCATCAGCGCCTCGCCCGGGCCATTCACCACGCAGCCGATGATGGAGAGGGTGAGCGGCGTCTCGATATGCTCCAGCCGCTCTTCCAGAGCCTGGACGGTGCGGATGACGTCGAAGCCCTGCCGCGCGCAGGAAGGGCAGGAGATGATGCGCACGCCGCGATGGCGGAGGCCGAGGGACTTCAGGATCTCCCAACCGACGCGCACCTCTTCCTCGGGTTCGGCCGACAGAGAGACGCGCATGGTATCGCCGATACCCGCCCAGAGCAGAGAGCCCAGGCCGATCGAAGATTTCACCGTGCCGGTGCGCAAGCCGCCAGCCTCGGTGATGCCGATGTGGAGCGGATGGTCGCAGACCTCGGCCAGTTGCTGATAGGCCGCGACCGCAAGGAAGACGTCCGACGCCTTCACGCTGATCTTGAACTCGTGGAAATCGTGATCCTGCAGGATTTTGGCGTGCTCCAGCGCGCTTTCGACCAGCGCATCGGGGTTGGGCTCGCCGTATTTCTCAAGCAGATGCTTCTCCAGGCTGCCGGCATTCACGCCGATGCGAATGGAGCAGTTGTGGTCCTTCGCCGCCTTCACCACCTCGCGCACGCGCTCGGCGCTGCCGATGTTGCCGGGATTGATGCGAAGGCAGGCGGCGCCCGCCTCCGCGGCTTCGATGGCGCGGCGATAGTGGAAATGGATGTCGGCGACGATCGGCACCTTCACCTGCTGCACGATCTCGCGCAGCGCGGCCGTGCTTTCCTGATCCGGGCAGGAGACGCGCACGATATCCACGCCGGCCACCTCGGCGAGACCAATCTGCGCCACCGTGCCGGCGACGTCGGTCGTCAGCGTATTGGTCATGGTCTGGACGCTGATCGGGGCGTCGCCACCCACCTTCACGGGTCCGACGCTGATCTGCCGGGACTTGCGGCGGTCGATCCGCTGATAGGCGCGATAGTTCATGGCTTGCTCCTGTGTCCGCAGACTCCGGCCCGCCTGGGGATCCGTCTCATTGCGCCGCGGGGGTGGTTCCGACCGAGGGGGTGCTGGTCACCGGCGCCGCAGCGGGGACGATGCCGCTGGCCGCCTTGAGGCTGCCGGGGTCGAGCGGAATGTTGTGCAGCACGTGGCCCTTGAGCGGACCGATGACGTTGCCGGAGAGAACGACCTCGGTGCCTTCGGCATTGCCAGTCGTCAGCGTCAGCTGCGGCTGATCGGGGACCGTGTATTTATCCCCAGGATGCAGGATCGTCTGATAGAGGACCTTCCCCTTGGCATCCTTGATCTCGATCCAGGCATCGGCCGTCGCCTGAATGACCATCGGTGCCGGCGCGCCCGGACCCACGGTATCGGTGGCGCTCGTCGCCATGGCCGGGACATTGGCGGAACCCGTCGCATTGCCTGCGGCAGGCGGCACCGCTACGGAGGCGACGGTGCCCGCGCCGGTCGTAGCAGGGGCCCCGGGCGCAGTGCCGCCGTCGCCACCCTCGGCGGCAGGCGTCTCGCTCGCGATCTTGGGCAGCGGCACGGCAGCCGCGGCGGAGGAGGGCGAAACGTCGGAGGCAGGCGGCAGGTTCGCGACCGTCGGATTGGGCAGTGCCGCCGTCCCGCCGGCAGGCGCCGTCGTCGCGGCCGGGGCTGCGGGCGTCGCGCTCGCCACTTTCGGCGCCGGGGGCGGCGCCAGTGGTTCGAGATGGGCAGGCAGCGCCTCGACCGTCTGGGACGGCCGGTCGCTGCGCCCGGAATAGTGATACCAGGCGGCATAGCCGCCGATGGCGATGACGAGGCCGACCAGCACCAACGCCCCCGCAGGCACCCCACGGGAGGGCACGGGGGCCGGGAAGTCCAGCTCGGTCTTGCGGTTCACCTCTTCCCGCTCCGCACGGAAGCGGCGGATCGCCTCGTTCGAATCCAGGCCCAGCGCCTGGGCATAGGTGCGCACGAAGCCCACCGCATAGGCGGTGCCGGGCAGGCTGCGGATATCGCCCTGTTCAATCGCGTGGATATAGGCGGGTTTCAGACGCAGGGCCTCGGCCACGGCATCGACGTCCCATCCCAGCCGCTCGCGGGCGGCACGCAACTCGCCGCCGAGACGGGAGCCCCCATGGCCCGCCATTTCAGGCGCTTCACCCGGGAAGTCTCGATCCATCAGATCCGAGTCTGAACCTTTGTGCAGGGATGCCACTCTTCCAACGTTCCGTGCGGCTCGGCCGAAAAGGCGGGGCTGTCACTTGCCTGACGTGCCACGGCCCCCACCCGGTCAGGTTGCGGGAGCCCCACAATGCCCCGTTTTGCGCTGTCAGTCGACAGGGCCAGCGTTAAATCTCGGCTAACTCAATCGGACGACCTGGCCGGGCGGCAGAACCACCCGGCCAGGCGCCCCGATCACTCGGCAGCGATGTCGGAACCTTCCAACTTCGTCACTTCCTGACGCAGCGTCCGGCCCTTCGCATTGCCCGTTGCCACCTGGCGCAGACGGTTCATGACGCTGCCGGTGCCCGCCGGGATGAGACGTCCGACGATGACGTTCTCCTTCAGGCCCTGCAGTTGATCCATCTTGCCCGCCGTCGCCGCTTCGGTCAGCACGCGCGTCGTCTCCTGGAAGGAGGCGGCGCTGATGAAGCTGTGCGTCTGCAGGCTGGCCTTGGTGATGCCCTGGAGAACGGGCATGGCAACCGCCACCCGTTCGCCAGCATTCATGCGCTTGTCGTTCTCCAACTCGAACTCGGCGCGGTCCACCTGCTCGCCGACGAGGAAGGTCGTATCGCCCGGGTCGGTGATCTCGACCTTCTGCAGCATCTGGCGAACGATCACCTCGATGTGCTTGTCGTTGATCTTCACGCCCTGCAGTCGATAGACGTCCTGGATCTCGTTGACGAGGTAGTCGGACAGCGCCTCGACGCCCAGCACGCGCAGGATGTCGTGCGGCACGCGCGGACCATCGACCAGCGGGTCGCCCAGGCGCACGAAGTCACCTTCCTGCACCGAAACGTGCTTGCCCTTCGGCACCAGATACTCGGTCTCTTCGCCGGTCTCGTCGTTCTTCACGATGATACGGCGCTTCGCCTTGTAGTCCTTGCCGAATTCCACGCGCCCGTCGATTTCCGCGATGATCGCGTGGTCCTTCGGACGCCGCGCCTCGAAGAGTTCGGCGACGCGCGGCAGACCGCCGGTGATGTCACGCGTCTTCGAGCCTTCGCGCGGAATGCGCGCCACCACGTCACCCGCCGCGACCGTCGCCCCATTCTCGACGGAGAGAATGCTGTCCGGCGAGAGGAAGTAGCGCGCCTCGGAACCATTGGCGAACTTCACCACCTCGCCCTTCGCATCCTTCAGCAGGAGGCGCGGACGGAGATCGACCGCCTTCGAGGCCTGCTTGTAGTCAACGATGACCTTGGAGGTGAGGCCGGTCACTTCGTCCATCCGCTCGACCAGCGTCACACCCTCGAGCACGTCGGCGAATTCGATGACGCCGGCCCGCTCGGTGATGATCGGCAGGGTGTACGGATCCCACTCGGCGAGCTTCTGCCCACGAGTGACGGCCGCGCCGTCATCCGTCAGCAGGCGCGCACCATAGGGCACGCGGAAGCGTGCGCGCTCACGGCCGTTGGTGTCGGCCAGCACGATTTCGCAGTTGCGGCTCATCACCACCGGCACGCCGGCGGAGTTGACGACGACGTTGCGGTTGCGGATCTGCACCGTGCCGTCATGGCTCGCTTCCACGCTCGACTGTTCGGCGCCACGCTGCGCCGCGCCACCAATGTGGAAGGTGCGCATGGTGAGCTGCGTGCCCGGCTCGCCGATGGACTGGGCGGCGATGACGCCGACCGCTTCACCGGCATTGACCGGGGTGCCGCGGGCGAGGTCACGGCCATAGCAATGGCCGCAGCAGCCGACAGGCGCTTCGCAGGTCAAGACCGACCGGATCTTCACTGCTTCCACGCCGGACTTCTCGATCAGCTCGGCTTCCGCCTCCTCGATCAGCGTGTTGTTGGCAACCAGCAGCTTGCCCGAGGCCGGGTCCAGCACGTCTTCCGCCGCGGTGCGGCCGAGGATGCGCTCGGAGAGCGAGGAGACGACCTCGCCGCCATCCATGACGGCGCGGACGGTCAGCCCCTTCTCGGTACCGCAATCTTCCTGGACGATGATGCTGTCCTGCGCCACGTCCACCAGACGGCGGGTGAGATAGCCCGAGTTCGCGGTCTTCAACGCCGTGTCCGCGAGGCCCTTGCGGGCGCCGTGGGTCGAGTTGAAGTATTCGAGAACCGAGAGGCCCTCCTTGAAGTTCGCGATGATCGGCTGCTCGATGATCTCGCCCGAGGGCTTGGCCATCAGGCCGCGCATGCCGGCGAGCTGACGCATCTGCGCCGGCGACCCACGCGCACCGGAATGGCTCATCATCCAGACCGAATTGGTCGCCTTGCCGGCTTCCTGCTTCGAGATCTCCTTCATCATCGCCGCGGCGACGTTGTCCGTGCAACGCGACCAGGCGTCGACCACCTTGTTGTAGCGCTCGCCGGCGGTGATCAGACCATCCTGATACTGCTGCTCGAATTCCTTCACCTCGGCCTGCGTCTTGGCGATCAGCTCGCTCTTCTCGGCCGGAATGATCAGGTCATCCTTGCCGAAGGAGAGGCCGGCCTTGGCCGCATTGGAGAAGCCGAGACCCATCAGGCGGTCGGCGAAGATCACGCACTCCTTCTGGCCGCAATGGCGATAGACGGCGTCGATGACGTCCGAGACGTTCTTCTTCGTCAGCTGCTTGTTGATCAGCGCGAAGGGGACGCTCGGATGCAGCGGCAGGATCTGGCCGATGAGCAGACGACCCGGGGTGGTGACGACGATCTTGCTGACGACCTCGCCCGAGGCTTCCTTCACCTTGATGCGCGCGCGGATCTTGTCGTGCATCTTGATGCGCTTGGCGGCCAACGCATGCTCCAGCTCGCCGATCTGCCCGAAGGCCGGCGCGTCCTTTTCGTCGGTCGCGCGGAATTCCGGCGTCTCCAGCGAGAGGTAGTAGAGGCCGAGCACGATGTCCTGGCTCGGCACGATGATCGGCTTGCCGTTGGCCGGGCTCAGGATGTTGTTGGTCGACATCATGAGCACGCGCGCTTCGAGCTGCGCTTCGATGGAAAGCGGCACGTGCACCGCCATCTGGTCACCATCGAAATCCGCGTTGAAGGCAGTGCAGACGAGCGGATGCAGCTGGATCGCCTTGCCCTCGATCAGCACCGGCTCGAAGGCCTGGATGCCAAGGCGGTGCAGCGTCGGCGCGCGGTTGAGCATGACCGGGTGCTCGCGGATCACCTCTTCGAGGATGTCCCAAACCTCCGGACGCTCCTTCTCCACCATGCGCTTGGCCGCCTTGATGGTGGTGGCGTGGCCGTATTTCTCGAGCTTCGCGTAGATGAAGGGCTTGAACAGCTCGAGCGCCATCTTCTTCGGCAGGCCGCACTGGTGTAGCTTCAGCTCGGGACCCACGACGATGACCGAACGACCGGAATAGTCGACGCGCTTGCCGAGCAGGTTCTGGCGGAAGCGGCCCTGCTTGCCCTTCAGCATGTCGGAGAGCGACTTCAGCGGGCGCTTGTTCGCGCCCGTGATGGCGCGGCCGCGGCGGCCGTTGTCAAACAGCGCGTCGACCGATTCCTGCAGCATGCGCTTTTCGTTGCGCACGATGATGTCCGGCGCGCGCAGTTCGATCAGCCGCTTGAGGCGGTTGTTGCGGTTGATGACGCGACGATAGAGGTCGTTCAGATCCGAGGTCGCGAAGCGGCCACCGTCGAGCGGCACCAGCGGGCGCAGTTCGGGCGGAATGACCGGCACGACGTCCAGGATCATCCAGGCCGGCTGCGAGCCGGATTCGGCGAAAGCTTCGACCAGCTTGAGGCGCTTGACGAGTTTCTTGCGCTTGGCTTCCGAAGTCGTCGCCTTCAGCTCCACGCGCATGCGCGTCTTCTCGGCGTCGAGATCGATGTTGGCAAGGATCTGCTTCACCGCTTCCGCACCGATGCCGGCGCGGAACCCGTCCTCGCCGAACTCGTCCTGCTTCGCCATCAGCTGATCTTCCGTCAGCATCTGGTGCAGCTTGAGGTCGGTCAGACCCGGCTCGAGCACCACGTAGTTCTCGAAATAGAGAACCTTCTCGAGATCCTTCAGCGTCATGTCGACCATCAGGCCGATGCGCGACGGCAGGGACTTGAGGAACCAAATATGGGCAACGGGCGAAGCGAGCTCGATATGGCCCATGCGCTCGCGCCGGACCTTGGCGAGCGTCACTTCGACGCCGCACTTCTCGCAGATGATGCCGCGGAACTTCATGCGCTTGTACTTGCCGCACAGGCACTCGTAGTCCTTGATCGGCCCGAAGATACGGGCACAGAACAGGCCGTCCCGCTCCGGCTTGAAGGTACGGTAGTTGATCGTCTCCGGCTTCTTGATCTCGCCGTAGGACCAGCTGCGCACCTGCTCGGGCGAGGCGATCTTGATCTGGATCTGGTCGAAGGTCATCGGCTGACCGGTCTGACCCAGGATTTTCATAAGCTCGTTCATGCGGGCTTCACCTTCAAACCCCGTTCCTCTGGCCGAAGCCGCCGAGGCGTTGGGGATTCATCGAACGCATTCTATTCGTCGGACCGGAGCTGCCGGGGGCGCCAGCCCCCGGCCATCCCGATCATGCCGGCTGATTGTCGAGATCGACGTTCAGGCCGAGCGACTTCAGTTCCTTCACCAGCACGTTGAAGCTTTCGGGAATGCCCGCTTCGAAGTTGTCCTGCTCGCGCACGATGGCTTCGTAGACCTTGGTGCGGCCCGACACGTCGTCGGACTTCACCGTCAGCATCTCCTGCAGCGTATAGGCGGCGCCGTAGGCCTCCAGCGCCCAGACCTCCATTTCACCGAAGCGCTGGCCACCAAACTGTGCCTTGCCACCCAGCGGCTGCTGGGTCACGAGGCTATAGGGGCCGATCGACCGCGCATGGATCTTGTCGTCGACCAGGTGGTGCAGCTTCAGCATGTAGATGTAGCCCACCGTCACCTTGCGCTCGAAGGGCTCGCCGGTGCGGCCATCGGTCAGCGTCACCTGGCCGGACGTATCGAGCCCTGCCTTGGACAGCATGCCTTCGATATCGTCCATGCGCGCGCCGTCGAAGACCGGCGTCGCGATGGGGATACCCTTCTTCAGGTTCTGGCCGAGTTCGACCAGCTCCTGCTGCGACATATTGGCGATGACGTCGCGGTAGACCTTCTCGCCGTAGATGTCGCGCAGTTTCTCGTGCAGTTCCTGCTGCGCCTGGCCGGTGCGGCGATACTCTTCGACCAGCTCGCCGACCTCGCGGCCGAGGGCCGCACAGGCCCAACCGAGATGGGTCTCGAGAATCTGCCCCACGTTCATGCGGCTCGGCACGCCCAGCGGGTTGAGCACGAGATCGACATGCGTGCCGTCTTCGAGGAAGGGCATGTCCTCGATCGGTGTCACACGTGAAACAACGCCCTTGTTGCCGTGGCGGCCGGCCATCTTGTCGCCCGGCTGCAGCTTGCGCTTCACCGCGACGAAGACCTTGACCATCTTCATGACGCCCGGCAGCAGCTCGTCACCGCGCTGCAGCTTGTCGACCTTGTTCTCGAAGCGCTGCTGGAGACGCGCGACCGAGGCATCGAACTCGCGCTTGATCAGCTCGATCTCCGCCATCACCGCATCGTCCTGCACACCCATGTGGCGCATCGCGCCACGCGGATGCTCGGCCAGCACCTCCTCGGTGATCTCGGTGCCCGCCTTGATGCCCTTGAAGCCGCCCGAAGCCTTCTGCCCCAGCAGCTGCTCCTTGAGGCGGTTGAGGAAGGACCGCTCCTGGATTGCCTTCTCGTCGTCGCGGTCCTTGGCCAGACGCTCGATCTCGGCACGTTCGATCGCCATCGAGCGCTCGTCCTTGTCCACGCCACGACGGCTGAAGACGCGAACGTCGACGATGGTGCCGGAGACGCCGGGCGGCAGACGCAGCGAGGTGTCGCGCACGTCGGATGCCTTTTCGCCGAAGATCGCGCGCAGCAGCTTCTCTTCCGGCGTCATCGGGCTCTCGCCCTTCGGCGTCACCTTGCCGACGAGGATGTCGCCGGGATGCACTTCGGCCCCGACATAGACGATGCCGGCTTCGTCGAGGTTGCGCAGCGCTTCCTCACCCACGTTCGGAATGTCGCGGGTGATTTCCTCCTGGCCGAGCTTGGTGTCACGCGCCATGACCTCGAACTCTTCGATATGGATCGAGGTGAAGACGTCGTCGCGCGCGATACGCTCGGATATGAGGATGGAGTCCTCGAAGTTGTAGCCATTCCAGGGCATGAAGGCGACGAGGACGTTGCGGCCGAGGGCCAGTTCGCCGAGCTCGGTGGACGGACCGTCGGCGATGATGTCCCCGGCCTGCACGCGGTCACCCACGCGCACCAGCGGCCGCTGGTTGATGCAGGTCGACTGGTTGGAGCGCATGAACTTGCGCAGGCGGTAGATGTCGACGCCACCCGTGCCGCCCTCGCCGGAAGAGGCGCGGACCACGATACGGGCGCCGTCGATCTGGTCGATGATACCGCCACGGCGGGCCACGATCGTCGCACCGGAATCCCGGGCGACGGCCGCTTCCATGCCGGTGCCGACGAGCGGCGCATCGGCGCGGATCAGCGGCACGGCCTGACGCTGCATGTTCGAGCCCATGAGCGCGCGGTTCGCGTCGTCGTTCTCGAGGAAGGGAATGAGCGCAGCCGCGACCGAGACGAGCTGGCGCGGAGAGACGTCAACCGCCGTCACCTGATCCGGCGGCACCAGGCGGAAATCGCCCTGCTGACGGACGGAGACGAGCTCTTCCGAGAAGCGGTTGCCATCCAGCGGCACGTCCGCCTGGGCGACGACCAGCTTTTCCTCTTCCATCGCGGAAAGATACTTCCAGCCGTCCTTCACCTCGCCGTTCTCGACCAGGCGATAGGGCGTCTCGATGAAGCCGTATTTGTTCACCTTGGCATAGGTCGCGAGCGAGTTGATGAGGCCGATGTTCGGGCCTTCCGGCGTTTCGATCGGGCAGATGCGGCCGTAATGCGTCGGATGCACGTCGCGCACCTCGAAGCCGGCACGCTCACGGGTCAGACCGCCCGGCCCAAGCGCCGAGAGGCGGCGCTTATGCGTCACTTCGGAGAGCGGGTTGGTCTGGTCCATGAACTGGCTCAGCTGCGAGGAGCCGAAGAATTCACGCACGGCGGCAGCCGCCGGCTTCGCATTGATCAGGTCGTGCGGCATCACCGTGTCGATGTCGACCGAGCCCATGCGCTCGCGGATGGCGCGCTCCATGCGCAGCAGGCCGACGCGATACTGGTTCTCCATCAGCTCGCCGACCGACCGCACGCGGCGATTGCCGAGATTGTCGATGTCGTCGATCGAGCCGCGGCCGTCCTTGAGCTCGCAGAGGATCTGCACGGTCCGGAGGATGTCTTCCTTGCGCAGCACACGCACCGTGTCCTCGGCATGGACACCGAGACGCATGTTCATCTTCACGCGGCCGACGGCAGAAAGATCGTAACGGTCGGCATCGAAGAAGAGCCCGCGGAACAGCGCCTCCGCCGTCTCGCTGGTCGGCGGCTCGCCCGGACGCATGACGCGATAGATGTCGATCAGCGCGTCGTCACGGCTGGTGTTCTTGTCGACCGCCAGGGTGTTGCGGATCCAGGGGCCCTTGGCCTGGTCGATAGCGAGCGTCGGCAGCTCGGTGATGCCGGCCTCCTCCAGCGCCGTCAGGCGGGCCTCGGTCAGCTCTTCCCCGGCCTCGACATAGATCTCGCCCGTGTTCTCGTTCACGAGGTCGACCGCCATGAAGCGGCCGATCAGGTCGAGGCGGGTGGCGAGGACCGTCTTGGTCTTCTCGGCGATGCGGCGGGTGAGACGCGCCGTCATCTTCTCTTCGGGCTTGGCCACGATCTCGCCGGTCTCGGCATCGACGAGGTTCTCGAAGAGCTTCATGCCGCGGAAGGCTTCCGGCTCGAACGGCCGCGCCCAGCCTTTCGGCGTCTGGGTGAAGGTCACCGTGCCGTAGAAGCTGCCGAGAATTTCTTCCGGGTCCATGCCACGGATTTCACTGATATCGACGGTCTCGCCCTTCGCGGCACGGGCCTCGCGCAGCTTGCCCGTCGCCTCGCTGTCGAGGGCATAGAGCAGCGTCGTCACTGGCAGCTTACGCTTGCGGTCGATGCGGACGTAGACGAGGTCCTTGCTGTCGAACTCGAAATCGAGCCAGGAGCCGCGATAGGGGATGACGCGCGCGGTAAAAAGGAACTTGCCGCTGGAATGCGTCTTTCCCTTGTCGTGGTCGAAGAACACGCCGGGGGAGCGGTGCATCTGGGAGACGATGACGCGCTCGGTGCCGTTGATCACGAAGGTGCCGTTGTCGGTCATGAGCGGCAGGTCGCCCATGTAG
The DNA here is from genome assembly GCF_054665075.1 of Acidisoma sp. 7E03. NCBI lineage: Bacteria > Pseudomonadati > Pseudomonadota > Alphaproteobacteria > Acetobacterales > Acidocellaceae > Acidisoma > Acidisoma sp. 7E03. The sequence goes on from NZ_BAAFHE010000004.1 coordinate 165,601, forward strand.
ACCGGCTGTTCCTTGATGTCGCGGATGGAGCGGGCGCCGGTATCCTCGTCTAGATCCCATACGATCAGACGCAGGACGACCTTGAGAGGCGCAGCGAAGGTCATGCCGCGCTGGATGCACTCCTCGACGTCGTATTTCGGCTCTTCCAGCTCGTAATAGACGAATTCAAGCCGGCCGCGGCCGGCGAAGTCGTCAATGGGGAAGACCGACTTGAAAACTTCCTGAAGGCCCGTCTGCGTCCGGCTGTCGGGCGCCACGTTCATCTGCAAAAAGGCCTCGTAGCTGGCCCTCTGCACGTCGATCAGGTTCGGCATCGGCGCCACTTCCGGGATGCGACCGAAGCTCTTGCGAATGCGCTTCCGCCCGGTGAAGGATTGGTTCGAGCCACCTGAAATAGCGTTCATCGCTTGCCCTTAGCCCTCGATTTCATACCCAGCCGGAACAATGCCGGCCGGCCTGCACTGTGATCGGCGCCTCTGGGGAGGGCCGGCCAAGTCTTCGATCCCGCTTCGCGTCCTTCCACGCCCCGGAAGGCGCCGGCGAAGCTCAGCCCCGATCCGGAGGGACCCCCAGGACCGTTCTACAATCATCAGACGCCGTGTGGCGCCCCGGCGAGGACAACTCTTCCCCGCAACCAAGGAAAGGGTGGAGACCAAGCCGGTCCCCACCCCATCTTAGCGCGCAATATCCATTCCGGCGCGAAGGCCGGAATGGTCGAAATCACTTGATCTCGACAGCGGCACCGTTCTCCTCGAGAAGCTTCTTGATCTTCTCGGCTTCGTCCTTGTTCACGCCTTCCTTCAGCGGCTTCGGCGCGCCCTCGACGAGGTCCTTCGCTTCCTTCAGGCCGAGGCCGGTAATGGCGCGAACTTCCTTAATGACGTTGATCTTCTTGTCACCGGCCTTGGCCAGGATGACGGTGAATTCAGTCTGCTCTTCGACCGGAGCGGCAGCGGCGGCCGGGCCGGCAGCGGCGGCAACCGCCACCGGAGCAGCGGCGGAAACGCCCCACTTTTCTTCGAGGAGCTTCGAAAGCTCAGCGGCTTCCAGGACGGTGAGGCTCGAAAGCTCTTCCACCAGGCGGGAAAGGTCAGCCATTGTCAAATTCCTATATAAAAACTCTGATCGGTTCGATGCAAGCCCGAACGGCATTACATCTTGGAAAGATCGGCACGTCCTGACGCGTCAGGCCGCCTCGTCCTTCCTGGCATAGGCCCCGAAGACCCGCGCGAGGTTGCCGGCCGGCGCCTGGACGACGCCCGCGATCCGCGTGGCAGGGGTCTGAATCATCCCCACCAGCTTGGCGCGCAGCGCATCGAGCGACGGCAGTTCGGCGAGCGCCTTCACGCCAGACGCATCGAGCGACTGGGTGCCGAGCGCGCCGCCGACGACGACGAACTTCTCGTTGGTCTTGGCGAACTCAACAGCAACCTTCGCCGCCGCCACGGGGTCCTTGGACCACGCGAGCGCGGTCGGGCCCTTCAGCAGGGGCTTGATGCTGTCGAATCGGGTCCCTTCCAGGGCGAGGTTGGCCAGACGGTTCTTAGCGACCTTGAAGGTCACCCCTTCGGCCCGCATCTTGCGCCGCAGATCCGTCACTTCGGCGACCGTCAACCCGTCATTCCGGGTCACGACCACCATCGACGTCTCTGCGAACACCGCTGCGAGCGAAGCGACGAACTCCCGCTTCTCCGTACGGTCCACAGTAAACTCCGCCACAAGGCGCCGGACCGGGTGGTCCGCCGCCGGGTTTCCCATGAACATCTGCAAGACGCATGCCCTGCCGATGCCCGGTTCGCCTGTCCTTTTCAGCCGGAACCGCCAAAGTTCGGGATCGCGCCCGAAGGCTTGATCCACGATCGCTGGCTTCCCCGTCTTCCAGTCGCCGGCGTGCTCGCCGAATTAAGAGCCGGCCCGTGCCGGTCGCGTCTGGTCTTGGACAGGTTCGGAGAGGTCCCCCCCTCCTGCGCATCCGCAGGCCGAGGCCCGCGGATGAATTCCTTCATGCGATCCGGCGCGCGACGGCGGATGCCGTGCGCGCCGCCCGGATCACTCGGCCGCAGCCGCCGCCGCGAGGGTCGAGACGTCGATCCGCACGCCCGGGCCCTGGCTGGAGCTGAGCGCCGCCTTCTGCAGGTAGGTGCCCTTCGCGCCAGACGGCTTCGCCTTCTGCACCGCATCGGTCAGGGCGCGGATGTTCTCCACCAGCTTCTCGGCGTCGAAGCTCGCCTTGCCGACACCGGCATGAATGATGCCGGCCTTCTCGGCGCGGAACTCAACCTGACCGGCCTTGGCGGCGGTGATCGCGCCCTTCACGTCCATCGTCACGGTGCCGAGCTTCGGGTTCGGCATCAGGCCGCGCGGGCCGAGGATCTTACCCAGGCGGCCGACGAGGGCCATCATATCCGGGGTCGCGATGCAGCGGTCGAAAGCGATCTCGCCGGCCTGCACCTTCTCGGCCAGGTCTTCGGCGCCCACCACGTCGGCACCAGCCGCCAGAGCTTCCTCGGCCTTGGGACCGCGCGCGAAGACGCCGACGCGCAGCGTCTTGCCGGTGCCGTTCGGCAGGCCGATGAGGCCGCGGACCATCTGGTCGGCATGGCGCGGATCGATGCCGAGATTCATCGAGAACTCGATCGTCTCGTCAAACTTCGCGCGGGCATTGCCCTTCACGATCTGCACGGCTTCGGCGAGGGAATAGGTCTTGTTGCGGTCGAAGGCAGCGTAGGCGGCCGTCAGGCGCTTGTTCTTGGCCATGGGATCAGCCCTCCACCACCGAGAGGCCCATCGAGCGGGCCGAACCAACCAGCATGCGCACGGCGCCGTCGACGTCGTTCGCGTTCATGTGGATCATCTTCTGAGCGGCGATCTCGCGCAGCTGCGACATGGTCACCTTGCCGACCGTCGCGCCCTTGCCCGTGGTCGTCGAACCCTTCTTGATGTTCGCGGCCTTCATGAGGAAGTAGGTGTTGGGCGGGGTCTTGGTGATGAAGGTGAAGGTGCGGTCCGCGAAGGCCGTGATCACCACGGGAACCGGCATGCCGGGCTCCATGCCCTGCGTCGCCGCGTTGAATTCCTTGCAGAACTGCATAATGTTAAGGCCGCGCTGACCGAGGGCGGGGCCCACCGGCGGAGACGGATTGGCCTTGCCGGCCGGAATCTGCAACTTGACGTAGCCGACGATCTTTTTCGCCATGACCCTCGTTCCTGGTTGAACGCGAACAAGGACCGCGGTTCATCCGAGCCCGGTTGTCCGGTCTCTCCCGCGTTCCGATGGAGGCGGGGCAGATAGCGGATCGCCTGGGCTGAGTCCAGCGTTCCCGAAGGCGCGGCGGCGCCCATCTGCCATGCGGCGCTACAGGTAGTTTGCGGCGAAGTCCTCGACGAGGCCGCGAATCGCCGCAGGCTCCGTCTGTTCCATCACGCGCCGGGCGAGGCGCGCGCAATCGGCGCTGGAAATGCCGCGCACCACAAGCTTCACCTTCGGCACTGCGCTCGCATTCATGCTCAGTGCGCGCAGGCCAAGGCCGAGGAGCAGCGGCGTCAGCTTGGGGTTCGCCGCCATCTCGCCGCAGACCGAGACGGGCTTGCGCAAACGCAGGCTCGCCTCCACCGTGAACTGGATCAGCCGCAGAAGCCCAGGATGCAGCGGGTCGTAGAGCGCCGCCACCTCCGCATCGCCGCGGTCGGCCGCCAAGGCATACATGGTGAGATCGTTGGTGCCGATGGCGAAAAAGTCGGCCTCGAGCGCCAAGGCATCGGCCGACAGCGCCGCGGCCGGCGTTTCGATCATGATGCCGAGCGGCGGCATCCGGGCGGGCATCTCCTCCCCGCGGCGTTTCAGCCGCCGGGCGACCTTCTGCAGCAGCTCCCGGGTCGCCCGCACCTCCTCGACCGAGGTGACCATGGGCAGCAGGACATTGACGGGCCCGCGCCGGCTGGCGCGCAGGATAGCGGCGAGCTGCGTCTCCAGCAGATCGGGATGGCGCAGCAGCATGCGGATGCCCCGCAAGCCGAGCGCCGGATTGACGCCGGAAATGCCGCCGACGATCCCGCGCGCCTGCAGCGCGTCGATTTCCTTCTCCCCGCCCCAGTCGAGCACCCGGATGGTCACGGGGTCGCCTTCCATCGCTTCGACGGCGGTGCCGTAGACCTCGGTCTGCTCTTCCTCGTCGGGCAGCGCCTCCCGGTTCATGAACAGGAATTCGCTGCGGAAGAGGCCAATGCCTTCTGCGCCGGCCTGGGCGATCAGCGGCAATTCCAGCGGCACTTCGAGATTGGCGAGCAGTTCCACCGCCTGGCCGTCCGTCGTCTCCGCGGGAAGGCGGCGAAGCTGGGCGAGCTTCTGGCGCTCGCGCGCGAAGGCCGCGGAGGAACGGCGGGCGGCAGCCAGCGTCGCCGCTGCCGGATGGGCGGTGACGGTGCCGCTGCCCCCGTCGAGAACCAGAAGATCGCCGCTCGCAATGCCCTCGGTGACACCGGGCGCGCCGAGAACCGCAGGAATGCCCAGCGCCCGCAGCATGACGGCAGTGTGGCCGTCCGTGCCGCCCTCCTCGGTGACGACCCCGGCGAGCCGCGCCGGACTCAGGAGGGCCGCATCCGCGGGGCGAAGATTCTCCATCACCAGGATGGTGCCCTGGGCCAGCTTCGCGAAGCTCTGGAAGGGCGTTTCAGTGAGATTGCGGACGATGCGCCGACCAATCTCGCGGACCTCGTCCGCCCGGCGGCGGAGACCTGCGCGGTCCCGGTCCGGCATCGCGAGCATCGCCGCGGCCAGAGCCTCAGCCTCCTCATGCACCGCGGTTTCGGCCGAGGCGAGGCTCTCGATCCGGCGCCGCACCCCCCGCAGCAGGCGCGACGGACCAATCATCTGCAAATAGGCGTCGAGCAGGGGTTCGAGTTCCGCCTGCCCCTCGTCCGGCAGGAGCGCGAGCTGAGCCCGCAGCTTGGCGAGCTGCCGGCGGGACTTGGTGAGCGCGACGTCGAGCCGCGCAAGTTCGGCTTCCACCGCCTCGGGCGCGATGCTGACGGGGGAGAAGGCTGGCGTCCGGTCCTCGAAGAGATAGGCGGGACCGACGGCAATGCCCGCCCCGATGGGCAGGCCCTTGAAATGGCGTTCGGCCGGTGCCGGCGGAACGGGCAGCGCCTTCGCCTTGGCCGCGCGCGGCTTGGCCGCCTTGGGCTCAGTCTTCCTCATGGAAGCCCGCCTCGATCAGCGAGGCGACCGCATCCATGGCTTCCTTGGCGTCCCAACCCTCGGCCGAGACGGTAACCTTCGAGCCTTGGCCCGCCCCCAGCATCATCAGGCCCATGATCGAGCGGGCGGAGACCGCCTGCCCGTCCTTCGCCACCGAAATCTCGGCGCCGAAATGCTCGGCGGTGGTGACCAGCTTGGCGGCGGCCCGCGCATGCAGGCCGCGCTTGTTGACGATGAGCAGATGGCGCGTCAGCGCGCCGGCAGCCGGTTCCATCCCGAGGCTCACCCGCAGCCGCGCACGCCGGCGAGAACCTGAGACGCGCAGGCGATGTATTTGCGTCCGGCTTCCTGCGCGCAGGACACCGCGCTCTGCAGGTTCTGCTGGCCACGCACCTTGGCGAGTTTCACGAGCATCGGCAGGTTGACGCCGGCGATGACCTCGACATCCTTGGAATCCATCAGGGAAATCGCGAGGTTGCTGGGCGTGCCGCCAAACATGTCGGTGAGCAGCACCACCCCGTCCCCAGTGTCGACACGGTCAATGGACCGCTGAATGTCGCGCCGCCGGTCTTCCATGTTGTCCTCGGGGCCGATGCACACCGTCTCCACCCCGCGCTGGGGCCCCACGACGTGCTCCATAGCCGATCGCAACTCTTCGGCGAGATGGCCGTGAGTAACGAGCACTAGACCGATCATGATGAGTTCAGCGGCCCCCCATGGCCTTGACGCGCTTCAGGCTGCTGCCGGGCCGGAAAGGCCCTTTTCGCGCTCGCGTTCCAATTCGCGATGCACGACCAGCGGCTGCCATCCTGCTTGCCGTAATATCTCAGCCAAAGTTTCGATCAGAAAAACGGAGCGGTGTCGCCCCCCTGAACATCCGATCGCGACGGTCACATATTTTTTACCTTCCTGCACGAATCGCGGCAGCAAAAGCAAGACCATCGAACGAATGGCGTCCTGGAAAGCAGCGCAATCCGGATCCTTGGCGATATATGCGCAAACTTCCGGATCTAATCCAGTGCGAGGCCTCAGCGTCTGGTCATAGTGAGGATTGCGCAGGAAGCGGGCATCGAAGACGAGATCAGCCTCGGCGGGTAGGCCTGCGCGATAGGCAAAAGAGACCAGCGTCAGGGACAGACCCTCTTCCGCCGAGAGTCCGAAGCGCTTGCCGATGGTCTGGCGCAGCGTCGGCAAGGGCAGGGTTGAGGTATCCAGCACGAGATCGGCAGCGGCGAGCAGCGGGCCGGTCAAGGCCCGCTCGGCGGCGATCCCGTCCCGCACCTGGCCCTGGGGCGCCAGCGGATGGCGCCGCCGCGTCTCGGTGTAGCGGCGCAGCAGCACGGCATCCTCGGCCGTTGCGAAGACGAATTCGGCGTCCAGCCCGGTTTCGACCTTGAGGCGGGCGATCGCCTCCAGCACCGCCTGGGCGGCAAAGCCGCGCGTGCGGGCATCGATGCCGATGGCGAGCGCCCGGTCGGTGCGGGACAGCAGCTCGTCCAGCAGGGAGAAGGGCGGATTGTCCACCGTCTCATAGCCGAGGTCTTCGAGCGTATGGAGGATCGAGGATTTCCCCGCGCCGGAGAGACCGGTGACGAGCACCACCCGACGTTCCGCCCCGTGGCTCATGCGAAGGCGCCTGCGTGCTGAGGCACGCGACCGCAGACCGCCTGGAAGGCAAGATCGACGGCCTGCGCTGCGGAAGCCGGTCGGGGATCGAGGGCGATCAGCGGCAGGTCGAGCGTCTCGTCCCGCCGCGGGCTCGGCAAGCGCGGCACGGGGCCTTGCACGAGCTGGGTGACCAGCACAGGCCGGGCGCGGTCGAGGAAAGGCAGGCGCATGATGCCGAGACCGCGGATTTCGAGGAGGCCGGCGAGCACGGCCGGGGCGCGCGCCCAGCCCTCGGCATCGAGCTCCACCTGATCATCGGCGACCAGCGCGAAGCCGCGGTCGAGCAAGCGCAGCAACAGGTCGGACTTGCCCACGCCGGGGGCGCCGGTGAGGAGAAGTCCGAGATCGTCTCGCGCGGCGCAGCTCGCATGCATCAGCATCGCCACCGAGAATGGGCCAAGCCTGCCTGCGAAGGAAGCGCGATTTCGGCCTGGGCGGACTTCCACCGGGTTATCCCGCGATAATCCCCAGGCTCCTCAGACAGGGTCGACAGAGTCATGGGGATAGCAAAAATCCTGATATATTCTTGCCTTAGCGAGATTCACTCGTGCGTGAGTCGAAGACGGAGACCGACTCGCCCACAATCTTATCCACAGACCCTGTCATCTTATCCTCAAGCGCGGACCATGCGGCATCGAGCGCGGTGACGAGGGCGCTGCGGGCGAGACCGGCCGGCAGAGGGGGCCCGATGACGATATGGATGGTGCCCGGCTGCTTGAGGAAGGAATTGCGCCCCCAATGCGCGCCGGAGTCCGTGACGACCGGGATGACGGGCGCCCTCATGGCGCCGGCCAGCGCCGCGACGCCGGGCTGGATGACGCGCGGCTCGCCGGGCCGTGCGCGGGTTCCTTGCGGGAAGATGATGACCTGCCGGCCATCTGCAGCCGCAGCCTGGCCATCCCGGATGAGATCGCGGATCGCGCGGGCGCCGGCGGCACGGTCCACCGCGATCATACCGGCCGGCTGCATGAGGCCGCCGAAGACCGGAACCTTCAGCAATTCCTTCTTGAGCACGTAGGCCGGGCGCGGCAGCAGCATCCAGACCGCGGTATCGAAGGCCGATTGGTGGGTCGAGGCGATGAGCATCGGCCCCGACGTCGGCAGGTTCTCGAAGCCGCTGACCCGCACCTCGATCCGGCAGAGGCGCAGCAGCCGGATGACGACGCGCGCCCAGGCGCGGCCGATCAGGATCAGCTCGCCCGCGCGGCCACGGCGCAGCGCCACGTAGCCCCACAGGCTGTAAAAGGCGGTGGCGGCATAGAAGCCGATATTGAACAGCAAGGACGCGGCCCCGAGCCACAGTCGCTTCATGCGCGGTGTATCCCTTGAAGAAAGCCCACGAGCCGCGCGATGCGCAGCTCGGCCAGGAGCCACTTCGTATATTCGCCGAGCAGCAGCCGCCAGACATGCGGGCGCGTGCCATCGAAGATCGCGGCCGGCTGGACGCGCATCGGATAGAGCCGCACCTCCGGCATGGCGCGGCTGAGCTCCAGAATGGCGCGCGGCATGTGATAGCCGGCGGTGACGACGATCAGGCTGCGGATGTCATGCGCCCGCACCCAGGCCGCGGTCTCGTCGGCATTACCGACGGTCGTCTGGGCGCGATGGCCGAGCGTCACGTGGCTCGCCGCCGGCGGCTTGTCGAGCTGCGCCGAACGCTCGACGTCGCGCAGAGACACGCTGGACGGCACGCCGGAAATCAGCAGCTGCTGGGCATGGCCCTCATCGAGCATCTGGAAGGCGGTCGCCAGCCGATCCTCACCCCCTGTCAGCACGACGATGCCGTCGGCGCGCGCCGGCGCGACCGACGGGGAATAGGTGACGTAGAGGAACCACAGGAAGCCGCCGCACCAGCCGACCATCACGAGCATCAGCAGAGCGACGATCAAGCGCCGCAGCAGGGAACGGCCCGGCCCGCGCGCCCGGCGCGTGCGCGCCGTCGCCACCCGCCGCCGTGCCGGGCCCCGGCGGCGACGCGTCACGGCAGCCGTCTGAGCCAACGGCGCACCGTCCCCTCCGCGGTGAGATAGCCGATGGCGGCCGTGGCCAGCGGCAGGACGGGGAGCGCGATCCACAGCGACAAGGGCAAGGCGAGCAGCGGTGGCTCGGCCGCCGCCGCTGGCGTCGTGCCCTGGGCGAAGGGCGCCGCCAGATAGGCGAGCCAGAGCAACACCGGCAGGGCCGCGATGGCGCCGATGGCGCCCCCCGCCGCGGCAAGACGCATGGCGCGGCGCGCGAACCGGCCGGCGATGTAGCGGTCCGTCGCGCCCAGGCCATGGATGATCTCGATCGCGTCGCGGCGGGCGGAAAGACCGGCACGGGTCGCGACTGCGACCACGGCGACGGCGACGGCGACGACCAGCAGCAGCGCGACGGCCGCGCAGGCCTGCAGGCTGCGCGCCAGGGCAGAGAGACGCTCCGCCCAGACGTCGGCGCTTTCCATCACCGTTTCCGGTGCGGCCGCCTGCAGCTTGGCGGAGAGATCGGCAGGTACGGCACCGCCCGCTGCGAGCTGGACGGAGATCACCGCCGGTAACGGCAGCGCGAGAGTGGAGCCCGTCGGCCCAAGCCAGGGTTTGAGGAGTGTCGTCAGCTCGTCGGTCGTCATCGCCCGCGCGGAGACGACACCCGGTTCGGCGTGAAGCACGGCGAGCACGGCATCCAGGCGCGAAAGATGGTCACCGGCCGCGCTGGCGGCGGCCGGATCGGAAGGAGTCGGCACCTGGATGGTGAGTTCGGCCTCCGCCCCCGTCTGCCAGTGCAGGGCGAGGGTCGCCGTCGCGACGGCGCCGGCAAAGGCCAGTGCCGCCAGAAAGGTCATGGCGGCGACGAGAAGCGGCAGCAACCGGTCGGACAGCGCGCGGCGCAGACCGAGATCGTCGAAGCCGACGGGACGCAGGTTGCGCGCATTGGCCGCCCGGCGCGGCGCCGGCCGCGCCTCGCGACCCTCGCGTACCTCGGGGCGGGGTTCGGCCCGCGCCTCCCCCCGCCCGGTCCCGCGGCGCGCTCCGCCATAGGCCGCGGAAGGCCGGAACATCGGCTCGCGCGGTGGTGGCGGCGGCGGAGCCGGCTGACGATAGGCCGGGTCCTCGTCGTAATAGTCCTCGTCGAACTCAGCCATCCTGAACCAGCCGTCCGGCTTCGAGCCGCAGGGTCCGCGCTGGGTAGCGCGCCATCAGCGATTCATTGTGGGTCGCCACGATCGCCGTTGTGCCGAGGCGGTTGAGTTCCTGGAACAGCTGCATGAGGCGCTCCGCTTGGGCATCGTCCAGATTGCCCGTGGGTTCGTCCGCCAGCAACATCGCCGGGCGGTTGATGACGGCGCGGGCGATGGCGACGCGCTGCTGCTCCCCGCCCGACAGTTCGTAGGGGTGCGACTCGATCTTGGCGGCAAGGCCGACCCAGCGCAGCATCTCCATCACATCCGCCCGGATCTGCCCCTCCGGCCGCCCCGCGATCCGGAGCGGCAACGCCACGTTGTCGAAGGCGGTGAGATGCGGCAGCAGGCGAAAATCCTGGAAGACGACGCCGATGCGGCGGCGCAGGCGCGGCAGCTGCCGCCGCTCGGCACGGCCGATGTCGATCCCCTGCACGAAGAGCCGCCCGCGCGAAGGGCGCACGGCAAGGTAGATCATCCGCATCAGGCTGGTCTTGCCTGCCCCCGAGGGGCCGGTGAGCCAGCGAAACCCACCCTCCGGCACCTGGAACGTCAGGTCGTGCAGCACCTCGGTCTGGGAAGCCGGACCCGCGCCATAGCGCAGGCTGACGTTTTCGCACTGGATCATGAGACGAGGCTATCCATGGTCAGGTCGTCGGTCGATGCCGCCCGCGGGCCATCCCCCTGGGGGCGGAGGCCATCCAGCCTGCGACGACCCCGCGGTGGAAAGGAGACGGAAATGCGCCCGGAGGAAGATCCGCTCCGTCATGCCTGCAGTCGCCCAAGAATCCGCCCAGGGAAGTTCGGGGCAGAGGATTGCACGGGCCGCCGCTCTTGGCCACAATCCCCCGCATGAGATGACGGGATCATGCCGTCCAAGGCGAAGGTAAGCCGCTGATGCGACTGGTCTGTCGAGAATGTTCCGCCGCTTACGAGGCGCCCGACACACTCTTCGGCGCCCAACCGCGGGAGGTGCGGTGCAACCGCTGCGGCTTCCAGTGGACCGTGGTCGGCGCGGTGAAGGCCATGCCCGGCGCCACGACCCAGGCAAGCCCGCCTGCCGCGTCGCCGGCCGCGGTAGAGGCTGAGCCAAAGGTCACGATGCCGCCCGAGCTGATCCGCGCGCCCGAGGAAGCATCCCTTCGGATGACACCTCAGCCAGAGCCGGTGGCCGCGGCGGAGCGGCCCGCGCCTGAGCCACCCGCCCCTGTGCCGGCAGTCGCCGCCGGCCCCTCCGCGATCGCGGATCAACTCGCCGGACCGCTGCCCGACAGCCGGTCGGTCGCGCCTGCGGCCGCACCGCATCCGCCGTCCACCCGCACCCTCCTGGAACGCGACGGCGCCGTGCCGGACCTCGACATGGGCGATCCGGAAGAGCGGCGGCTATCGCACGAACTCAGCTTCGGCGAGGTGGACCACCGCCCTGGGGTCAACCGTCCGGTGCGGCGGCGACGCGGCGGCCTCTGGCTGCTGCTGATGATCGTCATCGTGCTCATCGTCGCCGCCGTGCTGTTCGAACCGCAGATCCTCAGCGCCGTGCCGGGTCTCCACCGGGTCTACAGCGCCGTCGGGCTGTAGGCCGGTTCACCGGCTCGGGCGCGGCGGATCGGCGGTGTAGTCGTAGAAGCCGCGCTTCGTCTTGCGGCCCAGCCAGCCGGCCTCGACATATTTCACGAGCAGCGGGCTTGGGCGGTATTTGCTGTCGGCGAAGCCCTCGTGCAGCACCCGCATGATGGCGAGGCAGGTGTCGAGGCCGATGAAATCGGCCAGTTCCAGAGGGCCCATCGGCTGGTTCGTGCCGAGCTTCATGGCAGCGTCGATGGCCGTAACCGAGCCCACCCCTTCCATCAGCGCCGTCACCGCCTCGTTGATCATGGGGATCAGGATGCGGTTGACGATGAAGGCAGGATAATCCTCGGCGACCGCCGTCGTCTTGCCCATGCGCCGGGCCAGAGCCTCGACTGCCTGGAAGGTCGCGTCATCGGTCGCGAGGCCTCGGATGACCTCGACCAGCTTCATCACCGGCACCGGATTCATGAAGTGCATGCCGATGACCTTGTGCGGCCGGTCGGTCGCGGCGGCGAGCCGGGTGATGGGGATCGAGGAGGTATTGGTCGCGATGATCGCCGTGGGCTTCAGATGCGGCAGGAGCCCCTTGAGGATGGCGATCTTGACCTCCTCCCGCTCCGTCGCCGCTTCGACCACGATGTCGCAGCCGGAGAGAGCCGCGGTTTCGCCCGCGGTCTCGATCCGGCCGAGTGCCGCCGCGCGGTCCTCCGCTGTCACCTGACCCTTCTGCACCTGTCGGTCGAGGTTGCGGCCGATGGTGGCGAGCGCCTGGGTCAAGGCTTCGGAGCGCACGTCCGTCAGCACCACGGCAAGACCCGCGAGCGCTGCGACATGGGCGATCCCGTTGCCCATCTGCCCTGCCCCGACGATCCCCAGCCTTTCGATCGTTCCGGCTTCTGCCATCTCTCGTCTCCCTGCGCGCCGGCCGATCCGGCGGCCGAGTATCGGCGGCTTCGGCGCCGCTGCCAACGTGGCAGAGGCGTCAAACCTCCCGGCAAAGTGATGCATGGCGCCGCATGGCCCGCCGATCGTCGCAACCGAGCGGACGGCGCTGCGCTTCACCCTGCCCGGACTATCCGGTATGCGAGGACCCCAGGCGGCCGGCTTCCAGTGCGGGGCCTTCGGGCGGTTCCGTCCCACGGTTTGGGACATCGCCACGGTCCGCTCCGCCTTTGCGCGCCCAGCCTTCCCGGACTTGGAATAAGGACAGAAAAGCGTCGATGTGGGTTCAGTCAAAGCTGGCGGCGATTGCACGCCTGAGCAGCCGCCATGCCCTGTGGGTCGTGCTCGTCGGAATTCTCCTCGGGGTCGGCAGCGCCTTCTATACGGCCCGCCATCTCGGCATCGACACGGATACGGACAATCTCTTCTCGTCCAAGCTGCCCTGGCGTCAGGCGCAGATCGCGATGAACAAGGATTTTCCCCAATACAACGATCTCCTGGTCGGCGTGATCCGTGCCAAGACACCGGAAGAGGCGGATGAGACGGCGGCGGCGATCGCCCGCGCCGCCGCCGCCGACCCCGCCCATTTCCGCACCGTCCGACGCCCGGATGCGCTCCCCTTCTACAAGACCGAGGGGCTGCTCTTCCTCGACCAGAAGGATCTCCAGGCGCTGCTCAACCAACTGGTGCAGGCGCAGCCCTTCATCGGCCAGCTCGCGGCCGACCCTTCGATGCGCGGCCTGCTCACCGCCATCGGGCTAATCGGCCAAGGCGCCGCGCAAGGCCAGGTGGATCTCTCCGGATACAAGACCGCCCTGGAGGGCTTCGACCAGGGCCTGGCCCAGGCCGCGGCCGGCCATCCGGAGCCGGTGTCCTGGCAGAAACTCCTCGGCGGCGCGGCCCTTGCCGATCGTGCGGGGCCGGCACGTTTCGTGCTGATACAGCCGGTGCAGGATTACGGGACGATCGAACCGGGTGCGGCCGCGACCGACGCGCTGCGGGCCATTGCCGCCCGGGTGCCCACGATCGCGCATGGCCGCGCGACCTTCGCCATCACCGGACAGATCGCGCTGGCCGACCAGCAATTCGCCTCCCTCACCCAAGGGATCGTGACGGATACGATCGTCTCGATCCTCTTCATCATTCTCTGGCTGGTGCTCGCGGTGCGGCGCATCCGCTACATCGTCGCGATCCTGCTGACCCTGGTGCTGGGCCTGCTGCTCACCACCCTCTTCGCCGCCGTCACCATCGGCACGCTGAACCTGATCTCGGTCGCCTTCGCCGTTCTCTTCGTGGGCCTCGCGGTGGATTTCGCGATCCAGATCTGCGTGCGCTACCGCGACGAACGGCGAGCCGCGGCGGACGCCGAAACCGCCCTGGTGCAGACGTTGCGCAAGACAGGCAATTCCGTCCTGCTCGCTGCCGTCGCCATCGCCGCCGGCTTCTTCGCCTTCGTGCCGACGAGCTTCGCGGGCGTCGCCGAACTCGGCCTCATCGCGGGCTTTGGCATGCTCATCGCCTTCGCCTGCACCATCACGGTGCTGCCGGCGCTCATCACGCTCTTCCGCCTGCCGGCGGAACGCGGCGAGATCGGCGTCGCCGCCATGGCGCGGGCGGACACCTTCCTTTGGCACCGGCGGCGCCCGGTCGTCGGCCTCTTCGCGCTGATCGGGCTGATCGGCATCCTGCTCATCCCGCACATCACCTTCGACAGCGACCCGCTCGACACGCAGGACCCGCATTCGGAGGCCATGATCACGCTGCGAAGCCTGCTCGACAATCCGGTGACCGATCCCTACAGCATCGACGTCATCGCGCCGTCGGTCGCCGATGCCAAAGCGCTGGCCGATCGGCTGGAGACGTTGCCGCTCGTCGATCACGCGCTGTCGCTCGCGAGCTTCGTGCCGGATAACCAGAAGCCGAAGCTCGATGCCATTGCCGACACCTCGGACCTTCTCGCGGCAACGCTGAGCCCTGGCCCCGCCGCGCCGGTGACCGCACCCGACATCCGCATCGCGCTCGCGACGACGCTGAAGGCGATCGACAGTGCGCGACCAAAGCTGCCGTCCGACAGCCCGCTGCTCGCGATCGCGCGCGACCTCGCGGCCCTCCAGGGCAAATCGGACAGCCAACTGATGGCGGCCAATGCGGCGCTCACCGCCTTCCTACCGCAGCAGCTCGACACGCTGCGCACCGCCCTCTCGGCTCAGCCCGTGACGCTGCAATCCCTGCCGCCTGACCTCAAGGCGGACTGGCTGACGCCGGACGGACGGGCGCGCGTCCAGGTTCTGCCGAAGGCCTCCGCCAGGAACAGCCGGGGCCTGCAGGCCTTCGTGCAGCAGGTGACAGCGGTGGCACCCGGCGCCGGCGGTTCCGCGGTGACCGTGATCCGCAGTGCCCAGACCATCATCGGCGCCTTCCGCGAGGCCGCGATTCTTGCCCTCGTCGCCATCGCCGCCATTCTCTTCCTCTTCCTGCGGCGGCCCTCGCACGTGGTGATGATCCTGGCGCCGCTCGTGCTCTCCTCGCTGATGACGGTTCTGGTAGTCGTCCTCCTGCCGCTGCCGCTGAACTTCGCGAACGTCATCGCCCTGCCGCTGCTGCAGGGGGTGGGCGTGTCCTTCAACCTCTATTTCGTGATGAACTGGCGCGCCGGGGAACGCAGCTTCCTAGCCTCGCCGACGGCGCGGGCGATCCTCTTCTCGGCGCTGACGACGGGCACGGCCTTCGGCTCGCTCGCCTTTTCGCATCACCCCGGCACCGCCAGCATGGGCGCGCTGCTGCTCTGGAGCCTAGGCTGTACCCTGGTCGCGACCTTCGTCTTCGAGCCGGCCCTGCTCTACATGATGCGGGCGCCGGGCGGCGGGGCCGCGGCCTATGATGCGGCCCCTGCCCCCCGCGAGGAGGAGCAGCGCACGCCCTGAGCGGCCAAAGCGGGGGCGGCGTGCATTTGATTTGAATTCGAATCATAATGGCGGATGCTCCCGCTCTTCTCGCGCATCGGCCGAGGCCTGGGCCAGACCGCCCGCCTCGGCCTCGACTGTCTGCTGCCGCCCCGCTGCCCCTCCTGCGGCATGCTGGTGCAGGAGTCGCAGACTCTGCATCCCGGGCTTTGCCCGGATTGTTTCGCCGCACTTTCCTTCATCGCCGAACCTCTCTGCGCCTGCTGCGGCCTGCCTTTCGAGAGCCTGGCGGAGGCGGGACCTTCGGGGCGCTGCAGGCAATGCGCGATCCGGCCGCCGGCCTTCGCGCAGGCGCGCGCGGCGGTTACCTATGACGCCGCCGCCCGTCGACTGCTCCTGCCGTTCAAACATGCCGACCGGCCGGATCTTTCCGGCCTACTCGCGACCCTCATGCTTCGCTGCGGCCGCCCGCTGCTGACCGAGGCCGATCTCCTGCTGCCGGTGCCGTTGCATCGGCGCCGGCTGGTGCAGCGCCGCTACAACCAGGCCGCCCTGCTGGCGGCGCGGCTGGCGCGGGCCGCGGGCCGCCCGTGGGCGGCGACCGCGCTGCGCCGCCTGCGGCCGACGCCGCCACTCGGCGCGCTCTCCGCCGGGGCACGACGGGCAGTGGTCGCGGGGGCCTTCACCGTCTCCCCCCATGCAGCCCCGCTGATCGCCGGCCGGCGCATCCTGCTGATCGACGACGTGCTGACCTCGGGCGCCACCGCCTCCGCCTGTGCCTCGGCGCTGCGGGCAGCCGGTGTCGCCGCCGTGGACGTGCTGGTCGTGGCGCGCGTTCCCGATCCGCGACGAGCGCGGGGGCCTGATGGCGGCCGGCCTCTTGTCCCCACCGAGGACGCGGACGATTTTATAGGCATCTGAAGGAGAGAGCCGTGGCCAAGATCGAGATCTATACCCAGCCCTATTGCCCCTATTGCGCCCGCGCCAAACAGTTGCTCGAGAGTAAGGGTGCCGCCTATCAGGAGATCGACGCGCCGCACGGCACCCCGGCGCGCGCTGAATCGATGAAGCGGAGCGGCCGCAGCAGCGTGCCGCAAATTTTCATCGATGGACAGCATATCGGCGGCTGCGACGATCTGGTGGCGCTCGACGGGCGCGGCGGGCTCGATCCCCTGCTCGCCGCCTGACGGCAGCGATCGGGCGCCCCCTGCGGTCGACCTCAGGGCAGCAGGATGGTGCTGCCCGTCGTGCGCCGGCCCTCGAGCGCGCGATGCGCCTCGGCCGCCTCGCGCAGGGGAAAGGTCTGATCGACCTCGATCCGGACGATCCCTTTTTCCACCACCGCGAAAAGCGCCTCCGCCGCCGCCAGCAGGGCCGTTCGCTTGGCGGTGTAGGTCACGAGGCTCGGCCGGGTCAGAAAGAGGCTGCCCTTCGCCGCGAGCTGGGTGATGTCGACGGGCGGCACCGGGCCCGAGGCATTGCCGTAGCTCACCATGATTCCGAGGGGCGCGAGGCAGTTGAGGCTGGCCTCGAAGGTATCGCGACCGACGCTGTCATAGACGACGGGCACCATGGCGCCGCCGGTGATGTCGCGCACGCGCGCCGGGATGTCGTCCTCCGCCAGCAGCACGTGATCCGCGCCATGGGCGGTCGCGATCTGGCGCTTGGCTTCAGAGGAGACGACGCCGATGACGGTCGCGCCGAGATGCTTGGCCCATTGGCAGAGCACGAGGCCCACGCCTCCGGCTGCAGCATAGACGAGAATGGTGTCGCCAGGAGCCACTGGATAAGTCCGATGCAGAAGAAACTGCGCCGTGAGGCCCGTCATCATCATGCCGGCGGCCGTTTGGAAGCTGATGTCCGGCGGCAGGCGCACCAAGCGGTCGGCCGGCATGACCCGGCGCTCGGCATAGGCACCGAGCGGCATGGAGGCGTAGGCGACCCGGTCCCCCTCGGCGAGATCGGTGACGCCGGCTCCGACCCTGAGGACCGTCCCCGCCGCTTCCATGCCGGGGGTCATCGGCAGCGGAGTCTTGTAGAGCCCGCTGCGGAAATAGATGTCGATGAAGTTCAGGCCGATCGCCGCCTGTTCGATGAGGACCTGGCCGGGGCCTGGGTCCGGCGTCGGCACCTGCTCCCAGCGGAGAACCTCGGGGCCCCCCGTCTCCAGCACGCGGATGGCGTGGCTCATGACAGCAGGTCTCCCGCGGCGGGAAGCGCCGCGCCGCTCCAGCCTTCGGAGCGGCCTGCGAGACGCGCCTCGTGATCGAGAAGAAAGCGTTTGGTCTCGATCCCTTCCCCGCCGCTATAGCCGCCGATCAGGAGACGTCCGCGGCTGCCGCTGCCCACGACGCGATGGCAGGGGATGAAGAGCGGGATGGGGTTGTGCGCCATGGCCATGCCGATCGACCGGGCGGAGCCGCCGGCGACCTCGGCGACACGGCGGTAACTCCAGACGGCTCCGCAGGGAATGCCGAGGATCGTGTCCCAGACACGGCGCCGATAGGCTGTGCCGAAAGGCGCGAGCGGCAGATCCATGGGCCTCACCTCTCCGTCGAAATAGGCATCCAGCCAAGCGCGCGCCCGAAGCAGCAGGGGCGTCGGCTCCTGGTCACGACCCCAGCCCCAGTCGACGGCGACGACCGCCTCGTCTTCCGCGGAAACCGTCACGGGCCCGATCGGCGTATGCAAGGAAAGTTGCGGCAAAGCTCCGTCCGGCAAGATGGAGCCCCATGCGACGACGACCGGGATCGGTTGTCAAGCATCGCACCACCGGGCGGCGACCCGTCCGCCGCATGGACGGGCGGGCGGCACTGCGGCAAAAAGGGCCCACGGGGCCTCGGCGCCCGACCGGCAGGCATGTGAGTTGCCTTATCAACAAAAGATGGACCCGGCATGATCGACGACGCGACTTCGCCGCCAGAGCGGCAGGACGATCCGCCCTATTTCGATGCCCATATCTTCGTCTGCTGCAATCGCCGCCCGGACGGTCATCGCCGGGGCTCCTGCGCGGCGCGCGGCTCGGAAGCGCTGCGGGACTACATGAAAGCGCGCGTGAAGGAAGCGGGCATTCCCCACGCGCGCGTGAACATGGCAGGCTGTCTCGACCGCTGCGAGCAGGGACCTTGCTTGGTCATCTACCCTGCCGGCGTCTGGTACCGCGTCGAAAGCCGGGAGGACGTGGACAAGGTGATCGCGTTGCATCTCCGTCGAGGCGGCCGGGCAGAGGAACTATTGCTGCCGGCCGAACGCTCGGCCTGAGCCACCGGACGGGCCCAGACATGGATGGACCGACGATCTTCGCCCCGATCACCGCGGTCGGACGCGGCGCCGTGACAGCCGTCCGCCTCAGTGGACCGGCGACCGCCGCCGCCGTCGTGGCGCTCGCCGGTGCGCTGCCGACACCGCGCGAGGCCAGCCTCCGCCGGCTGCGTGCCGCGGATGGCGATCTCCTGGACGAGGCTCTGCTGCTGTGGTTCCCGGCGCCAGCCTCCTATACCGGAGAGGACGTGGCCGAGCTTCACCTGCACGGCGGCCGGGCCGTGCTGGAGGGGGTCGCCGAGGCGCTGCTCGCCCGGGGCCTTCGGCTGGCGGAGCCCGGCGAATTCAGCCGCCGCGCCTTCCTCAATGGCCGCATGGATCTGCTCCAGGCCGAAGGCATCGGCGATCTCGTGGCCGCCGAAACCGCCGGACAGCGTCGCCAGGCCCTGCGCCAGATGGGCGGTGCCCTGGGCCAGCTCTACGAGGGCTGGTCACACCGTCTGGCCGGGGCGCTCGCGCACCAGGAAGCGCTGATCGATTTTCCCGACGAGGATCTGCCGCCCGCGGTGGAGGCGGCGCTGCGCGAGACGATCGCGTCCCTCGCGCATGAGATTGGGGATCATCTCGCCGACGGCCGGCGCGGCGAAAAGATGCGGGAGGGACTGGTCTTCGTCGTCCAGGGCGCGCCGAACGCCGGCAAATCGACGCTGGTCAACCGTCTCGCCGGACGCGAGGTGGCGATCGTGTCCGAGGTTGCGGGAACGACGCGGGATGCGCTCGAGGTGTCTCTGACTCTGGGTGATGCGCCGGTGACGCTGATCGACACCGCAGGCCTGCGTGAGACCGCCGATCCGGTGGAGGCCGAGGGGGTGCGGCGGGCCCGGGCGCGCGCGGCGGAGGCGGATCTGGTGCTCCGCCTGCGCAGCGCCGATGGCACGGGCGACGAGACGGAGGCGGTGCCGCAGGGCGTGCCTTGCCTCACCATCGCGACCAAGAGCGATCTCGGCCTTCCCGATTTCGCCGCCGATCTCACCGTCAGCGCTCACACCGGCGCCGGCATGGCAGAGCTGGTGGCGCGGTTGGACGCGGTCGCGCGCTCCGCGACCGCGTCGTCCGGACCGCCGCCGTTGACCCGCCAGCGTCATCGCGCCCATCTCGCTCGCGCAAAGGCGCATCTCGACCAGGCGGCTCAGGAGACGGAGCCGGAGTTGCGGGCGGAAGAGCTGCGGCTGGCGCTTGGTGCTATCGGTGGCATCACGGGTGCCGTCGGTGTCGAAGGTCTGCTTGACCGCATCTTCGGTGATTTCTGCATCGGAAAGTAGCGGCGGGCTGCGCGCGGCTGTATGACCGCGCCATGGACACGATCATCGAGAGCGAGCCCCTCCGCACCTCCGCCACGTCCTTCGACGTCGTGGTCGTAGGCGGGGGACATGCTGGCTGCGAGGCCGCCGCCGCCGCCGCCCGGATGGGCGCGCGGACCCTTCTGTTGACCCACCAGATCGCCACCATCGGGGCGCTTTCCTGCAACCCGGCCATCGGCGGCATCGGCAAGGGCCACCTGGTGCGGGAGATCGACGCGCTCGACGGGCTGATGGGCCAAGCGGCCGATCGCGCCGGCATCCACTTCAAGGTTTTGAACCGTAGCAAGGGACCGGCGGTGCGCGGCCCCCGCGCCCAGATGGACCGCGGCCTCTATCGTGTGGCGCTGCAGTCGCTTCTCGCCGGGCAGCCGGGGCTGACCATCATCGAGGCCGAGGCGACGGATGTCGAACTCGGGAGCGATGGACGGATCGTCGCGGTTCTGGATGGGCAGGGGCGCCGCTTTGCCTGCGGTGCCGCGGTATTGACGACGGGCACCTTTCTCAACGGCACGCTGCATGTGGGCGCGGCCAAGACGCCCGGCGGCCGTGTGGGGGAAGCGCCGGCGATCCCGCTCGCCGCCCGGCTTCGGGCGCTTGGCCTGCCCGTCGCCCGCCTCAAGACCGGAACGCCGCCGCGCCTCGAAAAGGCAAGCATCGACTGGGATGCTCTGCCGGCCGACGACAGCGAGGCGGTGCCCGAACCCTTCAGCACGCTGACGAGGCGGATCGACAACCCGCTCATCGCTTGCCGGATCACGGCCACCACGCCCGACAGCCATAGCCTGATCCGTGCGCATTTGCATGAATCGGCCGTCTATGGTGGGCATCTCTCCGGCCGCGGGCCGCGTTACTGCCCCTCGATCGAAGACAAAGTGCATCGCTTCGCCGATCGTGAACGCCACCAGATCTTCCTGGAACCGGAAGGCCTGCCCGGACACCCGGATGGTGCCGTCGTCTATCCCAACGGCATCTCCACAAGCCTGCCCGCGGCGGTGCAAGAGGCCTTGCTCAAGACGATCCCCGGCCTCGAGCAGGCACGCATTCTCCGCCACGGCTATGCCATCGAATACGACTACGTCGATCCCCGCGCACTCAGTCACGATCTCGAACTCAAGACCGTGCCAGGCATCTTCCTGGCCGGCCAGATCAATGGCACGACCGGTTATGAGGAAGCGGGGGCGCAGGGGATCCTCGCCGGCATCAACGCTGCGCGGATGGCCGGCGGCGAGGAGGCGGTGCGCCTCGACCGGTCTGAGGGCTATATCGGGGTTCTCGTGGACGATTTGGTAACGCAGGGCGTGACGGAACCCTATCGGATGTTCACCTCGCGCTCCGAATATCGCCTGTCGCTCCGCGCCGACAATGCCGATCTCCGGCTGACGGGCAAGGGGATCGCCTGGGGCTGCGTTTCCTCGGAGCGGACAGATGCCTTCCGCGGTTATGAGACGGCTCTGGCCGCCGCCCGGAACCTGGCCCAGGCGGCCACCTTCACGCCCGGAGCCCTCGCCGAACGCGGGATCAGCGTCAGGGCCGATGGCCGGACCCGCAGCCTCTATGAGCTTCTCTCACTGCGGGATGGTGACGCCACGCTCCTCGCAGAGCTGTGCCCAGAGCTCGGCGCCCTGGCGCCGCGGGTGCGCGAGGCGCTGGAGACCGAGGCACGGTATGCCGCTTATCTTGATCGGCAGGAGGCGGAGATACGCAACTTTCGCCGCCAGGAAGAGATTCAACTGCCGGACAGCCTGGACGTCACCGCCCTCGGCGGCCTGTCCACCGAACTGCGGGACAAGCTCGCGGCCCATCGCCCGCGCACCTTGGGAGCCGCAGCCCGGATCCCAGGCATGACGCCGGCCGGTCTCGCGATCCTACTCGCGGGTTTGAGGAAGCTCGAGGGGAGCGTTTCACGTGAAACAGTCTAGCGCTTCGCGCGATGCTGCCGGAGAATCGGCAGCCGTTGCGTTGAGCTTGCCGCCGGAGATCGAGGAACGGCTCCGCCTCTATGCCGCCCTCCTGTCACGCTGGAACCAGACCATCCGCCTCGTCAGCACACAGGATGCCGCATCTCTCTGGACACGACATATCGCCGACTCCCTGCAGCTTCTTCCCTTTTTGACCGAAGATGTGACGGCGGCCGTCGATCTTGGTTCCGGTGGAGGGCTGCCCGGCCTGGTGCTTGCGATAGCCTCCGGCATTCCCTTCGATCTGGTGGAAGCGGACGGCCGAAAGGCCGCCTTCCTGCGCGAAGCAGCCCAAGCCACCGCGGCGCCTGTCACCGTACACGCATCACGGATCGAGACGGTACGCCTGCCCTCCCGCCCCTTCGTCACCGCACGCGCCTTGGCACCCCTTTCCCGCCTCCTCGCCTTCGCGGCGCCGCTGCTCGAGCCTGGTGGCACCTGCGTCTTCCCCAAAGGGGAAAGCTACGAGGCGGAACTCGCGGAGGCGCGTCAAAGCTGGGCCATGAGCCTCGACATCGTCCCAAGCCAGACGGCGCCCGAAGCACGGCTGCTCGTCATCCGCAACCTGGAGCCCCTGAGGGTGCAGGCATGAGCGCGTCCAACCGCCTGAAGGCGATGATCGCCGCCGATCGCAAGCTCGCCGAGGAAGAGGCGGTGATCAAGCCGCCGGCCCCGCCCTCTGCCGCACGCGTCATCGCCATCGCCAATCAGAAGGGTGGCGTCGGTAAGACAACGACTGCCATCAATCTCGCGACCGCCCTGGCGGCGGCCGGCCACCGCGTTCTGCTCATCGATCTGGATCCGCAAGGCAATGCCTCCACGGGTTTCGGCCTGGCGCGCAATGCACGCGGCCGCGGTATCTTTTCCGTGCTGGTCGAGGATGCGCCGCTGACCGAGGCCGTGCGGGATACGATGGTGCCGAACCTCACCCTCCTGCCCGCCGACCCTGATCTTTCTGCCGCAGAGCTCGAACTGGTCTCTGTTCTCAACCGGGAGAAGCGGCTGAAGGAGGCGCTCGCCCGCTGGCCTGACCTCGATCGTCACCATTTCGTGCTGATTGACTGTCCGCCCAGCCTCGGCCTGCTCACCCTCAACGCGCTGATGGCGAGCCACGACGTCCTGGTGCCGCTCCAATGCGAGTTTTTTGCCCTTGAGGGCATCACCCAGATCACTCAGACTATCGAGGCCGTGCGCCGCCGCCTCAATCCGGCGCTCTCCCTGCATGGCATCGTGCTCACCATGTACGACCGGCGGAACAACCTCTCCGATTTGGTCGCTCAGGACGTGCGCGGCTTCTTCGGCAAGAAAGTGTATGAGACTGTGATTCCCCGTAACGTCCGCATTTCCGAGGCACCCAGCCACGGAAAGCCGCTCCTTCTCTATGATTTCCGGTCTCCGGGCAGCCAGGCCTATATCCGCCTCGCCGCCGAGTTGGTTGATCGGCTCGCTCTTCAGCCGGAGCCTGCGGCATGAGCGCGCGCGACGCCGGGCCCCGCCTGGGCCGCGGTCTCGCCGCCTTGCTCGGGGAAGATCCCGCCGCCAGCCGCGAGAGCACCATCCAGCTCATCCCGCTTGATCTTCTGAGCCCTGGTCCCTTCCAGCCACGGACTCAGGTCGATCCCACGGAACTGGCGGCCCTCGCCACCTCGATCCGCGAGCAAGGCGTTCTGCAGCCGATCCTCGCGCGGCCCAATCCCGCGCAGCCCGGCCAGTATCAGATCATCGCCGGCGAGCGTCGCTGGCGCGCCTCGCAGCAGGCCGGGCTGCACGAGATACCCGCCCTCGTGCGCAGCCTGGAAGATACGGCCGCCATGGCGGCCGCTCTGGTCGAGAACCTGCAGCGCGAGGATCTCAATCCCATCGACGAGGGCGAGGGATATCGGCGGCTGATGGAGGAATTCTCTCTTACCCAGGAACGCGTCGCCGACAGTGTCGGCAAGTCGCGCAGCCACGTCGCCAATACGATCCGCCTGCTCAAGCTGCCGGCCACTGTGCAGGCGGAGCTCCGGCGCGGCGGGCTGAGCGCAGGCCACGCGCGCGCTCTGCTCGCGCACCCGGATCCCGCCCGCGCAGCTCAGACCGTCATCGCCCAGGGCCTCAACGTACGCCAGACCGAAGCCCTCGCGGCAAAGTCGGCGGAAGACCCTGCCACCCGCCGGCGTGAAGCGCCCGTGAAAGATCCCGACACCGTTCTCATCGAACGCGATCTGCAGAATCGCCTGGGTCTTGGCGTCAGCATCTCCAGCCGTGGCCGAGGCGGCACGCTGCAGATCAGCTTCAAGAGCTTCGAGCAGCTCGAGGGGCTGATCACCCTGCTGATGCGCGACTGAACGGCTCGTCGCATGATCCACTATCAGCTTCAATGCGACCGCGCGCACAGCTTCGACGGCTGGTTCAAGGACAGCGCGTCCTTCGAGCGCCAGTGCGCCGAAGGCCTTATCACCTGCCCCGTCTGCAGCAGCACGGCCGTCAGCCGAGCGCTCATGGCGCCCGCGCTTGGGCGTAGTGCCCGTCATGCGACCGAGCCCTCGTCCTCCCCGCCGGCCACCGCGCCCCAACCAGGGCCGAGCGCGATCGTGGCCGGCGAACCAGCAGGCCTAGCGCTGCAGGGTGCCGTCGCGGGCCAAGCCATGCGGGACCAGCTGCGCGCGCTCCTGCAGCGGCTGCGCCACGAGGTCGAAAGCACCTGCGACTACGTGGGCCAAGATTTTGCCGAAGAAGCGCGGCGTATCCACTATGGAGAGACGGAAGCTCGCGGCATCTATGGTGAGACGACCGCTTCGGAAGCGGAGGCGCTGACGGAAGAAGGCATCGCCTTCGGCGTCTTGCCCTGGATCCCCCGCTCCGACAGCTGAACCGCCGCTCCGCTCCTCATGGAGCCCGGACGCGGTCCCCGCCTCAGGCCAGAAGACCGTGTTCCCGTGCCCAGGTGCCCAAGGGCTCGCGGAGGCTTGCCGCTTGCGCATGCTGCGTCCGGATCGAAGTCAGGACCCGCCCGAAGACGCTCATGTCCACCGCGCAGAGCGCCGCCTTCACGCGCGGAAGTGCCGAGGGCGACATGGAGAGCGCGCGAAACCCCAAGGCGACCAGGATGAGCGCCTCCAGCGGGCGGCCGGCCGCCTCACCGCAGAAGGACAGGGCAACGTTGGCTTCCGCCGCATGGCGAACGACCGAGTCCAGAAGATCGAGAACCGGTGGCGAAATCAGATCGTAGCGCCCCGCGAGGTTCGGCGTCCCGCGATCGGCCGCGAAGAGAAACTGCATGAGATCGTTGGAGCCGACGGAGACGAAATCCACCTCGGCCATCAGCGCCGGCAGCTGCCAGAGCAGGGCCGGCACCTCCAACATGGTGCCGACCTGCACGCGTGCCGGCTTCTCTTCGGCCCGGGCGACCTCGGCCTCCAGCAAGGTCCGCGCGGCGCGAAACTCCGCTACGGTCGCCACCATCGGGAACATGACAGACAGCGGGCGGCCGCCCGCCGCCGCCAGCATGGCCCGGATCTGCCGACGCAGAGTGACCGGCCGGTCGAGGCCGATCCGGAGCGAGCGCCAGCCCATGGCGGGATTTTCGCTCGGTGAGGCGGCGGCCGTCGGCAGCAGCTTGTCCCCGCCGAGATCGAGCGTGCGAAACAGCACCGGCCGGTCGCCCGCGTAATCCAGCACGCGGGTGTATTCGGCGATTTGACGGGCCATGAGGCGGTCGCTTCCCAGCGGATCGCCGCTCGCGGCCTCCGCCGGCTGCTGCGCGAGCAGCGCGATTTCCGTCCGGTACAGCCCGATTCCGGCCGCGCCCGTCGCATCCAGTTGCGGCAGTTCCAGGGGCAGGCCGAGATTGATCATCAGCGAAACCGCGGTGCCATCCGCCGTCCGGGCTGGCTGATCCCGCAGGGCCTGCCACTCCGCGGCATGCGCCACCTCGGCGGAGACCGCGCCCGCATAGGCTTGGCGCACCTCGTCCTCGGGCCGCAGGATGAACAGTCCCTCTTCGGTGTCGAGGATTCCCTCGTCCCCATCCTGGCAGGCATCGACGACGCCCCGCGCGTCTGACAAAGCGGGCAGGCCGAGGGCCCGGGCCAGGATCGCCGCGTGTCCCGCGGCACTGCCTTCCTCGATGACAAAGCCCGCCACGCCGCGATTGTGCCAATCGAGCAGTTCCGCCGGCCCCAAACGCCGTGCCACGACGATCGCGCCGCGCACGTCGGGCGCTTGCACCTGCGCGGCGGCAGTGCGCGCCGCCTGCGCACATCCGTCTGCACCGACGTGGCTGAGTTGTCCGAGCAGGCGGTGGCCGAGATCTTCGATATCGACCAGCCGCTCTTGCAGATAGGGGTCCGCGATCCGGCGCATGCGCTCGCGCAACTCGCCGAGCACGCGCAGCACCGCCGCCTCGGCCGAGAAGCCGCCTTCGATCACCGCGGAGACCCGCTTCAGCCAGCCGGCATCGGCGGCGATCATGCGGTAGGCGGAGAGGATATCTTCTGGCGCGGCGTCACCGGCCTCCGGCCGCGCGACGATCCCGCCCAACAACTCGTCGAGACCGCGCTGCAGCGTCTCTGCAGCCGCCGTCAGTCGCCGCTGTTCCACTTCAGGATCGGCCGCCAGCACTTCGCGCCCGCCGATAGCCCGCTCCGCGCGCACGACGGGACCCATGACGATCCCGCCCGCCAGGCTCAGCCCGTCGAACCGCCGAGGCAAGGCGGCACCGAAGCCCTCACCCCGCACCTCCACCGCCCCGGCCGAGGTCAGGATTTCGGCCAGCAGCATGGCCACCGTTTCGAGCGATTCCTGCTCGATCTCGGTGAACTTCCGGGGCTCGCGGTTCTGCACGGTGAGCACGCCGACAATGTGACCAGAACGCCGGATGGGAATGGCGAGCAGCGAGGCAAAGGCCGCCTCACCCGTTTCCGGCCGCTGCGCGAAAGCCGGATGCGTCCGCGCATCGGCGAGATTGAGGGAGCTGCCCATGGCGGCGACCAGCCCGACGATTCCTTCGCCGAGGCGCAGCCGCGTGCGGCCGACGGCCTGTGTTTCGAGACCGCTGGTCGCGGTCAGCTCGAGCACCTCTCCGGTCCGCATCACGTAAAGCGCGCAGACCTCGGTCGCCATCTCCCGGGCAACCAGCTCAATCAGCTTGGGCAGCGGCGTATTGCCCCGCGCCAAGCCTTCACGCAGGGTCGCGAACAGACGCCGCGGCGTCCAGGACGCGATGTCAGCCCTGGACGGGGGCTGGTCCACGACGTGCCAGCATGTCTTCGGCCTCGTCGATCAGCTGCGTCACGACCTCGGCCACCGCCTTCTCTTCCCGCACTTGGCCGACGGACTGACCGGCCATGACGGACCCCTCTTCGACGTCCCCTTCGATGACGGCGCGACGCAGCGCGCCCGCCCAGAAATGCTCGATCGAGAGCTGCGCCTCTTCCTTGGAGCATTCGCCGGCCTGGAAGCGCCGCACCGTCTCCGCCTGATGCTGCAGGAACCGCCGCGTACCAGCATTGGTCAGGCCTCGCACCGGAATGACAGGAAAACGGTCATCCAGCTGGACGGACGGCACCGCGTCGCGCGCATGTGCGCGGAAAAAGGCCTGTTTGAAATTCGGATGAGCGATACTCTCGCGCGTGGCGGCGAAGAGCGTGCCAAGCTGCGCGCCGGAGGCTCCCATCTCCAGCAAGCCGACGATCGCATCGCCGCGGCAGAGTCCGCCGGCGACGAACACCGGTACCTCGCGCACCACCGGCAGAATTTCCTGAGCGAGGACCATGAGGGAGACTGGGCCGATATGGCCGCCCGCTTCCGAGCCCTCGATCACCAGCGCATCCGCGCCGGACCGCACCAGGCGTTTCGCGAGAACGAGCGCCGGCGCGAAGCAGACGAGCTTGGCGCCGCCATCCTTCACCGCTCGCACGGCGCTGCCCGAGGGCACGCCACCGGCCAGCACCACGTGGCCCACGCCGGCACGGATGCAGACGGCGATCAGCGCGTCCAGATCGGGATGCATGGTGATGAGATTGACGCCGAAGGGCTTGTCCGTCAGCGCCTGGGTCGCGGCAATCTCCCGCTCCAGCAGCGCAGGCGACATGGAGCCGCAGGCGATGACGCCGAAGCCGCCGGCGTTGGAAATGGCGGAGACGAGGTGCCGCTCGCTCACCCAGCTCATCGCCCCACCCATGATGGCGTAGCGGGTGCCGAGGAAGTCGGTCCCGCGCTGCCATAGCGCCTGGAGCGCCGAGGACACAGTGCGGGGGGCGGTCAGGCCGTCGCTCATCGGATGCGGGGCCTCAGGCGACATCGAGGCCATAGGCCGTATGCAGCGAGCGCACCGCGAGTTCCGTATATTCGGACGCGATGAGGATGCTGACCTTGATTTCGCTGGTGGAGATGACCTGGATATTGATCCCCTTCTCCGCCAGGGCCTTGAACATGGTGCTCGCGATGCCGGCATGGCTGCGCATGCCGACGCCGACGACGCTGATCTTGGCAACATTGGTGTCGGCGAGCAGTTCGGCATAGCCGATGTCGGACCGTGCGGCAGTCAGCGCCGCCTGGGCCCGCGGCAGATCGGTCTCGCCCACCGTGAAGGTCATGTCCGTCGTGCCTTCGTCCGAGATGTTCTGGACGATCATGTCGACGTTCACGTTCTCGGCCGCGAGCTTGCCGAAAACGGTGGCCGCAACGCCCGGACGGTCCGGCACGCCGCGAACCGTCAGCTTCGCCTCGTCCCGCGAATAGGCGATTCCGGACACGATTTCCTTTTCCACGATCTCATCCTCATCCACCACGAGCGTTCCAGGCAGATCCTGGAAGCTCGACAGAACCTGAACCCGCACCCGCTCCTTCATCGCCAGCTCGACGCTGCGGGTCTGCAGCACTTTCGCACCCACCGAGGCGAGTTCCAACATCTCCTCGAAGGAAATTCGTTCCAGCTTGCGGGCGCGCGGCACGATGCGGGGGTCTGTCGTATAGACCCCGTCGACGTCGGTGTAGATGTCGCAGCGATCGGCCTGTAGGGCGGCTGCGAGGGCCACCGCCGAGGTGTCCGACCCGCCGCGGCCGAGCGTCGTGATCCGGTTGTCGGGCCCGAGGCCCTGGAACCCGGTGACCACCGCGACCTGGCCCAGCCCCATGCGGCGGATGAGTTCCTGCCCCTCAATCGCCTCGATCCGCGCCTTGCCATGAGCGCCATCCGTGCGGATCGGGATCTGCCAGCCGGCCCAGGACCGCGCCTCTATGCCGAGGGTCTGCAGGGCGATCGCGAGCAGCCCCGCCGTCACCTGTTCGCCGGTCGAGACCACGGTGTCGTATTCGCGCGCGTCATGCAGCGGCGACAGCGCTTGGCACCAGCCGACAAGTTGATTGGTCGCCCCCGACATGGCCGACACCACCACGGCAACTTCATTGCCCGCATCGACCTCGCGCTGCACGCGCAGCGCCACGTTGCGAATCCGATCGAGATCGGCGACGGAGGTGCCGCCGAACTTCATGACTATCCGGGCCATGATACCTTTCCAAAGCAGCCCCGCTACCGGGGTGCGCGATGACGCCAGACCAGGGACGGAGCGGAATTAGGCGCGCGCGGCCCGAGGCTTTATGACGGCGGGGATGCCGCAAAAGGACGCCGCCGCCTGGGCGGAACACATAGCGGTGCGCAGGCTCAGGGGCAATGATGCAACAGGATGGTACGCTTTCCGAAAACGAAGTCGCGCGCTTCGGCGCGCTGGCAGCGGAGTGGTGGGATCCGAAGGGGCCGATGGCACCGCTCCATGCCATGAATCCGCTGCGCGCCGGCTGGATCGAAACCCGGGTACGGGCGCGTTACCCGAGCGCCTTGCCAGGCGAGGTGCTCGACATTGGCTGCGGCGCGGGGCTGCTCGCCGAAGCGCTCGCCGCCCGAGGCCTGCCCGTCCTCGGCCTCGACGCCGCCGCCCCGGCGATCCAGACCGCGGAAGCGCACGCCGCGGGACGGGGCCTGCCCCTGCGCTATCGCGCCGGCCGCATCGAGGATCTCGTCGCCGAAGGCGCCTCCTTCCCCGTCGTCACCGCGCTCGAACTCATCGAGCACGTGCCGGACCAGGCTGGCTTCCTGGCCCTGCTCGCGCAGGTGACGGCGCCGGGCGGTTTGCTCTTCATCTCGACCCTGAACCGCAGCCTCCGGGCGCTCGCCATCGCCAAGATCGGCGCGGAATACGTCGCGCGATTGCTGCCTCGCGGCACGCATGACTGGCGGCAGTTCCTGCCGCCGCGCCAATTGAGCACCCTTGCCGCCGCGGCCGGCCTGCGACCCATGGCAAGCGCGGGTCTCCGCTTCGACCCCTGGCGCCGGCGATGGGTGGAAAGCCGCGACCTCTCGATCAACTACATCATGGCCTTTGAAAAGCCAACAGCAGGTGCAGAGGGCTGCTAGGCCCGTCGATGGTGCATTGCAGAATTTCTCACGCGCCGGTCAATCGCTCATGGCCCTTTGGATGGCCCGAGCGCTTCCTCACCGGCTAGCGGGCGAAAATTTCGACATGAGGGCGCCGCAACGCCGCAAAACGTCCGGCTACTCCGCGCGTGGTCAGGGAAACCAGTCCGAGCGATTGTATTATCCAGTTGACAATTGCGCAGTTCAGTTGGAGATTTCTGACCAATAATCCTAAGCGTGAGGGAGGATATAGCATGCGCGCAGTCGATCATGGGCAGGGTGTCCGGTCGTGAACCGCATCATCAACGATCCCGAACAGGTCGCCGACGAAACCATTGCCGGCGTTCTCAAGGCCTATCCCGATCTCCTCGCCAGCACGGCCAATCCGCGGGTGCTGCGGGCCGCCCGGCCGCGGGGCCAGGGCAAGGTTGGCATCGTCACCGGCGGCGGATCGGGCCATGAGCCGGCCTTCCTCGGCTTCGTCGGACCCGGCCTCTGCGACGCGGTCGCCTGCGGCGAAATCTTCGCCTCGCCCACGGCCAAGAGCTTTCACGAAGCCTTCCGCGCTGCGGATTTCGGTGCGGGCGTCGCCTGCCTCTATGGCAATTACGCCGGTGACAACATGAACGTGAAGATGGCCGTCAAGCTGGCGGCGAAGGACGGGATCGAGGTGCGCACGGTGGTCGCGAATGACGACGTCGCCTCCGCCCCGAAGGAGGAGGCCGCGAAGCGCCGGGGCGTCGCCGGCGAGATCATGATGTGGAAGACCGCAGGCGCCCTGTCGGACGAAGGCGGCGATCTCGCCGCCGTCATCAGCGTCGCGCAGAAGACGATCGACCAGACGGGCAGCGTCGGCATCGGCCTCTCCGCCTGCACCATTCCCGCCGCAGGCAAGCCGAACTTCACCATCGAACCTGGCATGATGGAGGTGGGCATCGGCCATCACGGGGAGCCCGGCGTCGCCGTCATGCCCATCAAGCCGGCGCGGGAAATGGCCGGGCTCATGATGGACCGCATCCTCGAGGACAAGGGCTTCGGCCAGGGCGACGACGTCGCTGTGCTGATCTCCGGCCTGGGTGCGACACCGGTGATGGAACTCTATCTCCTCTACAGCCACGTGGACGAGATCCTGCGCGGCCGCGGCATCACGCCGCGCCACCGCTTCGTCGGCAATTACTTCACCTCGCTCGAGATGATGGGCGCCTCCGTCACCGTGACCCGGCTCGACGGCGAGCTCGACCGCCTCCTCGGCCGGCCGGCCCATTCCCTCGGGCTGACGGTCCTCGGCTAGGCGAACTGGCGGAGCGGGCCGCCGGCGGCGGCGCGCTCCACTCGACCAGCACAGACGATATGCGCCGCCCAACCGGCCGGCGGCGCCTTGGAAGGACATCACGATGAGCAGTGCAACGCGCCCCAACGATCTTCCGGCGATGATGGACGCAGTCGTCGCCTATGCCCCAGGCGATTACCGCTTCGAACAGGTCGAAGTGCCCCGCGCCGGACCGGACGACATCATCATCGAAGTCGAAGCCGTCGGCATCTGCGCCGGCGACATCAAGTGCTACCAGGGCGCGCCGTCTTTCTGGGGGGACGACAAGGGCCAGCCGAAATACGTCAAGCAGCCGATGATCCCGGGCCATGAGTTCATCGGCCGCGCGGTCGAGATCGGCGCGAACATTGCCGCCGAAGGCCGCTTCAAGGTCGGTGACCGGCTGATCTCCGAACAGATCGTTCCCTGCGACAAGTGCCGCTACTGCCGCCGCGGCGAATACTGGATGTGCGAGGTGCATGACCTCTATGGCTTCCAGAACAACGTGAACGGCGCCATGGCGCGCTACATGCGTTTCCCAAAGACGAGCCGCACCTATCACGTGCCGGAAGAGCTTTCGCTGGAAGCCGCCGCCCTCATCGAGCCCTTCGCCTGCTCGGTCCATGCGGTCAACCGCGCGAAGATCGAACTGGACGACATCGTCGTCCTCGCGGGCGCCGGCACGCTGGGCCTCGGCATGGTTGGCGCCGCCCGCCTCAAGAATCCGTCCAAGCTCATCGTCCTCGACACCAAGGCCGACCGCCTGGCTCTCGCAAAGAAGTTCGGCGCGGACATCGTGATGAACCCGCTCGAAGTCGATGTCGTGGCCGAGGTCAAGAAGATGACCGAGGGTTATGGATGCGACGTCTACATCGAGGCGACGGGCCATCCGGCCAGCGTCCGCCAGGGCCTCAACATGATCCGCAAGCTCGGCCGCTTCGTCGAATTCAGCGTTTTCGGTGAAGAAGTGACGGCGGATTGGAGCATCATCGGCGACCGCAAGCATCTCGACATCTACGGTGCCCATCTCGGCCCCTACTGCTATCCCTTCACCATCGCGGCGATCACGGATGGGCGCCTGCCGACTGAGGGCGTGGTCACCCACAAACTGCCGCTGAAGGACTTCAAGACCGGCTTCGACCTGATGAAAAAGGGCGAGAATTCGATCAAAACGATTCTCATTCCCTGATTTTGATTGACGGACGACGACCGGACACGTGGCATGGCAGCATGCCGCGTGTCCCCATAAGGGCGCGATGAGCGCGGCACTGCGCCGGATGCTCTCTCACCCACCAGATAAAGAACCGCCCATGTCCGAGCTACAGAAGCGACCCTGGCCCCTCCTGCAGCGTGCCGACGAGAAGGACGCCGAGCTCGACGTAATGACCGAGATCGCCGCGCTCTACTACGCGGACGACGTGACGCAGGAAGAACTCTCGCAACGCTTCGGCATGTCGCGCGCCAAGATCGGGCGCCTGCTCAAGCGCGCGCGGGAAGAGGGCATCGTCGAAATCCGCGTCCGCCCGCATCCGGGCGTCGCCGGCGAGATCGAGAAGGAATTCGTCGCGCGCTTTGGCCTCGACCGGCTGATCGTTGCCGCGGACCATCGCAATCAGGAGACCCAGCGCCAGGCGCTGGCAAGCCTCGTCGCCGCCCATCTCAACCGCCTGTTGCGGGACGGGATGATCGTCGCCGTCGGCATGGGCCGGAACGTCGGCGCAGTGGCGGATGGTCTCGCCGCTCCCGCCGCCCAGCGCGCCGTCACCTTCGTCTCGGCGATCGGTGGCTCCTTGCGCGCCGGCGAGATCATGAATCCGGACCATATCGGCCGCCGGCTCGCCGCCCGCTTCGGCGGCGAGAGCGAGACGCTCTATGCGCCGGCCCTGGTGGAAAATGCCACGGCGCGCGCCGCCCTGATGCAGAACGACACGATACGCCAGACGCTGGACCGCGCCCGCCGGGCCGACATCGCCCTCATCGGCGTGGGCGATCTCAGCGAAGATAGCAATATGGTGCGCATGGGCTGGTTCACGCCGCAGGAGGTCACCGAGGCGCGCCTCTCCGGCACCATCGGCGACATGATGGGTTACGACTTCTTCGACATTCAGGGCCAACCGGCCAGCCAGTCGCTCCAGGGCCGCATCATGGGCCTGACGACGCCCGAGCTGCGCCGCATTCCGAACGTCATCGCGATCGCGAGCGAAAGCACCAAGGCGGCCGGCATCCTGGGTGCACTGCGGACCGGGGCGATCAACACCCTGGCGACGACGCTGAGCAACGCCCATACCGTTCTGAGCCTCGACGACGCGACGCGCCGGCGAGACGGCGTCGCGCCGGCGCCCCTGCCCAGCCGTGACGGCGAAGACAGTGCGGGCAGAGCCTAGCTAGTCCGCCTGCAGAAGCACCGCGATCCGGCGCAGATCAACCTCGTCGAGCCGCGCCGGCTGCCAGCGCGGCGCACGGTCCTTCTCCACCACCATCGCCCGCACGCCCTCGGCGAAATCGGGCAGACGGATGATCTGCCGCACCAAGGCGAACTCGGCGGCGAGACAGGCGTCGAGGGTCAGCCCGTCCCCCCGGCGGAGTGAGGCGAGTGTCCAGCAGAGGGCGGAGGGCGACATGCGGCGGAGCGTCGACAGCGTCTCCCCGGCCCAGGCCGTGCCCTGCGCCTCCAGCCTGGCCTCGATCTCGGCAAGGCTGTCGGCCGCGAAGGCCTGGGCGATGGCGGGCATCTCCTCGGCGAGGGAAAAGGGCGGCGGCGGCTCGGCGAAGCGGGCAATCGCCTCCTGCCCCTCCACCGCCATCGCTTCGGCGAGCGCCGCGAGCCGCGCCTGCGGGACGAAGGCGGTGGCGAGCCCGGCATGCACCGCATCCCCGCCGGTCAGCCGGGCACCGGTGAGGCCGAGATAGGTGCCGAGGAAGCCTGGCAGGCGTGGTAGAAAGTAGCTCGCGCCGATGTCCGGTGTCAGGCCGATGCCGGTCTCGGGCATGGCGAGCACTGCGGCCTCCGTCACCACGCGGTCGGACCCATGGACGGAGATGCCGAGACCGCCGCCCATGCAGATTCCGTCGATGAGCGCGATATAGGGTTTCGGATAGTGGCCGATGGCGGCGTTGAGCGCATATTCCTCGGCGAAGAAGGTCTCGGCGGACGCCGCCTCGTCGTGCAGAACCGCATCCCGCACCCAGCGCACGTCACCGCCGGCGCAGAAGGCACGACCCTCTCCCTCGACCACCACGGCAGCAACGTCCGGATCCTCGGCCCAGACCTTGAGCGCCGATCGGATGGCGCGGATCATGGGCAGATCGAGCGCGTTCAGGGCCCTGCCGCGCCGCAGGCGCAGACGCCCGATACGCCCCACGCGCTCCGCCAAAACCTCGGCCGTCTCCGCTGCCTGCGCCGGCATCGCCACTCCCCTCACATCATCCGGACGGACGCCGGATCATACGGAAGAGAAGGCGAAGTCCCCTCGCGGTGCAAGACGTGCGCCGGGGCGGGCAAGCAGCCCGCGGAAACGGCCAGTGTCCGCGGCGCGGTGCCCTCAGGCTGCCCGTGCAGCGGCCAGGGCGGCCGCCCGCAAGGCCGCCGCCCGGGCAGCGAGATGCGCGCGCACCGCCATCACCTCGCGGCCGGTGATGCGGACGGGGGCGCAGGCCGTCGCATCCCGCAGCAGCTGCAGATCGGGCCGCAGCCCCGCGAAGGCCCGGCCAAGGCCGAGTTCCGGGCGGTCGCCGATGTCGAGATAGCTCTCCGCCGGCAGACCCTCGGCGAAGATCACCGCATGCCGCGATAGCTCTACGTGATGATAGGTCACCTCGGCAATCGCGGCACGGCGTACCGTAGTATCGTTGACGAGATGCTTTACCGGGATCAGCACGCCCTGCGCGAGGATCGCATGATCGGGTGACAGAACAAGGTCGCGCTCCGGCACATGGGGGGCGAAGGCGCCCGCCTCGATCACCACCGGCTGCACGGCGTCGGGCTCTGGGTGCGCTGCGACATCGATGATCTGCTGCCCAACCCAGACCACGGGCAGAAGCTCCCCGCTCGCGGTTCGCAGCCTGTCGCCGGGTGCCAGCTCCTCCACCGGAACCAAGCCCGCCGCCGTCGCGAGGCGGGTGCCGCGCGCGAAGCAGGCGACGGAGATCACGGTGTCGCTGCCCACCGTCTGCACATGCAGAGTGCCGGAGATCGTGCCGAAATTGATCGTATCCGTCGCACCGTTGCTCACCAGGGTGAGCGTGCTGCCGACGAGGCTGGAGGAGACGCCGGTGACGCCTGCGAGCACGATCTTGTCGCCCTCGTCGAAATGCGAAACCGTCTCGCCGTTGAAGCCGGCAAAACTGCCGCTCAGCGTCCAGGTGTCGCCCGTGTCGAAGACGATGGTGTTGAAACCGGTGATCTGGCTGCCGAAGCCGGTCAGGGTGCCATTGGTGCCGGCGCCCAGTTCCAGCGTGCTGCCGCTGCCCCCGCCCGTGACGGAGCCGACGAAGCTCGCGCCCTGCTCGACAACGAGGCGATTGGTGAGGCCGGTTGCGAAGACCACCGCCTGGCCACCCGCCGTCGCATTGATCGTTCCGGCATTGACCAGCGTGCCTCCAGCGATGTCGACGCCACGCGCGGTCGAAGCGATCAGGCCGCCCGCCAGGTTGGTGACGATGCCGCCACCGTAGAGCCCGACGCCGAGATTGACGCCATAGATATAGCCAGCATTGGTGACGGTCGCGATGCCGCTGCCGACGTCGATGCCGTCATAGGTGCCGGTGATCGATCCACTGGCCGTGTTGGTGATGGTGCCGCCGGCACCGAGATAGATGCCGTAGCCACTGAGACCGACGGCGTCGATCACCGCGCTGTTGGTGATGACGCCGCCGGCATTGTAGATCGCGATGCCGGAGAAATCGCCGTAGATACCGGTGCTGCCGCTGTTGATCACCGTGCCGCCGTTCTCCAGCGCGACGCCATTGCCCTGCAGCGTCGTCGTATAGATCATGCCGGCATTGTTGACGGTCCCCGCGGCCCCCGTGATGTCGATGCCGCCGATCCCGCCATAGATGGTGCCTTGCGCGGTGTTGGTGACCACACCACCGGCGCCGAGGTAGATGCCGTCATAGACGTTGCTCGGCGAGCCATTGACGATCCGCGTCGGGCTCGAATCGATCGTGCCGCTGTTGGTCACGGTTGCAGCACCGCCGGTCACGTCGATGCCGTTGCGATAGCCCGCGATGACGCCGTCATTGGCGATGGAACCGCCGGTGGTGAGATCGACGCCGTCACTACCGGCCGCGGATGCGGTAACGCTTCCTTCATTGACGATGGTCCAGCCTCCGGCCGGAGCGCCGCCGCCGCCGATCAGGGCGGCCCCCGCCGCCGTCTGAACCGAGCCGCTGCTCGTGATCGTCGTGGGGTTTACGGTCAGGGTCACGCTCTGCGTGACCGCCGATGAAATCGTACCCGACATGATGCCTCCGCCTGCTGAATGCTGGCAGGCTAGAGGCGGAATACTTGCTTATTTCTGAATCAGCACGAATAAAACTGTTTTAGTTAACCATTTACTGAGATTTAGGAGCGAGCCGGGCGGCGACCGAGCGGGCATGCGCGCCGAGACCCTCGGCCTCGGCCAGCGCCACCGCCGCCGGCCCCACTGCCGCCAGCGCCGTCTCATCGCCAGCCACCCAGGTGGTGCGCTTGAGGAAGTCGAAGACCGAGAGGCCGGAAGCGAAGCGCGCGGTGCGGCCGGTCGGCAGCACGTGGTTCGGCCCCGCGACATAATCCCCCACCGCCTCCGGCACGTGCCGGCCGAGGAAGGCGGCCCCCGCATGGCGCACGCGGGCGAAGAATGCCTCGGGTCTCGCGGTCATCACCTGCAGATGCTCGGGCGCCAGCCGATTGACCAGTGCCGCCGCCTGCTCCCAGTCGGTGACGAGAATGACGGCGCCATGCTGCGCCCAGCTGGCGCCGGCAATCGCCGCGCGCGGCAGGGTCTCGAGTGCGCGCGCCACCGCTGCCACCACGGCATCGGCAAAAGCCGCATCGTCGGTGATCAGAATGCTCTGGGCGGATTCGTCGTGCTCCGCCTGGGCCAGCAGGTCCATCGCAACATGCGCCGGGTCGTTGCCGGCATCGGCGACGACGACGACTTCCGAGGGGCCGGCGATGCCGTCGATCCCGACACGGCCGAAGACCTGCCGCTTGGCTTCCGCCACATAGGCATTGCCGGGCCCGACGATGCGGTCCACCGGTGCGAGACTCGCAGTGCCATAGGCAAGCGCCGCGATGGCCTGGGCCCCGCCCACGCGGTAGACCTCGGTCACCCCCGCGCGGTCAGCCGCGGCAAGCACCAGCGGGTTGAGCACGCCGTCGGGCGCCGGCACGCAGATGGCGATGCGGCCGACGCCCGCGACCTTGGCCGGCAGCGCGTTCATCAGAACGGAAGAGGGATAGGCGGCCTTGCCGCCCGGCACGTAAAGGCCGACGGCATCGAGCGGGGTCCAACGGAGACCGAGCCGGTATCCCGCCGCATCCTCCATCGCCAAGTCGGCGGGCAGCTGGGCGCGATGAAATGCCTCGATCCGGGTCGCCGCCAGGTCGAGCGCGCCGAGCAGGCTCTCCGCAACCTCGGCCTTGGCCGCCGCAATCTCCTCCGCCGTCACGCGCAGGCGCTCCGGCACCATGGAGACGCGGTCGAACCGGCTGGTATAGGCGCAGAGCGCGGCATCGCCGTCCCGGCGCACCGCCTCCACGATGGTCGTGACCTGGGCGCCAACGCTCTCGGTCGTCTCCCGCGCCTGGGACAGCAGCGCCTCGAACTGCGCCGAGAAGCCCGGCGCCTGCGCATCCAGCCGCTGCATCAAGCCTCTCCCTGTTCCAGCGCCTGGCGGAAGCGGGCGATCCAGGCGCCGATCACCTCCGGCCGGGTCTTCAGCGCCGCACGATTGACGATCAGGCGGGACGAGACCTCGGCAATCACCTCTGTCTCCACCAGCCCATTGGCCTTGAGGGTCGAGCCGGTCTGCACGAGATCGACGATGAGGCGCGACAGGCCGAGGCGCGGCGCCAATTCCATCGCCCCCGACAGATGCACGACCTCGGCATGGATGCCGCGCGCCGCATAGTGCTTGCGCGCGATGTTGGGATATTTGCTGGCCACCCGCACGCGCGACCAGCGGGCGGAATCATCCGCCCCCGCCGTTTCCGCGGGTTCGGCGACCGAGACGCGGCAGCGCCCGATGCCGAGGTCGAGCGGCGCGTAGATCTCGGCGTAATCGAATTCCATCAGCACGTCGGCGCCGCAGATGCCGATGTCGGCCGCACCGAAGGCGACGAAGGTCGCAACGTCGAAGGAGCGGACGCGCACGATGTCGAGCCCGGGATGGCTGGTCGGGAAGCGCAGCCGCCGGCCGCTCTCCTCCACCAGGTCCTGCGGCAGGGTGATGCCCATGCGGGTGAAGAGCGGCGTGCATTCGCCGAGAATGCGGCCCTTGGGCAGCGCCATCACGATCGGCGCCCCCGCCTCTGCGGGAAGGTCCTGATCGGGGCTCGGGCGTTCGGCGATCTGGGTCATGCGGCGGCCTCTAGCATCCGCCGCTGCCCTGGCAAAGCCGCCTCAGCGGTCAGCCGCCAGAACAAAGCTGCACAGGAAATGCAGGAGCGGATTGCGCGCGACCTCCGCGGTCGCCGCGGGCGGCGGCGGCGTGCCCTGCATATAGCGCTGGCGATAGGCCGCTGCCTGGAACCAGGGATTGGGATCGAGATCGCGCACCGCGCCGATCGCCAGGTAATGCGCGAAAATGTCCCGCGCGCGGCCGAGCTGCGCGCCATAGCGGTCGACGTAGAAATCGATGTCGAAGACCGGCAGCGGGCTGAAGCGGCGCGTCGGCCGGTGCGCGAGATAATGGGCGAGGGCGATCTGCCCATCCGGAATCCCATAGGTGCGTCGATACCATCCGGGATCGAAATAGAGGCCGGGACGGAAACCCTGCGCCTCGCCGATCAGCACGTAATGGCAGAGCGGGCTCATATGGCCGGGCACGCCGTAGCGCTGGGCGTACCAGACACCGTCGAAATAGGGATTGGGGCGGCGGTATTCCCGCCAGCCTTCGGAAACGTAATGATCGACGACGTCGAGCCCGGCCTGATGCACGTCGGGGCCGTTGATGTAGTAGTAATTGGCATCCACGAGATCGCTGTCGCGCAAGATCTCCCGCTCGTCGCGCGGCAGCCTGCCCTCGGCCCGGCCGCGCGCGCAGTAATGGTCGAAGGGGTCGAGCCCGGCGGCGACGACGTCCGGATTTTGCACGGCATAGAAGCGTGTATCGAAGCCCGGATTGGGGCTGACCTGGCCGCCGCGGCGGTGGCCGAGGTAGTGGATCAGGCTCGGCATCGCCTCCGGCACGGCATGCGCCGTGCGATACCAGGAGGGATCGAACCAGGCGATGGGGCGCAGGCCGCCGCGCTCGCCCTGCGCCAGGTAGTGCAGCAGAGGGTCGCCCTGCGGCGGCACGGGAAACTGGGCCTTGTAGAACTGCGGATCGAAGACCGGGTTCGGCCAGCGGCCTTCCTGCCAGCCGAGGGTGAGGTAATGCGTTGCCGGGTCCACTCCGGCGCGCGCGATGTCCGCGTAGAAGCCGCGATACCAGTCGGCATCCACGCCGGCACGGGGATCGGGGACCGTCTCGGAGGTCGGGGCGGCTCGAGCGATGGCGGCCAAGGGGAGGCGTCTCCTTGCAAGTCTTCGGCTCTATAGCGCGAAATGCCGGCCGTCACACTGCAACCACCAAGAGCCGAACCCCGAAGGGAGAGGAGGACATCGTGACGATGGTGCGGCCGATCGGGCCGGGAGGAGAGGCCGGCGGCTCGCTAGCCAGGCCGCCCGATGCGGCAGGCATGGTCCTGCAGGGCTTCCCCGCTGCCGGTATTGCCATGCGCGAGGTCGGAGCGCCCGGCGAGCAGGATGAAGCCCGGCGTGGGAGCGCCCGGCGTGGGAGCGCCCGGCGTGGGAGCGCCCGGCGTGGGAGCGCCCGGCGTGGGAGCGCCCGGCGTGGGAGCGCCCGGCGCGGACGCGCCGCCCGCCGTCGCGAACTCCGCCCCCACCAGCACCAGCGTATAGGCGCCCATGTGGCCGCGGGCGCCGGCCAGGCCCGATGCCAGAAGGTGGAAGGGATTGGCCGCGCCCAGCGTTACACCGGGGATGCGCATCGCCTGATAGGGCTTGCCGGCCAGCGGTACCGGGAAGGGCGCCCAGGCAGGCCCGACCGCCGCCTGATGGGCGGCGAGTGCCGCGGCAACGGTCGGGTCGATGCAATCGATGTGGATGTGCAGCTGGTCCTGCGTGCGCCCATGGATGGAGTTGATGGCGAGGCTGAGATCCTGCCGGGGCAGGGCATGGCCCAGCCGCGCCTCCACCAGCGGCGTCTGGCTCCAGGCTTCGGCAAAGAAATTCGGCGTCTCCGGCGCCAGCACCGCGGGGCTTTCGATGCCGGTGATGCGCGTCGTCGGGATCAGCAGATATTGCGTCTCGCCGACGATGTCTTTGAGGATGGCATAGCCGCCGGCGAGATCGACGCGCGCACAGGGTGCGGGATGGCCGAAGGTCTCCTGATCCACGACGCATTTGCCATGGACGATCTTCCACAGGATGTTGGGATCGGTCGCCGCCCCCAGCAGCAGGATCGGCACGAAGGCCACTGCGACGACGACCGCGGCGAGGATACCCCGAGCCCAGACGATCCGCCGCCGGGCCTTGAGCCTGATCACACCCATGGGGGAACCCTCGTGAAGCGGAGACCGATCCTCATCTCTATAACCGTCAACCGCCCTCCCCTCCAGGATTTGCCCGATGACGACACCGATGAGCCTGCTTCTCTGGTCCATCCTGCTCGGCCTGCTGCAGTGCCTGGCGACCGGCTTCGCCGTCAGCGCGACACGCGGTCTCGACTTCAGCGCGAGCGCGCGGGACGATCAGGAGCCCCTGACCGGGGTCGCCGGGCGCGTCATCCGCGCCTTCGCCAATTTTCGCGAAACCTTTCCCTTCTTCGTGGCGCTGGTGCTCGCCAGTGCCGTCCTGCATCGCGACGGCGGGCTCGTCACCACGGGTGCCGAACTCTATGTCTGGGGCCGGCTGATCTATTGGCCGCTCTATGTCGCGGGCATTCCCTGGATCCGCTCGATCATCTGGCTGCTGGCGAGCTTCGGTCTGGTGCTCATGCTCATCGGACTGGCCTAAGGCACCGCGTCAGCCCAAGGCGGCGATCACCCGGTGGGCATGCGACAGCCGGCGCGCATACCAGCTGCCGGGCAGAAAGGGCCGGATCCGTACACCGCCGGGGATCATGTTCCCGCTTTCATCCCGATGCGGCCGCTGGCTGCAATCGATGAGCAGAGGGACAGGCCCCTGCCCCACCGCGCCGAGCCAGAGGGCCACATGCCCGATGGCGCCCGAGGGGGTGCGGAAATACAGCAGATCGGCAGGCTGTAACGCCGCCGCGACATCCGGTTGCGACACCTCGATCCGCAGCGCCCGCAGCCGTCCGATTCCCCCCGGCCCCGGCAGCTGCGTCTCGCTTCCCTGGCGCGCGACAGCGGTTGGAAGGGTCAGCCCCAGGGCAT
Source organism: Acidisoma sp. 7E03 (assembly GCF_054665075.1). Lineage (NCBI taxonomy): Bacteria > Pseudomonadati > Pseudomonadota > Alphaproteobacteria > Acetobacterales > Acidocellaceae > Acidisoma > Acidisoma sp. 7E03. The sequence goes on from NZ_BAAFHE010000004.1 coordinate 207,933, forward strand.
AGTTGAACACGAAGGCGGTGAAATTGCTGCAGTCGAGCCCCAGGCCGTTGTGTCCCATTTTGACCGGCAGCCAAGGCCAGTCCGCCGGCGGCCGCCAGCTGGGGAGATGGTGATGCTGGTAGGCGAGGCCGATGTGGCGGGCCGCCACCCGCAGCACGCGCTCCCGCCGGTAGGTCACGTCCTGTCGGGGCAGCAGGGGCGCGGGATAGCGCCGGGCGCGCGGCCCCCAGGCGGCATCCCGGGCATGCCGATGATCGCGTTCCCAAAGCGCGAAAGGCTCTTCGGCTTCCGCTGCGGAATCGTCCCACGGCGGCTGGTCGAAGCCGGCATCGAGCAGGGCGCGCGGCGTTGAGAAGGCGAGCGTGTCGGCCGAGCGAGAGGATGGTGCCGCTTCCGATGGCATCTCCGCGGCGGCCCCGGCGCGCGTCACCCCGACGAGGCCGCCGGCCATGACACAGAGCATGGCACGCCGCCCGGAGCAGCCCTGGCCTGGCGCAGGATTGCCCACATCCTCATCCGCCATCTCCCCTTCCTCCTGCGGCAGGCCTTGCCATGGCCGACCGATGCGCGCAGCACAGGGCTGATCATTAACCGTTGATCTTTTTGCTGCAGCGCGGTAGCAGCCGCCTCTGCGATTGTTCGCGAGACGCGCGAACGGTGCCCCATCCGGCAGAGCCTCTGCAACCGGGTCACCTTTTTCCGAGCAATCTCCTTCGAACCCGTTCCACTCCGCATCGCGCGGGGAGCACGAACACGAACCGCCGGAGCCACTGCTCTCCGGGCGGCGCGGAGACTTGTTTTGACCGATACCCCTGCGACCACGAACGAGAGCTTTGGCGCTCTCGGCCTCCACGAACCCATCCAGAAGGCGCTGGCCGCCCTCAACTTCTCGGCGCCCACGCCCATTCAGGCGCGCGCCATCCCCGAGCTTCTCAAGGGCCACGACCTGCTGGGCCTGGCCCAGACCGGCACCGGCAAGACCGGCGCCTTCGGCCTGCCCGTGATCCAGCATCTGCTGGCCGAGCGCGTGCGCGTGCAGCCCTACGGCACCCGCGCCCTGATCCTCGCCCCGACCCGCGAACTCGCGCTGCAGATCAACGACAGCCTGCGCAAGTTCTCGAACGGCACCGGCCTGCGCACCGTCGTCATCCTCGGCGGCGTCGGTCGCAGCCCGCAGGTGGAGCGGATGCGCCGCGGCACCGACATCGTCATCGGCACGCCGGGCCGCGTGCTCGACCTCATGAACACGCGCGAGCTGATCCTCGACCAGGTGAGCCATTTCGTCCTCGACGAGGGCGACCAGATGCTCGACCTCGGCTTCATCAAGGACATCCGCACCATCCTCGCCCGCCTGCCGGCGAAGCGCCAGTCCATGCTCTTTTCGGCCACCATGCCGAAGGAAATCGGCCAGCTTGCCAGCAGCCTGCTGCGCGATCCGGTGACGGTGCAGGTGAAGGCCGAGACGGCGACGCCCGACAAGATCGAGCAGCACGTCTATTTCACCGATGCCGGCGCCAAGAAGCGCCTCCTCGTCGGCCTGCTGCAGGACCCGGCGCTGGCGCGCGTCATCGTCTTCACCCGCACGAAGCGGGGCGCGGACAAAGTGGCCGAGCATCTCCAGGCCTCCGGCATCAATGCCGACGCCATCCACGGCAACAAGAGCCAGAACGCCCGCACGCGCATCCTCGACCGCTTCAAGAGCGGCGAGTCCCGCGTGCTGGTGGCGACCGATCTCGCGGCGCGCGGCATCCACGTCACCGGCATCACCCATGTCGTGAACTACGAGTTGCCGAACGAGCCCGAGAGCTACGTGCACCGCATCGGCCGCACCGCGCGGGCCGGCGCCTCCGGTATCGCCTTCGCCTTCTGCGACCCGAGCGAGCGGACCTTCCTGCGCGACATCCAGAAGCTCACCGGCGTCATCATGCACGTCGCGAAGCTCGAGGGCATCACCGCCGCCAATGACAGCGGCGCCGCCCCTGTTACGGCCCCGGTCGCGGCTGCGGCCGAAGGGGAGACCCGCGCACAGGCTGCCGACCGTGAGCGGCCGAAGCGCCGCGGGCGCCGCTCTGGCTCCGGCCGCCGGCCGCGCCAGAAGCGCGCCGCCTGAACCGATGAAGGGGAGGCTCGGCCTCCCCTTCGCTTTTCTCCCCACCGCCCTCTGGCGTTCGGCCGGCCGCCTGCCTAGGAAAGGGCGTTATTCCCTGGGTACATGCCGATGGCCGTCTATACCGAAGTCACCGACGATGCGTTGCGCGCCTTTCTCGCCGAATACGACATCGGCGAGGTGGTGGCCTTTCGCGGCATCGCCGAGGGCGTGGAAAACAGCAACTACATGCTGCGCACCACGACCAGCGACTTCATCCTCACTCTCTACGAAAAACGTGTGAATTCGGAGGACCTGCCCTGGTTCCTCGGCCTCATGCAGCATCTGGCGCAGCATGGCGTGACCTGCCCGCAACCCGTCGCGGCGCGGGATGGCACCGCCCTGCGCATGCTGGCTGACCGGCACGCCGCGATCACCACCTTCCTGCCCGGCGTCTGGCCGCGGCGGGTGCAGCTCCCCCATTGCGCGCCGCTGGGCGAGGCCCTGGCCCGGCTGCATGCGGCCGGCGCCAGCTATGCCCCACGGCGGGAGAATGCGCTCGGCCCTGCCGGCTGGCGCCCGCTCCTCGCCCGCAGCCTGAGCCGCGCGGACGAAGTCTCCCCCGCGCTCGGCGCCGAACTCACCGCCGTGCTCGACCGGCTGCTGGAGGCCTGGCCGCAAGACCTGCCGGTCGGCCAGATCCACGCCGACCTCTTCCCCGACAACGTCTTCTTCCTGAAGGGCGCGGTTTCCGGCCTCATCGACTTCTATTTCGCCGCGACCGACATCCTGGCCTACGACCTCGCGATCTGCCTCAACGCCTGGTGCTTCGAGCCGGACGGCGCCTTCAACGTCACCAAGGGCCGCGCCATGATCGGCGCCTATCAGGCGGTGCGCCCGCTCTCGGAGGCGGAACTCGCGGCCATGCCGATCCTCGCCCAGGGGGCGGCACTCCGCTTCCTCCTCACCCGCCTTTACGACTGGCTCTACGTGCCGGAAGGCGCGCTGGTGACGCCGAAGGACCCGCTGGAATACCTCCGCAAGCTGCGCTTCCATCGCCACGCCTCCGGGATCGCCGCCTATGTCGGATGAAGCCGAGAAGCCGCGCACGCTCGTGGAAATCTGGACCGATGGCGGCTGCAAGCCCAATCCCGGCCCCGGCGGCTGGGCCGCGATCCTGCGCTTCGGTGAGGCGGAGAAGGAACTGTGCGGCGCCGAGGCCGCAACCACCAACAACCGCATGGAACTCACGGCAGCCGCGGAAGCGCTGGAGGCGCTGACCCGCCCCTGCCGCATCGCCCTGCATACGGACAGCGAATACCTGCGCAACGGCATCACCCGCTGGACCACCGGCTGGGTGCGTAAGAACTGGCGCAACGCGGCAGGCGACCCGGTGGCCAATATCGACCTTTGGCAGCGCATCCTGGAAGCGGCCAAACGCCACGAGATCGAATGGCGCTGGGTGCGCGGCCATGCGGGGGACGTGATGAACGAGCGGGCGGACGTGCTGGCCACCCGCGCGCGGGAAGAGATGCTGGCCGCCACCCGTGGGTGATCGCACCTTGCCTAGTTGCGACTAATTCTCATTCTCTTTATACCGACATCGCCATCCCGATCGAGGAGCGTCCGATGTCCCAGCGCCTGCCCTGCCACACCCGCGGCCGCCTGACGCTGGAGTCAGCCGGCGCCTATCTTCGCGCCCTCTGCGCAACAGCGCGCAGCTATGCCGAGGTGGAGGAGCGCGGGGATTTTGCCCGGCTTGACCTTGGCTATGCCGCGATGGAGGTGAAGGCTGCCGATGGCGCAGTCGCGCTCACCCTGCGCGCGACTGACGCCGGCACGATCGCCATGCTGCAAACGATGGTGACCGAACATCTCCGCGAGCATCTGCAAAACAACGCGCTTTGCTTCGACTGGCTGGACGCGCCACCCCGCGCCCGGCGCGCCTATCGGCGAATGACCGTCACCGCCGCGCAGGGTCTGACACTGCGCATGCGCCGCATCACGCTCACGAGCGATGATCTGTCTCCCTTCGCCGAGGGCGGCCTGCATGTCAGCCTCTTCCTGCCGGAGCACGGCCTTTTGCCGGAGGGCGAGATGGCCGAGACCGGCCGCATGTCCTGGCAAGGTGAGGCCCCGCCCGTCCGCGCCTATACGATCCGCGCCATCGACCTCGCCGCAAGCACGGTGGACATCGACATGCTGTTGCACCCCGCCCATGGCACGGCTGCGCCGGGCGCCGACTTCGCCGAGAGGGCGGCCCCGGGCGTGGTGATCGGCATGGCGGGCCCCGGTGGCGGACGGCCGCCCGAGAGCCCCTGGATCTTCATGGCGGGTGACGAGACGGCGCTGCCCGCGATCGCCCGCACCCTGGAGACGCTGAGTCCCTCGACCACGGCCGTGGTGCGCATCGAAGTGACCGATCAACAGGACGAACTGCCCCTGCCCTCCCCTGCCCGGCTCGACCTCGCCTGGCTGCATCGCGGACACACACCCGCCGCCCGCTCCCGCCTGCTGTTGGACGCTCTGGCGCAGGCCCCTTTCCCGGATGCCGGCCTCGAACGCTTCGCCTGGTTCGCGGCGGAAGCGGAGATCGCACGCGAAGCCAAAGCCTGGTTTCGCGGTCGCCCCGATTTCACGGCCGCCGATTACTTCGCCGGCGGCTTCTGGCGCGCCGAGTAGCCGGCTGATCAGTCCGCCGCCGCCGTGACCTGGATGTGCAGCGCGCCCGTGCTGCCACGCTCGACATGGCCGTGCACGCCATAGACCGCGCGCAACATCCCCGGCGTCATCACCGCCTCAGGCGTACCCTGAGCATAGAGCCCGCCCTGCCGCATCACCAGAATCTCATCCGCCCAGCGCGCGGCGAGCGCCAGATCATGCAGAACGACCAGCACAAGTGCACCGGCCTCCGCCCGCCGGCGCGCCAGCGCCATCACCCCCATCTGATGGCGTGGGTCGAGCGCACTCGTGGGCTCGTCGAGACAGAGCAGCGGCGCATCCCGCGCCACCGTCTGCGCGAAGCTCACCAGCTGCTTCTGGCCGCCCGAGAGCCGACGCAAGGGGCGTAGCGCCAACGACGCGATGCCGCATTCCTCCAGAACCGCCGCCGCCTGCCTGCCCGTGCTCTCGGGATATGACGGTCCCATCGCCTCGAGCGTCGCGATCAGGCTTTCCAGAACGGTGAGTTCGGTGCTTGCGGGCATGACCTGCGGCATGAAGCCCAGGATGGACGCCCGCGCCGCGGGCGGCAGCGCGCCGAGATCGTGCGGGCCGAAGATCACCTTGCCTCGTGTTGGCAACAAACCCGCAATGCCCTTCAGAAGGGTCGACTTGCCCGCGCCGTTCGGCCCGAGCAGCGCGACCATGCGGCCTGCCGGAATCGGCACCGTCGACACGCCGTGGACGACGGCGGCGCCGCGTCCATAGCCACAGGAAACGTTGTGCAATGTGAGTTGCATTTTCATCGATCATGCCGCCCCAGGATGAGCGCGAAGAAAACCGGCAGGCCGATGAGAGCGGTGGTGATGCCGGTCGGCAGATCGAGCGCGGGCGCCACGAGCTTGGCAGCCAGGCTGGCCCCGAGAAGGATCAGCGCACCAGCGATGGCGGAGGCCGGCAGGAAGATACGGTGATCCTCCCCCACCAGCAGCCGCGCGACATGAGGGCCCACGAGGCCGACGAAGCCGATGCTGCCGCAACAGGCGACGGCCGCGCCCGTCATTACGCTGACCCGCAGCAAGGCCATCAGGCGGATGCGCCGCAGGTCGAGGCCAAGGCTCTGCGCCCGTTCCTCGCCGAGCCGCAACGCCGTCAAGCCAGGGGCAGCCGTGTAGGAGGCCAGAAGCAGCGGCGCGACCAGCAGCAGCAAGGGCCACAGCAGGGGCCAGCGCAGCCCCGACAGGCTGCCCAGCATCCAGAAGGTGAGCTGCTGCAACGCTGCTTGGCTCGCCAGAAGCTGCAGCAGGGCGATGAGCGCGTTGAAGGTGAAGACGAGACCGATGCCGAAAAGCATGAGGCTGCGCACGCCTCCGCCAAGACGCGCCAGTACCAGCAGCAAAAACGTCGCGAGCAGGGCGAAGAGGAAAGCATTCGCGGCGATCACCCAGAAGGGCGGCACCCAAGGCAGCCCGATGTCGAGCACGATGGCAAGCGCGGCACCGAAGGCCGCGGCCGGCGCCACGCCCAGCGTCACACCCTCGGCCAGGGGATTGTCGAAGACGGTCTGCAGCTCGGCGCCCGACAGCGCCAGGAAGGCACCGATGACGACGGCGCCGAGCGCCTGCGGCAGACGCACTTGCCTGACGATGAGGGTATCGACCGGCGGCACCCCCGACATGGCGCAGAGCGCGCGGACCGCCTGCCAGGGATGCAGGCCACCCGGGCCAGCCGCGGCCGCGCCCCATAGCAGCACGAGGGCGACGAGACAAAGAAGCAGCAGAACGCGACGCCGTCTCCGCTGCAGCTCGTCATAGGCTGCCGCCAGGGCGGCTGCGGCCGTCACGCCGCGTCCTCCGGCCCCAGCCAGAGCGTGCCGATCAGATCGCGCTTGAGAAATCGGCTGCGGATGATGTCGAAACTCGCCTCCGGGTTAACGCCCGCCGCCTGCGCGGCCTCCGGATGGAACCAGCCGGCCATCGCCTCCATCGCCAGGATGTTGAGCGGCGAGCCGTTGAAGAAGTTCCAGATCGCATAGGCGCGGCCGGCCTGCACTGCGGGGATGGCGGCGAGATCGGGATTGGCGAGGACGCGCCGCAGGCTGGCCTGCGCCGTCGCGCGGTCAATGCCGAAGCCGATGCACAGGCCTTTCTCCTGCGGATCGGAAAGCCCTGTCCCGACATAGAAGCGCGGATCGGCCGCCATGACATAGTCGAGTGCGAGCGTGCCGCCGTACGTTCCCGGCGTCTTACCGGTGCCGATGCTGCGGCCACCGGCGATCGGCAGGTAGCTGCCGAAGCCGCTACGCCCCGGGTCCCAGCAGCAGGTCATGATGCCTGGATAGACCTGCAACAGCACCGAGACCGGCGGCGTGGCACCGCTCAGGCGGGTGAGCAACGCCAGTTTCTCCGCATGGAAATCGGCGAAGGCATCGGCCGCTGCGGCTTGACCCAGCACCCGCCCGAGCAGGCGCATCGCAGCATCCCCGTTCTTCAACGGATCGAGATAGGTGTCGACGAAGAGGACGGGAATGCCGAGGGCCGCGAACTGGGCCAGGGCCGGCTGCACGCTGCTTTTCTGCCATAGGCTGAGGATGACGAGATCGGGCGCGGCGACCAGAGCACGTTCCAGCCCCGCCGTGTCGAGATCGCCGATCACCGGTACGGCCGCGAGCTTCGGGTAGAGACGCGTCAATTCGCCGAAATAGCCAGGCTCCCAGCGTTTCACGAAAGCGCTCGTCATCACGAGACGGTCTGCGACCTCGGGATCAATGAGGCTGAGAGCGGTGAAGAGCAGGCTGTCCCCGAGCAAGATTCGGCGCGGTGCGCGGTCAACCATCACCCGCGTGCCAGTGATATCCGTCACGGTCACCGGGAAGGCGGCGCTCGCCAGGGCCGGCGTGGCCAAGGCTGCCGTCATCCCACCCAGAAAGCCGCGCCGGCCGATCATACCGACACCCGCAGCACCGAGGAGGCAAGCAGGATCATTCGGGCGGGGCGCAGAGGCATCGGCGGGAGATCTTTCGGCAGGCAAGCATGTGTCGTCCGGTCAACCTGGCTGCAGGCTGAATTGCAGCGGCAAGGTGAGGGTGAGGGTGTCGCCCGTCACAGCCGCAGGCGGTGGTGGCAAAGGAGAAGCGCGGCGAAGCGTGGCCAGCGCCGCCTGGTCCAGCACCGCATGGCCCGCACTCCGCAGGAGTATCGCGGACACCAAAGTGCCATCGCGGCGGAAGGTGAAGCGGACGAGGCTTGTTCCCTCCCAGCCACTGTCCTGCGCCAGGGCCGGATAGCTCTTGTAGCGGGCGATATGAGCCAGCAGGCGGCTCTGCCAGTCACGGCGCGCGACGCCGGCCGAGGGGGCGGATTGGGGCGGTGCTGCCGCCGGCGCGGGCGCCGTGGTGGGTGCGACGGCGATCCTCTCCGGTGTCTGCACGGTCGGGGCCGTGCGCCGCGGAGTGAGCCGCGTCGCCTGCGGCCGGGGTGGCAAGGGGGCAGGGGGTGGCGGCAGGGGAAGCGTAGCCTCGGACGGCGCCTCCGGCAGGTCCCGCGGCGCGGGTGGTGCCGGGGTCACGGCAGCAGGCGGCGGCGGAGGCGTGGTTTCCACGGGTTTGGGCGGCGCGGGCGACGGGGCGGGCACGGCTGCGACGGGGCGCGGCGGGGCCGCAGGCGCCGGCGGCGTGGGCAGGGGCGAGAGGTCGATCATCACCGCGGGCGGCGCCGTGACCGACTGACCCGCAGGTTTCACCAAGGGGCGCCACACCACGAAGAAAGCGAGATGGGCCGCGAGCACCAGAAGTGCCGTGCTACCCCAAAGAGCAACCCGACTGCCCGGCGTTCTTTCGATTGAGTTTGCAAACAAGGCATCCGGCACAGCGGTTGCGCCATTGGCGTGGGCGGCCGTCACTCCGCCGTCTCCGTCTGCTGGGCGACCAGACCGATCTTGAGATAGCCAGCCCTTTGCAGTTGCTCCATCATCGTCATCATCATGCCGTAGGGCACGTCTTTGTCGGCGCGAAGATAGAGGCGCTGGTCGTGATCGCCCTTCGTCGCACGGTCGAGCGTTGCGATCAGCGCATCGGCCGCCACCGTCGTGTCGTTCACCGAGAGTGCGCCGCTCTTCTGCAAGGTCAGGAAAATCGGCGTGTCGGGGCGTGGGGCAGCCTTGGTGCTTGCGGTGGGCAGGTCAACCAGCACGTCCACCGTCGCCAGTGGTGCGGCCACCATGAAGATGATGAGCAGCACCAGCATCACGTCGATGAAGGGGGTGACGTTGATCTCGTGCTTTTCGCCGAGATCCTCTTCCTCGTCCCAGGAGAGCGCCATGGGGGCTATTCCGCCGCCAGAGCGAGGGCGTGACGGCTGCGCTCGGCCGACGTGTGGGACAGGTCAAGGCGCCGGGCCGCGTGGCGCAGCACGATCTCGCCGAGATCGCCCAGCGCATGGCGATAGCTGGCCACCCAGCGCGCGAAGAGGTTGTAGATGAAGACGGCGGGAATCGCCGCCACCAGCCCGGCCGCCGTCGCCAGCAGCGCCTCGGCGATGCCAGGGGCGACGACGGCGAGATTCGTGGCGTGCAGCGCCGTGATACCGACGAAGCTGTGCATGATGCCCCAGACCGTACCGAAGAGACCGACGAAAGGCGCCGTCGCGCCGATGGTCGCGAGCAGGCCGGTGCCGCGCTGGGCGCGGCGGCCGAGGCTGAGTTCGATGCGCCGCAGGCGGCTCGCCAGCCGCGCCTTGGTGCCCTCCACCGCGGCGCCATCCGATGCCGCGATTTCCGCGCGCACGGCATGGCGCATGAGCCGAAGCGGGCGCGGTATGCGGGCGGTCGCCTCCACGGCATCGGCCTCAGCCAATCGCGCCGCCACCCGCAAAGCAAGGCTAGCCCGCCACAGTTCCAGACCCTTGGCGAGCAGGATCGTCCAGCTCAGGACGGAGGCGAGGAAGAGCAGCGCCATCACCCCCTGCACCACGCCATCGGCATGGCGCACCAGGGCCGGAACGGACAGATCGGCGGGGAGGGCAGGGGGTTCCGTGGCGGTGGACGGCGCCGGGGGCTGCGCCGCGGCGAGGGGGGCAGGGACGGCGACGGGCGGGACTTCCGAGGCAGCGGGGCCGGGGCTCTGCGCCCATCCCACGGTCACCGTGGCGCAGAGCAGGCTCAAACCGAGCAGTAGGCGGCGAAGGGTACGGCGGGCAGGGGCATGGGTCACGCGGGTCTCCCGAGAGGCGGGGCCATTAATTGATAATGATTCTCAGAATCATTATCAGAAGACGCGCCGCAGCCGCAACCCCGCCCGACCACGCGCGCGAAGAGATCCGCCTTCATCTCGATCAGTTGAGAGAGGCGGCTCTCGCATCGCGCGGCCGCCGCGTCCACCTAGAGGTAGAGCGGTTCTGCACCGCACATCACACCCCGACATCAGGACATTGCTTCATGCGACGCATCGGCTATGCGCTTCTCTCCACGTCTCTTCTTCTCTCCCCGCTCGCCGCGAGCGGTGCCTTTGCGCAGGCAACGCAGGCGAGCGGACAATCCGGCAGCCAGACGCCGGCGCAGGCCGGATCCTCGACCGCGGTGGACAGCGTCGCCCCGGCGGGCAGTGCCATCGGCGGCAGCACGACGACGACCGGAAGCGGGGACATGGGCGCCACGCAGACCAATCCACCCGGCGCGCAGCCGGGTACGGGTCCGGGCATGGGCAAGACCAGCGGCACGCCCGCCGGCAACTGAGGCATCAGGCACGCGTGAAAAAGGCCGGCGGAGTTCCCTCCGCCGGCCTTTGCGCTGTCTCGCCTCCGCTCAGTCGACGAGTTGGGCGTCGAGCGTGATTTCCGCCTTCAGCAACTTCGACACCGGGCAGCCCGCCTTGGCCATGCCGGCCAGCTCGGCGAACGTCTCGGGCGTCGCGCCGGGCACCTTGGCCTTCAGCGTGAGATGCACGGCGGTGATGGCGAAGCCCTCGCCATCCTTGTCCAGCGTCACCTCGGCCGTGGTTTCCATGTGCTCGGCCCGCAGATTGGCGTTTCCGAGGATGAGGGACAGCGCCATGGTGAAACAGCCGGCATGGGCGCCGCCGATCAGCTCCTCCGGGTTGGTGCCGGGCTTGCCCTCGAAACGGCTGGCAAAGCCGTACGGATAGGCGCTGAGCGCGCCGCTTTTGGTGGAAATGGCGCCACGGCCATCCTTGATGCCGCCTTCCCAGACGGCCGAACCGGTGGTCTTCATTCCGCTTTCCTCATGTCTGCACGCGCCCGCGGGCGATCCGCAGGCCCGCCCAGAAGGTGGCACAGCCTCGCTCTTCTGCAAGCCGGGCGCGGTTGACGCGCAGCCCGCGCCATGAGCGGATGACGGACCTTCGCAAGCAGGACCGGTGTGACTCGATGATGACGTTTTTCTATTCCCCCGACAGCTGCGCCCGCGCCGTGCATATCGCGCTGGAGGAGGTTGGCGCTGCCTATGAACCCCGCCGGATGAGCCTCAAGGACGGGGACCAGTATCGACCCGAGTATCTCGCGCTCAACCCCAAAGGCCGGGTGCCGGCGCTGATGACGGACCAGGGCGTGCTGACCGAAACCGCGGCCATCCTCGTCTATCTCGCGCAGCTCTTCCCCCACTCGTCCCTGGCGCTGCCCGCCGATCCCTTCGCCTTCGCCGAGCTTTTGGCCTTCAACGGCTATATCGCCTCCACCCTGCATGTCGCGCATGCCCATAAGCTGCGCGGCAATCGCTGGGCGGATGATCCGGCGGCCATCGCCGAGATGCGCCGCAAGGTGCCCGAGACGGTGGGCGCCTGTTTCCAGCTCATCGAAACGACGCTGTTCCGCGGCCCCTGGGTGATGGGTGAGCGCTTCTCGATCGCCGACCCTTATCTCTTCGTCTTCGCCGAATGGATGGAGGGGGATGGGGTGGACCCGTCACACTTCCCGAAGGTCATGGCCCATCGCGCCGCCATGCAGGCGCGCGCCTCTGTCCAGCGCGTCAATGCGATGCGGGAGGATTAAGGCCGGGCCCAGGCCGGGCGAGGGGCCGCCTGCGGCATCTCGCCCCGCGCTACGGCTGATCCCATCTCGAGGCTCGCCGCGATGCGACGCGCGCGTTCCATCAGGTATCGGGCGCCGGCCGGCGAACAGATCTCCTGCGCCGTCTGCTCGAAGAGCGCGAGCCAGCGCGTGAAATGGGGGCCGCGCAGATCAAGCGGCATATGCGCCGCCATCGGCCGACCGTCATAACGCCCCGTCCCCAGCGCCACCGAAGACCAGAACGCGGTGATCTGGTCGATGTGATGGTCCCAGTCCTGCACCCGGTCGAATTTGGCGCCGATCTCGGCATCCTGCCGGGCGCGTTCGTAGAAGCGCCGCACCACCTGCTCCAGCACCGTTTCGTTCAGCCCGGTCACCGCTTCGATGCGCCGGGCGGTCTCCGCCCGCTCGGCCTCGGTGGCGGGAAAGGGGTGCGATGTCGTCATGCCGGCAGTGTAGCGCCGCGAATCAGGAGGCGGCCAGTCGCGGCCGGGCCATCGCGCCGCGCAGCTGCCGCGCCAATTCCGCAATCGCTGGGCCGCGCGCCCCATCCGCCAGATGCAAGGTGACGGCGAATTGCGGCAAAGGCGGCAGATCCGTCTCGGGGCCGAGGATGTCGAGATCGGCGGGCACGGTTCCCGCAAGCCAGGCGGAGATGGCCATATCCATCCGCACCACCGTCCGGGTGGCGTCCAGCCCGCCATTCTCGAACACCAGCCGGCTCGCCCGGTCCGCTTGGGCCAGCGCGCTCAGCACGGCGGGGCGAAAGACGCAGCTCTCGGCCACGAGCGAGATGGGCAGAGGCTGGCGCAGCCGCGCCTGCCCCGCCTTTGCCCCAACCCAGACGAGGCGGTCCACCGCCAGCATCTCCCCCTGCGCCATGCCGGCGGGTTCCTCGACGACCGCAAGATCCAGCTGGCCGCTTCGCACCATGGCGCGAAGGTCGGGCGAGGGGGCGCAGGTGAGGGAGAGATCGACCTTGGGAAAGGAGGCGCCGTAGAGGCGGAGCATCGGGGCGAAATAGGGCTCCAGCAGATCATAGGGCAGGCCGAGCCGCACCGAACCGGCGACGACACCGCCGTCGATCTCGGTCCAGATCTCGTCGTTGAGGGCGAGCAGGGCCCGCGCGCGGCTGAGAAGGCGTTCCCCGCCTGGCGTCAGGCGCAGGCCCTGCGGGTTTCGCTGCAACAGGGGATGGCCGACCATGCCCTCCAGACGGGCGATCTGCTGGCTGATGGCGCCTTGCGTGAGATGCAGAAGGGCGCTCGCCCGCGTCATGCTGCGCTGGTCCGCCACCAGGACGAAGGTCCGGAGCAGGGCGATGTCGAGATTGCGTGGCATCGGCCATTAATCTCTCTAATGCTGGCCTTTAGCAAGTTTAGCTTTCTTGCAGGGGCACGCGTCGCTAAGCCGGCCCGCAGCGGCAACGGTAGAAGGACCACGCCATGACACCGGTCAATCTGATCGATGCGCTGGAGCGCATCACGGACCACTGGTCGCCAAAGGTGGTGGGGCGGGTGAATGATCAATACGTCAAGGTCGCGAAGCTGCTCGGCGAACTTGCCTGGCACAAGCATGACGACGAGGACGAGATGTTCCAGGTCGTGCGGGGCCACCTGCGCATCCAGTTCGAGGGCGGGCGCGAGACCGTGCTGACCCCGGGTGAGTTTTGCGTGGTGCCCAAGGGCGTGCTGCACAACCCGGTGGCGGAGGAGGAATGCTGGATCGTGCTCATCGAAACCGTGACCACCCGCCACACCGGTGACGTCGCAACGCCGCGGACGAAGACGATCGAACAGCAGCTCGGCTGACGCCGCCCGGGCCGGCGTTCGGCGCACGCAGCACGTGAACGGAGGACTACGGCGCAGAAGCGCGCGCGATCCACGCCGTGCGGCCACCCCCGGTCGGCCAGTCTTCGGCGACATGCGCGACGAGCACGAAGCCACTCTCCTCGAGCAGACGCCCATAGTCCTCCGGGCTCAGGCTCGCGTGATAGAGAGGCGCGCCCCGATACGATCCGATGACCTCTCCCGCCCGTGGTCCGGCGTTGAACATCAACACGGCCGAGGGTGCGGCGTGCTTGGCGAAGACAGCGAACATGCGCCGCTGATCCTCGGGCGGGAGATGGAAGAAACTGTCCCAAGCGAGGATGCCGTCGAAGGTCCGGCCGAGGTCCAGCCGCCGCATATCCCCGACCATCCAGTCCTGCGCCGGCAGGCGCTCGCGACAGAGCGCGATGAGCGTGGGGGAGGAATCGATACCGGTGACGCGGCATCCGCAGGACGCCAGGAACGCGCCGACCGGCGCGCCTGATCCGCAGCCGAGATCGAGGACCGTCGCATAGCGTCGCGGCAGTGCCGAGACGAAGCGCTCATGCCACGGCTTGTCGTTCCATCCGGCACGGTTGCGGTCAGCATCCCAGGCGCGGCCATGCCGCTCATAAAGCGCGATCACGCGTTCGGCAGCCTCGGTCATGGGAGGAGTTTAGCGGGGAACGGCGTCGACCGCCACGTCCGCAGCCCTTGCGTTGCGCCCGCGGACATTGGCTTTCTGTCGTAGCCAACCCGACTTTGGCCCTCCACCAGAGAGAGGTCGGACTGAGCCTGGGTCCTCCAAGCCATACCCGCGACAAGTCTCTGCCAATAGCTGCATAGACCTGTCGCGGGTGACGAAAGCACGCCTGAAACTCACATGCCGAGATCGCTCAGCGAAGGATGGTCATCCGGGCGACGGCCCAACGGCCAATGAAACTTCCGGTCCGCTTCGGCGATCGGCATCTCGTTGATGCTGGCGTGGCGGTTCGACATCAAGCCGTCTTCGGCGAAGAGCCAATTCTCGTTCCCATAGGCGCGATACCATTGCCCGGCATCGTCGCGATACTCGTAGGCATAGCGCACCGCGATGCGATTGCCGGTGAAGGCCCACAACTCCTTGATGAGGCGATATTCGTGTTCCTTGTTCCACTTACGGGTCAGGAAGGCCTGCGCCTCCTCACGATTGGTGGCGAACTCGACCCGGTTACGCCAACGCGTATCGAGCGTGTAAGCCAGAGCCACCTTGGCAGCATCGCGGGTGTTCCAGCCATCCTCGGCCAGGCGCACCTTCTCGACTGCCGTATCATGGGTGAACGGGGGTAGGGGCGGACGGGACATAGCTTTTCCTTTCGAGACAAAAATTGTGGTATCAATAGCCGTGGCCGAAGGAGCCACAGCCCTTTAGGCGGAAGCAAAAGGGCTGCAATCTTCCAGCCCGGAGCATCCGCAGGTTAGAAGGGCTGCGTCGGAAGATATTTGCCGTCGAGCGTGATGACACAGCGATGCCCACCTTCTGGGTCTTCCCGCTTCTCAAGCTTGAGCTTGAAATTGATGGCGCTGATGATGCCGTCACCAAAGTCCTCGTGAACGAGAGATTTCAGGGTCGTGGCGTAGACCTGGATGATCTCGTAGAAGCGGTACATGGTGGGATCGGTCGGCACGCCATCCGGGAAGCTGCCACGGACAGGGATTGCCTGGAGCGGCTTGATCTCACCATCACCGAGGCCGAGTGTCTTGCCGACAGCCTCAGCCGCGCTCGCTGGCAGCGGGTGCTGACCGAGCAGCGCAGCGGTTACAAATTCACGGGAGAGTCCCGTGTTTTCCGCGATGGCGGCCCAGCTAAGCTGTCTGTCAGCTTTCTGCCGAACGATGGTTTCGGTAAGCGCCGCACGCGCGGCTTGGGTCACTTGCACTTGGATCATGAGTGTACCTATCAACGATGTTGAAATTCGGCAGATGCCTCGGAACGACGTGCGCCAGGAGTCGAAGCCCAAGCTTGACGCTCTCTCGGAAGCGGGGGGAATGTCGCACTCGTCTCGGGATACGCAACCAGATCGACGAAGTGACCGCTTCGAGCGTCGTAAGCTTCAATCGTTCCTTCTCCAATGTCGTAGACCCAGCCGTGAAGGCGCAGGCGGTCCTCAGAGAGGGCAAGGGCAACCGATGGGTGGGTGCGAAGGTTTGCCAGCTGCGCGATGACGTTCTCCCGCACCATGCCGGCAACCTTTCCCGAGCAGCAGCGATGGATGCGCGCGTCATTAACGGCTTTCGCAGCGTCCGCGTGCCGGAGCCAGCTTGAAACGGCCGGGAGAGTGCTGAGATCAGCCCCATTGGCAACAGCCGTCATCGCGCCGCAGTCGGAATGGCCGCAAATGACAACATCAGACACACCGAGCACCGCGACAGCGTATTCGACTGTGGCGGAAACGCCACCTGACGGAGGCCCAAATGATGGGATAATATTCCCGGCGTTGCGAATAACAAACATATCGCCCGGTTCGCTCTGGGTGAAAAGCTCAGGGACCACCCGACTGTCAGAACAAGTAACGAACAGCGTAGCAGGCTCTTGTTTGGTCGCAAGTTCCTGAAATAGGCGGAGTCGGTCGGGATATCCGCCGTCTCTGAACTTTTTGAAGCCTTCGATAAGCCTCTTCATCTGTCGATCTCCGCGTTCGGTCAGACGAGTATCGACTTCACGGTCATAATTGTCCAAGACTGGTTTCAGATTGATCCTATAAGCAGGCGTTATACAGATGCTCCTCCGTCACCTTCGCTACCTCTCATCGGTTGTGGAGCATGGAAGCTTCACACGTGCCGCCCAGGCGCTGCACGTGTCGCAGCCTGCGCTATCGCAGCAAATACGCCAGCTGGAGGAGCAACTCGGCGTGCAGCTGCTTGACCGTACAGGGAAAGCCGTTCGGGCAACGGACGCAGGTGCGACCTATTTGGGCCATGTGCACCGCGCCTTTCGCGAAATCGAGGCGGCGGGCCGTGCTGCACGAGACGTTAACGATCTAAGCTCCGGGGTGCTCCGGCTGGGGTTTACGCCGAGTTTCAGCGCTTACCTCACTGCACCACTCGCAAGACGCTTTCGCGAAAAATATCCGGGGATCATCCTTGATCTCAATGCCATGTCACAGGACGAGATCGAAGCAGCCCTTGCTGACGACAAACTTGATTGTGCGCTCGCATTTTCGTCGTCGAGAGCAGGCGGCATTGTTGCGCACCCACTGCATACGGAGCGATTGTCATTGATTGGCCGCTGCGATCATCCGCTGATGAAGAATGACACCATCGATGTTGCTCATGTCGAAAAGGGAGAAATTGTCCTCTTAAGCGGCACGTTCGTTACTCGCCAGACCATCGATAAGCACTTCAAGAAGCATGGTATAAAGCCAAACGTCGTTGTTGAAACCAACTCTATTACGACGATTATCGAGCTTGTTAAGTCCAGTTCCTTGGTAACAATCCTTCCAGATTTAGTCGCTATCGAACGAAACGAATTGCTATCTCGACCGCTCTTGCCGGCTATCGATGCACGCCAGGCGGTATTGTTACAACGAGATGGAGCCTATCGCTCTGCGGCTACGCGGGCGTTCATCTCCACGCTCGATTTCTTCACGCAAGAACTAGAAGCAGTTTCGCCCATCCGAAAGATGGAAAAATAGATCGTCCAGAGTAAAAAAAGCTCACGACTGGACAGACCGCTTCCTCCCCAAATCAGACAGTATGGGGTTTAAGTCTTTACGTTCGGCCCCAAGACTTCGTCTGAAACGGGACCCAGACCGGCTTGGACGCGAAGCGGGCACTCCGCAGTTTGTCGGTAATGAACTACCCCAGCCCCTCGATCTCGGCGAGCAGGGCCGCCGTCGTCACCTGCCGACAATAGCCACGGTTGTTGGCGAGCGCGCTGCAGTGCCGCTCCTCGCTCTGCGTCACGCAGGCATCCACGGGCAGCGTCACCAGATAGCCGAGGTCGCAGGCATCGCGCACGGCGGAATCGACGCATTGATCGGTCAAGGCACCGGCGATGATCAGCTGGCGGATACCGAGATTGCCGAGCACGTAGTGAATGTTCGTGGAAATGAAGACGGAGGAAGAGGTCTTGGGGATGACGATTTCGTCGGCCAAGGGCGACAGCGCATCCACCACCTGCGCATCCCGCGAGCCCTTCGGGCAGAAGAGGCCGCTGATCTTGTAGTCCAGGCTCATGTCCCGGCCGTCCTGCGTCAGGCTTTCGATCACCGTGTGCAGCACCTCGATCCCCCGCGCGCGGCAGGCGAAGAGCAGGCGCTGCATGTTGGGCAGCGCGCGCTCCTCCATCTCCCGGAAGAAATAGCCGAAGCGGCGCTCCACCTCGCTCTCCGCCATCCCGGCATATTCCCCGCCGCCGCGCGCCGTGTAGTTCTGCACGTCGATGAAGAGGATCGCCGTCTGCCCCAGCGTCACCGGCAGGTCGCGGCTCAGTCCGAAATCCTTCATGGGGCGATCCTTCTCAGTAGACGGCGGCGTAGCGGTCACAGATGTCCTGCGGCTCCAGCTCTTCGAGCGCCGCGATCTCGGAGCGCTTGAATTCGAGATAGGCCGCGAGGAACTGCGGCCCGAACCAGTCGGCCGCCACCTCCGTCGCTTCCAGCCGGTCGAGCGCTTCGGCCAGGCTGCGCGGTAGGGTCTGCACGCCGGCCGCGTGCCGCGCTGGTTCGTCCATCTCCCAGAAGCCGGGCAGCGCCGCGGGCAGCGCCATGTCCCGGCGCAGCCCGTCCACCCCGGCCCAGACGAGGGCGCCGAGTGCCAGATAGGGGCAGCAGGCGGCATCCGCCACGCGGTATTCCAGGTTGAACTGCCGGGCAGCCTGGTCCTCCGCACCCGGGAAGACGGGGCAGACGCGCACAGCGGCGCCGCGGTCCTGCGCGCCCAGGAAGGCCCAGACCGGCGCCCAGCGATTGGGCTGCAAGCGGTAGTAGGAGGCGACGGAGGGCGCGGTGATGGCCGTCAGCGCCGGCAGGTGATGCAGCACGCCGGCGACAAAATGCGCGGCGGGCGCGGTCAGGCCGAAGGGTGCGCCCGGCTGGTGCGAGGCAGGCCGACCGGTCACGTCCCACAGGCTGAAATGGATGTGGGTGCCATTGCCGATGCCACCCGGCGCCGGGATGGGGGCGAGGCTCGCACGGAAGCCCAGACGTTCGGCGACGCCGCGGATCATCTCGCGCGCGATCACCGCTTCGTCGGCCGCGCGCAGGCCGAAGGCCGGCTTCACCGTCACCTCGAACTGGCGCGGCCCATATTCCGGCAGGAAACTGTCCGGCACCAGGCCTGCCGCCCGCAGCGCCGCCGTCAGGCTTTCCCCGAACAGGCCCTGGCGGCGGAAGGAACTCAGCGAATAGGCGTCGCCCGGCCGCTCGGTGAGGCCGGTATGGAGGAATTCCTGCTCGAAGGTCGCCTTCACCCGCAACCCGGCCTCGGCCTCCAGGGCGGCCAGCGCCCGGCGCAGGAAGTCCCGCGGGCAGCAGGCCCACGGCCGGCCGTCCAGCTCCCGAAGATCGGCAAGCATGAAGCGCTCGGCCGCGCCTTCGTCGAAGGGCACCTGAACCGCCGTCGTCGGGTCCGGGATCATCACCAGGTCGCCCAGCGTGCCGAAGGGGGAGGAATAGATTGGGCCGAAGGCGGAAATCATGATGTTCGAGCCGGTGAGCCCCACGCCCTGGCGCAGGCGGTGCTCCAGCTCGGCCGCCGGGAAGCCTTTGCCGCGCACCAGCCCCGCGAGATCGCAGAGGCCGACGAAGACCAGTTCTTCCCGCTGCACGGCATGCCCTTCCGTTCCGCTCTCGCAGGAATGATGACGCGGCGGCCCACCAAAGGCAAAGCCCTTGGCCTGCCCCGGCTTGAGCTTCCGGCGCGCCCGCCAACCTCTGGCGAGCACGCATCACAGGAGAGACGCATGACGGACCATGTCTATCGGCTGATCGAGGTTGTCGGCTCGTCCACCACCAGCGTGGAGGATGCGATTCAGTCCGCCATCGCCAAGGCCGCAACCACCATCCGCCACATCCGCTGGTTCCAGGTGGTGGAAACGCGCGGCCAGGTGGAGGAGGGACGGGTCGCCTATTACCAGGTGACACTCAAGATCGGTTTCGCGGTGGAGGACGAGGCAGCGTCCTTGCGCCCCTGAGAGATCAGAAATTCCCTCAACTCAGGGCAGAAGGGTCGCAAAATAATCGGCGAGGGCGTAGTTTAGGTCACAAATGGCAAGCGATTGCCGCCCGCCGCGTCCGCCGGACGCCGCTCGTTCAAGGACCTCGCCGATGCCTGCCTATCGCTCCCGCACCTCCACCCACGGCCGCAACATGGCCGGTGCCCGCGCCCTGTGGCGCGCCACCGGCATGGGCGATGGCGACTTCGGCAAGCCGATCATCGCCATCGCCAATTCCTTCACCCAGTTCGTCCCCGGCCACGTCCATCTCAAGGATCTCGGGCAGCTGGTCGCGGGCGAGGTGCAGAAGGCCGGCGGCGTCGCCAAGGAATTCAACACGATCGCGGTGGATGACGGCATCGCCATGGGCCATTCCGGCATGCTCTACAGCCTGCCCTCGCGTGAGTTGATCGCGGATGCCGTGGAATACATGGTGCAGGCGCATTGCGCCGATGCCCTGGTCTGCATCTCCAACTGCGACAAGATCACGCCGGGCATGCTGATGGCCGCGATGCGCCTCAACATTCCCGCCATCTTCGTCTCCGGCGGTCCCATGGAAGCCGGCAAGATCCGCGCCGACGGCACCGGCGGCGCGGCCATCGAAAAGCGCGCCGACCTCATCACCGCCATGGTCGCGGCAGCCGACCCGAACGTCTCGGACGCCGATGCGGAAGTGCAGGAACGGTCGGCCTGCCCCACCTGCGGGTCCTGCTCCGGCATGTTCACCGCCAATTCCATGAACTGCCTGACGGAGGCGCTCGGCCTGTCGCTGCCCGGCAATGGCAGCCTGCTCGCCACCCATGCCGACCGCCGCAAGCTGTTCGTGGAAGCGGGCTGGACCATCGTCGATCTCGCCCGCCGCTGGTACGAGCAGGAGGACGCGACGGCCCTGCCGCGCACCATCGCGAGCTTCAAGGCCTTCGAAAACGCCATGTCGCTCGACATCGCGATGGGCGGCTCGACCAATACCGTGCTCCACCTCCTCGCCGCCGCGCAGGAAGCGGAGCTCGATTTCACCATGGCCGATATCGACCGGCTGTCGCGCCGCGTGCCCAATCTCTGCAAGGTCTCGCCCTCGGTGATGAACGTCCATATGGAGGACGTGCATCGCGCCGGCGGCATCATGGGCCTGCTGGGAGAATTGAATCGCGCGGGCCTCATCCATACCGACGTGCCGACGGTGCACAGCGCCAGCATGGGTGCCGCCATCGCGCAGTGGGACGTGGTGGGTGCGGATTCGCAAGGCACGGCCGGCGTGCTCTACCGTGCCGCACCGGGCGGCGTGCGCACGACGGAAGCCTTCAGCCAGGAGCGTCGCTTCGCAGAGCTCGACACCGATCGCGAAAAGGGCGTGATCCGCAGCGTGGAGCACGCTTTCAGCAAGGATGGCGGCCTCGCCGTGCTCTTCGGCAATATCGCCCTCGAAGGCGCCATCGTGAAAACGGCGGGCGTGGATGCCGCCAACCTCGTCTTCTCCGGCCCGGCCCATATCTTCGAAAGCCAGGACGATGCCGTGCGCGGCATTCTGGGCGACGAGGTGAAGGCGGGCGAGGTGGTGCTGATCCGCTACGAGGGCCCCAAGGGCGGCCCCGGCATGCAGGAGATGCTGTACCCCACGAGCTATCTGAAGTCGAAGGGCCTCGGCAAGCTGTGCGCCCTGATCACCGACGGCCGCTTCTCCGGCGGCACGGCCGGGCTTTCGATCGGCCATATCTCGCCGGAAGCGGCCGAGGGGGGCGCCATCGGCCTGGTGCGCGACGGCGACATCATCGAGATCGACATCCCGAACCGCATCCTGCGCGTGGCCCTCTCGGACGAGGATCTGGCCCTGCGCCGCATCGAGATGGAGAAGAAGGGCGCGGCCGCCTGGAAGCCGGAGAACCGGGAACGCGTGGTCTCGCCCGCGCTCCGCGCCTATGCGGCGATGACGACCTCGGCCTCCCGCGGCGCCGTCCGCGACGTGAGCCAGGTGGAACGCCGGTAACGTCTTTTTCGACGGGGATGCGGTGCGGTCGTCCCGGTCCATATCCCCCGCCGTCAAACACCTCTAAATGGCGTCCTCGGATCGAAGAAAGAGACTGTGATGGCGAAGACCCCAGGACCACCCAAAGCGAAAGCCGGCGCCCCCGCCCAGTTCGACATGAACCACCGCGAGCGCAAGGGCGGCCGCGGCCGTCCCGGTGGCCGTGGCGGTGACGAGCAGCGGGCGCCACGCCGCATCCTGCGGCTACCGCCCGCTGTGATTGACCGCGGCGCGGGCTGGGTCATCCAAAAGATCGCCAAGATCGACGAGGCCTCCCGCGCGGCGATGGGTGCCGAATACCAGCTGGTGTTCGATGGCCATGAGCCGCTTTTGTTCGACTACCTGACGGCCGCACGCGAGCGCGCCAAGGAAGCGCCGCCGGAAAAGCCGGCGGTCGAGGAGACCGCGGCGGCCGAGCCAGCCGGGGAGGTTGAGGGGGCAGTGGCCGAGAGCGGCGCACACGAGAACGACCCGGCAGCCGAAGCGTAAGCCAGGCTATCAGGGAGGCCGCCGGGTCCGGTGGCCTCTCCTCTCTCGCGGAACCTCTGCACCGCGCCCTCAAAACTCCATCAGGTTCTCCCGCAGCGTCTCATGCGCGTAGGCGGTGCGCACCAGACCGCGCTTTTGCAGCGCCGGCACCAGCCCGTCCGCCACGTCCAGAATCTGCCGCCGGCTCACCCGCAGCACGGGCGTGGTGATGAGGAAACCATCGCCACCCACCTCCGCCATCACATCGCCCATGCGCTCGGCGACTTGATCCGGCGTGCCGATCAGTTCGACCGAGGAGACCAGCCCGCCGACGCCGCCCACCACCAGCTCGCGCAAGGTCTTGCCGCTGCCCCATTGCTGGAACTTGTCGAGCGACCCCTGCTCACCATTCGTTTTCAGCTCGTAGGGCAGGGGTTTGTCGAGATCGAATTGCGCGAAGTCGATCTCGGTGATGGCGGAAATCGAACTCAGCATGTCGTTGACGAAATGCGGGGCCGAGACCATGCGGCGCTGCTTTTCCTCCGCCTCCTCGCGGGTTTCCCCCAGCACCGGCGTGACGCAGAACATCACTTTGATGGTGTCGGGATCACGCCCGATGGCCCGTGCCCGCGCCCGGATATCCTCGCGGAAGGCCTTCATGCTCTCGACACCGCTCGCGACCGAAATGATCGCTTCTGCGTGGCGCGCGGCGAAGTCGCGTCCCTTTGGGGAAGCCCCGGCCTGCAGATAGACCGGCCGGTGCTGCGGCGAGGGCACGGTGTTGAGCGGTCCACGCACGCTGAAGAACTGGCCTTTGTGATCGATGGTATGGACCTTGGACGGGTCCGCATAGAGACCGGCCTCCCGGTCCAGCACCACCGCATCCTTCTCCCAGGACGCGAAGAGCTTGTTGACCACCTCCAGATACTCCTCCGCCATGGCGTAGCGGAGATCACGCGGCGGCAACTTCTCCAAGCCGAAATTCTGCGCGGCCAGATCCTCGGCACTGGTCACGATGTTCCAGCCGAAACGGCCGCCGGTCAGACTGTCGATGGTGGACGACAGGCGCGCGAGCAGGAAGGGCGGATAGGCGAGGGTGGAGAGCGTGGCGACGACGCCGAGGCGGTTGGTCGCCATTCCCATGGCGACCGCGAGCGGCGCCGGATCGTGCTTCGGCACCATCATGGCATGCTTCAAGCTGAGGTCGCGACTGCCGCCGAAGGTCTCCGGCACCATCAGCTTGTCCTCGATCATGATGTAATCGAAGCAAGCCCGCTCCAAGGTCCGCGCCATCTCGACATAAAACTTGCCGTCCCAGGGCAGTCCTCCCTGGCCGAAGGGCTCACGCCATTCGTCGGGTGTGAAGTTCATGAACCAGCCAAGGTGAAAGCGTGGGTCGGTCATCAGCGGTCATTTTCCGGATGCGGGAAAGGGATCGAGCAGTCCGGGAGCCACCATTCAAGACTCGTGCCTTGACCTGCCTGGGCGGACTCAACTTCCGCGGCGAAGCCCTGTAATCTGCGCGCAATCACAAGCGGATCGCGATGCCCCGCCTTTGCCGAACCTGCGATGCCATCAGCGAGGGTGAAAGCCGCCTGTGCACCGCCTGCGGCTCGCGGCTGTCGGTGAGCCATCCCGAACTGCTGCGTCTGGCCATCGCCCATGTTGATTGCGACGCCTTCTATGCGAGCGTCGAGAAGCGCGATCACCCCGAGCTCGCCTCCAAACCGCTGATTATCGGCGGCGGCACGCGCGGCGTCGTCTCGACCGCCTGCTACATCGCTCGCCTCTCCGGCGTGCGCTCGGCCATGCCCATGTTCAAGGCGCGCAAGCTCTGCCCAGAAGCCGTCATCCTCAAGCCGGACATGGCGAAATACGCGGCCGAATCCCGCCGCATCCGCGCCCTCATGGCGGATCTCTCCCCTCTGGTGGAACCGCTGTCGATCGACGAGGCAGTGCTCGATCTGTCCGGCACTGAAGCCCTACACCGTGCGCCGCCGGCCGTCATGCTTGCGCGTCTTGCCCGCCAGGTGGAGCAGCAGATCGGCGTCACCATCTCGATCGGCCTCAGCCACAACCGCCTACTCGCCAAGCTCGCGGCCGAGCGGGACAAGCCGCGCGGTTTCTCCGTCATCGGTTCGGACGCGGCCGCGCTGCTGGCCGCCGAGCCGGTCAGTCTGCTGCCCGGCATCGGCCCGCAGGCGACGGCGCGGCTCGCCCGCCTCGGCCTTACCCGCCTCGGCCAGCTGCAGGCCCTGGACACGCAAGCCGCGCTCCGCCTGCTCGGGCCCGACGGCCCCGCCCTCGTGCGCCGGGCCCGCGGCGAGGACGACCGCCGCGTGGTGCCGGTGCGCGAGACGAAATCCATCAGCAGCGAAACGACCTTCGACACCGACATCGCCGACATCGCACGGCTGGAAGCCGTGCTCTGGCGGCTGTCCGAGAAGCTCGGAGCCCGGCTGCGCCGCGCCGAATACGCGGCGGGCGGCATCACCCTGAAGCTCAAGACCGCACACTTCACGCTGCGCACCCGCAGCCAGCGGCTCGCCAAACCGACCGCTTTGCCCGAGGTGCTCTTCCAGTCCGCCCGCGCGCTGCTCGCGCGGGAAGCGGACGGAACCGCCTTCCGCCTGATCGGCATCGGCGCCCAGCCCTTGCGTCCGGCAGCGGAAGCCGACCCTATCGATCTCGCCGATCCGGATTCCGAACGCCGGGTCGCTCGCCAGAAGGCGATGGACCGGCTCCGCGACCGGTTCGGCGCCACCATCATCGGACGCGGACGAGGCTTCCACCCATGAGTTGCTTTCTCGGCATCGATCTCGGCACCTCCGCCGTGAAGGCCCTGATCCTGGACGAGGCGGAGCAGGTTCTGGCCACCGCCAGCACCCCGGTGCCGGCGCCACGCCACCCCATGCCGCATGCCTCCGAGCAGGAGGTGGGGAGCTGGTGGCAGGCCGTCTCGACCGCGCTGGATCAGCTGCGCGCCGAACAGCCGGCGCTGATGGCACGGGTCCGTGGGATCGGCCTCAGCGGCCAGATGCATGGCCTCGCCTTGCTCGACGCCGCGGACCGGCCGGTCTGCCCCGCCATGTTGTGGAATGACGGCCGGGCCGAGCGCGAGGCGGAGGAATTGCAGGCCGAAGGGCTGGACCTCGCACGGCTGCTCGGCGTGCCTGCGATGGCCGGGCTCACGGCGCCCAAACTGCTCTGGCTCAGCCGGCACGACCCCGCCGTGCTGGAGCGTGCTCGCCGCATGCTGCTGCCGAAGGACATCATCCGCCTGCACCTGACCGGCAGCTACGTGACGGACGTGACGGATGCCGCCGGCACCTGGCTGCTGGATCAGGCGGCACGCGCCTGGAGCGTCGAGGCGATCAACCGCCTCGGGATCGACCGTCGGCTGTTGCCGGACGTCGTGGAAAGCCCCACCGCTACAGGCACGCTCCGGCCCGAGATCGCCCAGCGCTTCGGCTTCAGCCCCGGCACGGTGGTCGCAGGCGGCGCCGGCGATACGCTGGCCGGGGGGCTCGGGATCGGCGTGGTGGAGGAAGGGCGCGGCTTCGTCGCGCTCGGCACCTCGGGCCAGGTCTTCATGGCCACCAACCGCTACCGCCCGGCGCCCGCGCAGGTGGTGCACAGCTTCTGCCATTGCCTGCCCGGCCGCTGGAGCGCCATGGCCGCCGTGCTGAACGGGGCGAGCGCGCTCGCCAGCATGAGCCGGCTCATGGGCGGCGGCGACATCGCGGCTCTGCTGGCCGAGGTGGAGTCCAGCTTCAACGGGCCGAGCCCGGTGCTCTTCCTGCCCTATCTCACCGGGGAACGGAGCCCGCACAACGACCCTTGGGCGCGGGGCGTGCTCTTCGGTCTCGGCGCGGACAGCAGCCGTGCCCAGGCCGTTCAGGCGGTGCTGGAAGGGGTTGCCTTCAGCCTGGCGGATGGCGTCGCGGCCTTGGAAGCGGCTGGGCTGACGCTGGGCCAGGTCGGCTTCATCGGGGGTGGAGCACGGAGCCGGCTCTGGGCCCGGATCATCGCAGCCGCGACCGGCCTCGCGCTCACCCGCTACGCGGACGGGGCGCATGGCGCGGCCTTCGGCGCGGCGCGGCTGGGCCGGATGGCGGCCGGCGGCCCCCTGGTCGCGGAACCGCCACCGGTGCTGGAGGTGATCGAGCCCGAGGCCGCGCTCCGCGCGGCCTACCTGCCCCGGATCGAGGCCTATCGCAGCCTCTACCGCGCCCTCAAGCCCGAGTTCCGTCGTTCGTAGGGTGGGCTTGGACCCACCCGACGATCACAGCCCACCGACCCAGGCGGCGTCGCGGCGGTTCGATTCCAGCGCCGCTTCGATGAAGCGCATGCCGGCCGCCCCTTGCTCCACCGTCGGCAGCAGGCGGGAAATGCCGGAGGGCGCACGGCCCTCGGCATGGGCGTGGATCTGCTCGGCGGCATCGGCATAGAGCTGGGCGAAGGCTTCGAGATAACCCTCGGGGTGGCCCGCCGGCACACGCGGCGTATAGACCGCGGCATCGCCCGCCCAAGGGCCGCCGCGCGTCAGATGCCGCGGCGGCTCGCCATGGCGGGTGAAGATCAGCTCGTTCGGCTGCTCCTGATGCCAGGAGAGGCCGCCCTTGGCGCCGAAGACGCGCAGCCGCACGCCATTCACCTCGCCGGGCGCCACCTGGCTCGCCCACAGCATGCCGCGCGCGCCGCCGGTATAGCGCAGCAGGATATGGACATTGTCGTCCAGCCGCCGGCCCGGCCCGAAGGTCGAGAGTTCGGCGGCGAGCGCCTCCGCCTGCAGCCCGGTCACGTAATTCGCAATGTGATAGGCATGGGTGCCGATGTCGCCTAGGCAGCCACCGCCGCCCGACTGCGCGGGGTCAGTGCGCCACACCGCCTGCTTCAGCCCCGTATTCTCAATCGTCTCGGTCAGCCAGCTCTGCGCATATTCGACATGGATGACGCGGATCTCGCCGAGTTCGCCAGCCTCGACCATGGCGCGGGCCTGCCGCACCATGGGGTAGCCCGCATAGGTATGCGTCACGCCGAAGACGAGGCCGGTGCGCCGCACCGTCTCCACCAGATCCTCGGCCTCCGCCGCCGTCATGGTCAGCGGCTTGTCGCAGATCACGTGGATCCCGGCTTCGAGAAAGGCCTTGGCCGGGGCGTAATGGAGGTTATTCGGGGTGACGATGGCCACCGCTTCGATGCGGTCCGGGCGTCGGCTCTCGCCCTCCACCATCGCCTGCCAGCTCGGATAGGCGCGGTCGGGGTCGATATGACAGTCCCGACCGGCCTGACGGGATTTCTCAGGGTCGGAGGAGAAAGCCCCTGCGACGAATTCGTAGCGATCGTCGATACGCGCGGCCAGGCGATGCACCGGCCCGATGAAGGAGCCGGGGCCACCGCCCACCATGCCCAGTTTGATTCGGCCCGCCGGCCGCGTCCCGTTGGTTTCCGCCATGTCCCAGCTCTCCCGTTCCCGGGGCGGGTTCAGCCCCGCCTCCGTGATCCGGCCAAGCGGGGCCGCGCCTCAGCGCTTGGACAGATCGACGACGCCAGCGAAGCCTTCTTCGGTGCCGAAGGCAAGATGGCTGCCGGTATCGTTCCAGGCGAGTGCGGAGACCGAGCCATGGCCGGGCGGGCAGACCGGCAGGATGCGCGCGGACTCGACCTCGGCCAGAACCACGCGACCATCGGCGAAGCCGGCAGCCACCACGTCCTGCTTCGGGTTGAAGAGCACGCGGGTGACGAGGACATTGGCGCCACCGGCAAGTTCCGACGGCGGCTTGCCCATGGGACCGCCGCCGAAG
Source organism: Acidisoma sp. 7E03 (assembly GCF_054665075.1). Lineage (NCBI taxonomy): Bacteria > Pseudomonadati > Pseudomonadota > Alphaproteobacteria > Acetobacterales > Acidocellaceae > Acidisoma > Acidisoma sp. 7E03. The sequence goes on from NZ_BAAFHE010000004.1 coordinate 236,001, forward strand.
AAGGGCCAGAGCACAATAGTGTCCGCCCCCGAGGAGGCGAGCCACCGGCCGGAGCGGGAGAAGGAGATGCTTTCCGGCTTGGAGGGATAGCCGCTCATGCGCATGTGCTGCCCGTCCGACAGGCGCCAGCCGTGCAGCGCATTCTCCTGCATGGCGGTGACCACGGATTCGCCATCCGGATGCAACGCTATGCCGATATGGCTGCCCTTCCAGTCCAGACGCCGAGGCGCATCGGTCTTGGCGGCAACGAACCAGAGGCTCGCACCATTGTAGTGGGAGGCCGCGATCCGCTTGCCACGCCCGTCAAAGCTCAGGCCCGTGACGGTGGAGGGATGCTCCAGCACTTTGAGCCGCTGGCCCTTCGCATCGAAGAGATGAACCTGGCGGCCGGCCGCGCAGGCGAGGATGGGCATGTCCTTCTCCCGCCCGCGGCCCGGCGCATAGCTCGCGACATGCTCGACCCATTTCGAGCCGAGGTCGCCCAGCGTCACGGCCTCGCCATCCTCGCGTACCCGGCGGAAATCGCCATCGTCGCCGCCCGTCACCACGCCGCCGGGCAGAACGTCGGCGGCTAGGCCGAGGACGGCGCCGTCATGCACCATGACCGATGTCCAGTCGGATGCGCCTTCCGTCAGCGGCGCGAAATGCACCGTGCCGTCGCCGAGGCCGAAGGCCGCGAAGCTGCCCCCCCGATCGAAGGCGGTTTGGACGACGAAGCCATCGAGCGCGCGGGAGATGCCGCGCGTCTCGATCAGATTGTCCCGCAGGGGCGTCTGGGCAGCGAGCATCGGGCCGGTCAACCCGCCTGGCAGGATTCGAAGCCGCGGCGCAGCTGCGGACGGTTGAGGTTGCGGCCGATGAAGACGATGCGGCTCTGCCGCGGCTCGCCCTCCTTCCAGGGGCCGATGAAATCGCCATCGGCGATCATGTGCACGGCCTGGAAGGCGAAGCGGCGGTTCTCGCCCGCATAGTCCAGGATGCCTTTGGTGCGCAGCAAGTCCGGCCCCTGGGCGTTGAGCACAGTCCCGATCCAGGCGTTGAACTTCTGCGGATCGAGGGGCTTCGAGACCGTGAAGCTCATGCTGTTGATGTCTTCGTTGTGCTCGTGCTCGTCAGACTCGAGGAAGTCCGGATCGAGGGCGAGGATGCGGTTGAGATCGAAGGCGCGGCGTTCCAGCACCGTCTCGATCGGCACGTTCGACTTCTCCGAGCGGACGATCGGCGCCAGCGCGTTGATCGCGCGAATGCGCGCTTCGACGGCGACGAGTTCGTCGGCCGTCACGAGATCGACCTTGTTGAGCAGGATGACGTCGGCAAAGGCGATCTGTGCAGCGGCTTCGGCACTATCGGCCAGCCGCGCCGGCAGGTTCTTCGCATCCACAACCGTCACGATGGCGTCCAACCGCGCCTTCGCGCGCACGCCTTCGTCGACGAAGAAGGTCTGCGCCACCGGCGCCGGATTGGCGAGGCCCGTCGTCTCGATGATGATGCCGTCGAACTTCTGGCGGCGCTTCATGAGACCCGCGACGATGCGGATAAGGTCACCGCGCACGGTGCAGCAGATGCAGCCGTTGTTCATCTCGAAGACCTCTTCGTCGGCATCGACGACGAGGTCGTTGTCCACGCCGAGCTCTCCGAACTCGTTCACGATTACCGCGTATTTGCGGCCGTGATTCTCGGTCAGGATGTGGTTGAGCAGCGTGGTCTTGCCGGCGCCGAGATAGCCCGTGAGGACGGTGACGGGCACGAGATCCTGGCCAAGGCCGGCAGCTTTATCGGCAACGGTATCGGGCATGGACAATACTCCAGTCACGAGGACAGAACGGACGTCTATACAGGACTATATCGGTCCGGTCATTCCGCCGGGGAAGGACCCCGCCCCGCATCCCGCGCAGGCGAGGGAAGGCGCCAGCGCGTCTCCGCGCAGCCCCAGCCGAGGATGACGAAGAAATAGCCGCTCACCGGCAGGCTGGTGAAGGCGCTGGTCGAGGCGATCGGCCAGAGATGCACGATGGCGGCGGCGAAGAGGCCGACCCGCAACGGGTCGGGGTTGCGCCACAGGCCGCGCCCGATGCCGCGCAGCCAGGCGAGGCACATCAGGGCGAAGAGGAAGAGGCCGGGATAGCCGCCATCCGTGCTCGCCTGGGTGTAGAAATTATGCGGGTGCTGCTTGCAGATGCCGGCGCCACCGCCGTCATGCTCGGGCCGGTTGCTCCAGCCCACGAAATAGCGCGGCTCGGTGCAGTCCCGCCGGAAGCCGTTGAAGCCGAGACCGAAGATGGGGTTCTGCTCGGTCATCTCGTCCGCGCGGCGCCACAGATAGCCGTAGGGGCTGGTCTGGAAATGGTCCATCTGGGCGCTGAACTTCTCGACCAGCCGGTAATAGGTCGGCGGCGAGATGATGGGGGAGGCGGCGAGCACGATACCGCCGATGACGACGGCGCCGATGGCGACGGGGCGAAGCCGCGGCAGCAGGATCGCGGCGACGACGAGGCCGAGGCCGGTCAACAGCACCGGCATGCGCTGGCCGATCAGCACCATCACGGCGATGCCGAGCCCGGCGAGAAGGAGGCCCGCCGCGCGCCACAGCCAGTCGCGCCGGGCGATCAGCGCCATCACCGGGGGCAGCAAAGCGGGAAAGAGGATGCGCACCAATTCGGGCCCGGCGCGCGGCTTGAAGAAGGGGCCGGTCAGCTCGCCATCCACGAAGCGGCCGTCGCCGAAGGTGTTCCGGCCCGTCGCATACTGGAAATAGCATTCGAGGCCGATATAGGCCGCCACCGCCTGCACCACCCAGAGCAGCCAGCGGCGCGGGCGCGGGTCGCGCAGCAGCCAGAATTCCATGGCGACCGCGAAGACGAAGAAGCGCACCATCACGGCGGCCTGCACGAAGGACGGCCAGTCCCCATGCAGCACCGGGTGCAGCGGCAGGGAGCAGAGCATCTCCCAGACCCACCAGGCAGCGGCGAAGGGCACCCAGCCCCGGCGCACCCAGCCCCATTGCCGGGTCAGCCCGCAATGGAGGAGGAAGAGGACGGCGGTGATCGTCATGAGCACGTCGGCCAGCGCCCTGCCCTGGAGCAGCGCCGGCATGACGAGGAGCATGGTGGCGAGCGCGAGGCGCTCGATCAGAAGCTTGAGGGACATCACGGGCTCAGCAGTTCCATCCTCAGTTCGTCCAGCCGCCGGCGGGCCGCCGGCAGATCATAGGCCCGGGCGCGACCCAGTCCGGCACGCGCCAGCGCCGCACGCCGCGCGGGATCCTGCGCCAAGGTGACGATCGCGCGCGCCAGCGCCGCCGCGTCCCCGGCCGGAACCGTCACCGCGGCCCCCTCCACCAGCTCCGCGAGCCCACCCTGTCGCGTCGCGATCAGGGCCGCGCCATTCGCCATGGCTTCCAGCGCCGCGAGGCCGAAGGGCTCTTGCCAGCGACTGGGAACCACCGCAATGGCGCTGCGGCTCAATTCCTCCATGACGGTTTCGTGATCCTGATAGCCGAGCAGCCGCACACCGGTGGCGGCGGCTTGCGGTCGCAGCCTCTGGGTGAAGGGCGTCTCGGGGCTGTCGGGTCGGAAGCGGTCGGCGCCGATCATCACCGCCTCCCAGCCCGGCAGCGCCGGCAGCGCCGCGCCGCAAGCTTCCACGAAGCTGTCGGCGCCCTTGTCGGCCACCATGCGGCCGGAAAAGAGGATGCGCGGCAGCCGCGCCTCCGCGGGCAGCGCCGCGGGCAGGCGCGCGAGGTCGAGGCAGTTGGGCAGCACATGCGGGGGCGGCAGGCCTTGGCTTCCCTCCGTCCAGCACGCGGCGAGAAAGCGGGAAACGCAGACGACGGCACCGAGCCGGCGCGACAGATCGGCGCGTTCGGCCGGCGTCTTGGCGCCGCGCATGCCGCGCGGATCGTTGTGCAGGAACAGCGCGATGCGCCATGCCGGAAACCAGCGCGCAAGGCGCCGGGCGAGATCCGGCCGGTTGTGCACCTCCACCAGCGCCGGCCGCATCGGGCGAAGCGCCCGCCGCACGCCGGCCGCATAGCGGGCATCGGTGCCGAACGCCCACCACGCCTCGCGCACGGGGAGGAAGGGCAGGGGGAAAACCGGGCCCGGCTGGGCGGCGCCCAGCGTAGTCACGGTGAAGGGCGAGTCCGGTGCAGCCTCAGGATCGGCGAGACGGGCCTGGAGCAGGGCGATGGCCCCCGCCGACTGCGGCCCAAAGCCTTCGCGCGGCGGCAGGACCGTCGCAATGCAGCGCCCTTCGACCGTCGCCACCGTCAGGCTTTCGCACCGCGCCGGATGAAGAGGTCGAGGCAGTCCGGATCACGGCTCGATTGAATCGTTTCCAGGATGGCATGACCCTGGCTTTCGGCCATACGCGGCACGCTTTCCCGCGGCTCCGCGCCGCGCAGACGCACCTGCAGCACCGCGCCTTCCGGCAATTTCTCGAGCGCGAGACGGGTGCGCACGAAGGTCATCGGGCAGGTGTCAGCGGTCACGTCAAGAAATGCGGCCGAAGATGTATTTGTCGTCATGATGATGCTTTACTTGACAGGGAGTGAAGGATGTTGCCTCGACTGCTCAGGGCGCTGTAGACAGGGCAGCGCTCGCTGCTGACGTTTTTGCCGGCACGCGAAACAACATCGCTGGATTGACCGAATTCTGTCTATACGAGCGCTCGGCCAAGAAATATCTAGTCCTCGTATAGCAAGCGGCCACCATCCAGCCTGGAGAATAGCAGAATGTCAGACGATACGCCCAATCTCAGCGTCCTTGGCTGGACGGCCCAAATCGTTTCCGCGCACGTCTCCCACAACACGGTGGCGCCCGAGGCCCTGCCCGGCCTCATCCAGGACGTCTTCCGCACGCTGTCCAACGTCGGAGCCCAGCCCGAGCCGACGGAAAAGCCCCAGCCGGCCGTGCCGATCAAGAAGAGCGTCTTCGGCGACTACATCATCTGTCTCGAGGACGGCAAGAAGCTGAAGATGCTGAAGCGCCACCTCAAGACCGCATACAATCTGGAACCGGAACAGTATCGCGAGCGCTGGGGCCTGCCGCCCGACTATCCGATGGTGGCGCCGAACTACGCCCGGCAGCGCTCCTCCCTCGCCAAGAAGATCGGCCTCGGCACAAAGCCGCGCGCTCCGGTCAAAGGCTCCGGCCGCGCGGGCCGCGGCGGCTGAAGCGGGCCTCGCCCGCAGCAGGTCTTTGCCTCCTCCGGCGGCTCCCCCTATAACGGGCCGACGTGGTCCGAGGGGTGCTCCCGCGGGGGCGCGCCGGCGGAGCCGCCGGAGAGGCGTGGATAGAAGCGGAAGCTAACCGATGGTGTCGCGCATCGAGCGCCTGTGCATCGAAAAGGGCCTGAAGATGACGGGGCAGCGCCGCGTCATTGCGAGCGTCCTGTCCGAAGCGTCGGATCATCCGGACGTCGAAGAGCTGTACCGCCGGGCGGTGGCTCTCGACAACCGCATGTCGATCGCGACCGTCTACCGCACCGTGCGGCTGTTTGAAGAAAACGGCATCCTGGAACGGCACGATTTCGGCGGCGGCCGGGCCCGCTACGAGCCGGCGACGCCAGGGCCGCACCACCACATCGTCGATGTCGACACCGGCCGCGTCATCGAATTCATCGACCCCGAGCTGGAAGAGGCGATCCGCGCGATCGCCGCACGGCTCGGCTTCGATCTCGTCTCGCATCGTCTGGAACTCTTCGGCCGTCAGCGCCAGGAAGAGAGCAAAAGCTCCGACAAGAAGCCTGCCCAGAAGCGCGGCCGCCTGCGTGCGAGCGAGGATGCCGTGTCTCCGCCCCCTCTTGTCACCGGCCCCGCCGGTCATGGACGCTAAGTGAATTCGATAGAACCCCTCGCCGGCCTCGATACCGAGGAAGGCATCGGCGAACTACGCGCCGGCAATCTCGGTCTGCGCATCGCCCGCACGGCCGAGGAGCTGGATGCTGCTCAGGCGCTCCGTTACCGCGTTTTCTACGAAGAACTCGGCGCACATGCGGATGCCACGACCGAAGCGCGGCATCGCGACAGCGACCGCTATGATGCGGTGGCCGACCATCTCCTCGTCGTCGACCATGATCTCGGCGACGGGCCGGATTCCGTCATCGGAACCTATCGCCTGATCCGCCGCGAGGCAGCGGAGACCATCGGCCGCTTCTACTCCGCTGACGAATACGACATCTCGCTCATCGAGCGGTTTCCCGGCCGCGTGCTGGAACTCGGCCGCTCCTGCGTCGACGCCGCCTATCGCGGCCGCGCCGCGATGCAGCTGCTCTGGCGCGGCATCGCCGCCTATGTCTTCACCCACAACATCGACCTGATGTTCGGCTGCGCCAGCCTGCCGGGGACGGACGTGGACGAGCTGGCCGCCTCGCTCACCTATCTCTACGCCAACCATCTAGCCCCGCCGGACATCCGGCTCCGTGCCCTGCCGCACCGCTTCGTCGAGATGCAACGCATGGACCCCGCCGCGATCGACGCGCGGCAGGTGCTGGTCGGGCTGCCGCCGCTCATCAAGGGCTATCTGCGGCTCGGCGGTTTCGTGGGCGATGGCGCCGTCGTCGACCACCAGTTCAACACGACGGACGTCGCGGTCGTCGTGCAGACCGATCTCGTCACCGGCAAATACTACCGCCACTTCGAGCGCGAGCAGCGCGACCGGCGCTGAGCCGTGGGCGGCATGCGGGTTCTCGTCAATTCTCCCTTCCTCGCCGCCGAGGGGATGGCGATCCTGGAAGCCGCCGGGCTCGAGGTTCATACGATGGAAGCCTTTCCCTCCCCAGCACGGATGGCGGAAGAGGCTGGACGTCTTCGGGTCCATGCGATCATTGGGCGCCAGGGCCGGTTTACGGCGGCGGTAATGGATGCCTCGCCTGATCTCCGCATCATCGCGCGCCATGGCACCGGGACGGATGACATCGATCTCGCAGCGGCCGAAGCCCGCGGCCTGATGGTCACCCGCGCGCCGGGGGCGAATGCGCTGGCCGTCGCGGAGCACACGATCGCCCTGGTCCTCGCCCTCCTCAAGGGTATCCCGGGCGCCGGCATGGCGGCGGGCGCCTGGCGCCCCGGCGACATGCGGATGCGGGACATCGCCGGCACCCGCCTCGGCCTCTTCGGCATGGGGGCAATCGGCCGGCAGACGGCGCGGCTCGCGCAGGCGCTTGGCATGGAGGTGCTGGCCCATTCCCGCCAGACGGATCCCGCGGTCTACGCCCATGCCCGGCCCCTCCCGAGCCTGGACGCTCTGCTCGTCGAAAGCGAGGTGCTGTCCCTGCATACGGCGCTGACGCCGGCGACGCGCCACGTGATCAACGCCGCCACCCTCGCGCGGCTGCCGACCGGCGCCTATCTGGTCAACACGGCCCGCGGCGGACTGGTCGAGGATGCCGCGCTGGTGGCGGCCCTCGACTCCGGCCATCTCGCCGGCGCCGGGATCGACGTGACAGAGCCGGAACCACCAGCCGCCGACCACCCCTTCCGCCACCATCCCCGCATCCTGCTGACGCCGCACGTCGGTGGCGTCACTCATGCCTCTCTCGCCCAGATGGCGATCCAGGCCGCCGAATGCGTGGTCGCGCGCCTCACCGGGGATACCGTTCCCCCGGAGCGGATCGTCGTCGCCGGCGCATGATCGATCTGCCGCTGCTCCTGGCCTTCATCGCCGCCGCCACGCTGCTGACGGTGACACCAGGCGTGGATACGGCGATCGTCCTGCGCTCCGCCGCCAGCGGGGGGCCACGCGCCGGGGCCGCGGCGGCGCTGGGCGTCGGCCTCGGCTGTCTCGCCTGGGGGGCTGCCGTCTCCGTCGGGCTCGGGGCGCTGCTCCGCGCCTCGCCCTGGCTCTACGACGCCCTGCGCTATCTGGGCGCCGCCTATCTTCTCTGGCTCGGCGGACGCCTGCTACTCCGGCCGCGTGGCGCATTCACGATGGAGGCGTCACAGGCTGGCCAAGCCGGCGCCTTTCGCCGCGGCCTCGTCACCAACCTCCTCAATCCCAAGGTCGGCGTCTTCTACGTGACCTTCCTGCCGCAATTCATCCCGGCGCATGCGGACGTCGCCGCCTATTCCTTCACGCTCGCGGCCGTGCATGTCGGCCTGTCGATCCTATGGTTCGCCCTGCTGATCGGGGCGACCGTGCCGCTGCTCCGTCTGCTGCGTCGGCCCGTGGTCATCCGGCGGTTGGATCAGCTCACCGGCTGTGTCCTCCTCGCCTTCGGGTTGAGGCTCGCGGTCGTCCGCTAGCCCTTCGTCCGCCGCGGCGGCTCGGCCGCGGGCGCCACGAAGCCGAGCTGGCGGAAGGTTTCCTCCATATGGGCGGGCAGGGGGGCCGCCACCGTCAGCGTGCCTCCGGCGGGATGCGGCAGGCGCAACGCGCGGGCATGCAGATGCAGCCGGCCGTTCACCGTCTCCATCTCGCTCTCCCCGCCATAGGCGGTATCACCGAGGATCGCATGGCCCATCGCCGCGCAATGCACGCGTAGCTGATGGGTGCGGCCGGTGTGCGGGTAGAGGCCGAGCCAGCTGAACTTGCGCCCGGCATGATCCAGCGTTTCGTATTCCGTCACCGCCTTCTGCGCCTCGGGGTCGGAGGGATGAGCGATGGCGCTGCGCGCGCCGCCCAGGCCCTGGGTGCGGCTCAGTGGCTGGTCGATCAGCCCTTCCATCGGCACCGGCAGGCCGAGCACCACGGCCCAATAGGTCTTTTCGACCGTGCGGGTGCGGAAGCTCGCCGCGAGCTTCGCCGCATTGCCTGGGCTGCGCGCCAGCACCAGCACGCCCGATGTATCGCGGTCCAGCCGATGGACGAGGCGCGGGCGGTCGGATGCGCCGAACCGCAGACCATCCAACATGCCGTCGAGATGCTTGGTGATCCCCGGGCCTCCCTGGGTCGCGAGGCCGGCCGGCTTGTTGAGCACGATCAGCCACTCGTCCCGGTAGAGGATCATCCGCTCGAGATCCTTGACCAGCCGCGCATCCACCACCGTCTCGGCTTTGGGCGGCATGGTCTCGGCCACCGCATGAACGGGAGGCGGCACGCGCACCGCCTCACCCGGCTGGAGGCGCGTATTGGCCTCCGCCCGGCGACCCGCGACGCGGATCTGCCCGGTGCGGCACAGCTTGGCGATGGCCCCCTGGGTGAGCCCCGGGAAATGCCGGCGGAACCAGCGGTCGAGGCGAATGTCCGCCTCATCCTCCGTCACGATGCGTTCTTCCACGGCACTCATTCGCCTCGCTCCCGCTCGCGCTTCTCGCGGAGCTTCGCCCAGTAATCCAATCGCTTGCCGATCTCGCGCTCGAAGCCACGCTCCACCGGCCGGTAGAACTGCGTGCGCGCCATGCCGTCGGGGAAGTAGTTGCGTCCGGAGAAAGCCTCTTCCTGGTCATGGTCGTAGGCATAGCCCTCGCCATAGCCCAGCTCCTGCATCAGCTTGGTCGGCGCGTTGAGAATATGCGCCGGCGGCATCAGGCTGCCGGTCTCCCGCGCCGCCCGTTTCGCTGCCCCGAAGGCGGTGTAGACGGCATTCGACTTGGGCGCCGTCGCGAGATAGACGACGGCCTGGGCGAGGGCGAGTTCGCCCTCCGGGCTGCCCAGGCGTTCATAGGTGGTCCAGGCGGTTTCGGTGACGAGCAGGGCCTGGGGATCGGCCATACCGATATCCTCGGCGGCAAAGCGCAGGATGCGGCGGGCGATGTAGCGCGGGTCCTCGCCACCGGCCAGCATGCGGGCGAACCAGTAGAGCGCCGCATCAGGGTCCGAGCCACGCAGGGACTTATGCAGCGCCGAGATGAGGTTGTAGTGCTCCTCCCGATCCTTGTCGTAGAGCGCGGCGCGCTTCGACAGCAGATCGGCAAGCCCTTCGGGGTCGAGCGGCACCTGGTCGTCGGGCAGGGAGAAGAGCTGTTCGACCATGTTGAGCAGATAGCGCCCGTCACCGTCCGACATGGCGGCGAGCGTCGCCCGTGCCTCCCCGGTCAGCGCCAAGGCGCGGCCGACCTCGGCCTCCGCCCGGTCCAGAAGTTGGCCCAGGGCCGCGTCGTCCAGACGCTTGAGCACGAAGACCTGGCAGCGGGAGAGTAGCGCGCCGTTGAGCGCGAAGGAGGGGTTCTCGGTCGTCGCGCCAACCAGCGTGACGATGCCTTCCTCCACCACGGGCAGGAAGGCATCCTGCTGTGCGCGGTTGAAGCGATGGATCTCATCGACGAAGAGCAGCATGCTTTCCCCGGTGCGGGCATGGCGCGCCGCCTCCTCGAAGACCCGCTTGAGATCGGCGACGCCGGAGAAGACCGCCGAAATCTGGCTGAACAACAGCCCTGCCTGCTCGGCGATCAGCCGTGCGATCGTCGTCTTGCCGACGCCGGGCGGGCCCCAGAGGATGAGGGAGGAGAGCGAGCCCCGCGCCAGCATACGGGTCAGCGTACCCTCGGGGCCGAGCAAGTGATCCTGGCCAATGACCGCGCCGAGGGTCTGGGGGCGGAGCCGATCGGCAAGCGGGCGCAGCTTCCGTGCGGAAGCGCGGCCGCGGGTCGGGGGTGCGGCACCACCGCCGGGCTCGGCACCGAAGAGGTCGCTGGAAGGGCCGGGAGAACGGGCCAAGGATCACATCCTGAAACGGCGTCGGAAAGCAGAAAGGGCGAGCCCTGCGGCCCGCCCTTTCCTTATAGCCTGAGCTGACGGCGGGAAGATTACTCCTCCGTCGCGCCCTCGTCCTCGGCCACCACTTCCGGCTTCGGGCCGCTGTCCTGGCCCTTGGCGGAGATGTCGCGGTCGACGAATTCGATCACCGCCATGGAAGCGGCATCGCCGTAGCGGATGCCGGCCTTCAGCACGCGGGTGTAGCCGCCGGAGCGGGTCTTGTAGCGCTCGGCCAGCGTGTCGAAGAGCTTCGAGACGATGGTCTCGTCACGCAGCTGGGCGTAGGCCTGACGGCGCGCATGCAGGCCGCCGCGCTTGCCGAGGGTCACGAGCTTCTCGGCGACCGGCCGCAGCTCCTTCGCCTTCGGCAGGGTCGTGGTGATCTGCTCGTGCTTGATCAGGGCGACGGCCATGTTGCGGAACATGGCAGCGCGATGGGTGGAGGTAACGCCGAGCTTCCGCCCGGAAACACCGTGACGCATGGTTTCAGTCCTTTGACCTGTGCGTGCTGAACATCAAATGCGGTTGCGAAAAGCCGGGCGTCAGAACGGCTCTTCGAGCCGGCGGGCGAGGTCTTCGATATTTTCAGGCGGCCAGCCCTGGACGTTCATGCCCAGAGACAGACCCATAGCGGTCAGCACTTCTTTGATTTCGTTGAGCGACTTGCGGCCGAAGTTCGGCGTGCGCAGCATCTCCTGCTCGCTCTTCTGAACGAGATCGCCGATATAGACGATGTTGTCGTTCTTCAGGCAGTTGGCACTGCGGACCGAGAGTTCGAGCTCGTCCACCTTGCGAAGCAGGTTGCGGTTGAAGGGCAGGTCGTCCTGCTGCTCTTCGAGGCGCATCTGCTGCGGCTCGTCGAAGTTGATGAAGAGCTGCAGCTGGTCCTGCAGGATGCGAGCGGCGAGCGCCACCGCGTCCTCGGGCGTGACCGAGCCGTTGGTCTCCACCGTCAGCAGAAGCTTGTCGTAGTCGGTGACCTGGCCGACGCGGGTCGGCTCCACCTTGTACGAGACGCGCTTCACCGGGGAATAGATGCTGTCGACCGGGATGAGGCCGATCGGCGCATCTTCGGGGCGGTTGGCCGAGGCCGGGACGTAGCCCTTGCCGATGTTGACCGTGAACTCCATGCCCAGCTTCACGCCTTCGTCCAGCGTGCAGATGACCAGATCGGGGTTCATGATCTCGATGTCGTGGCCGGCCTGGATCTGCTCGGCACGCACCTCGCCGGGGCCGGTGGCCGACAGCATCATGCGCTTCGGGCCTTCGCCATGCATGCGCAGCGCGAGCTGCTTCACGTTCAGCACGATGTCGGTCACGTCCTCGCGGACGCCGGGGATGGTGCTGAATTCGTGCAGCACGCCATCGATCTGCACGGCCGTCACGGCGGCACCCTGCAAGGAAGACAGCAGGACGCGGCGGATCGCGTTGCCGAGAGTCATGCCGAAGCCGCGTTCCAGCGGCTCCGCCACGACGGTGGCGACGCAGGAGGGATCGTTACCCGACTCGACTTCGAGCTTCTCGGGCTTGATCAGCGATTCCCAATTTCTCTGCAATACCACGTTCGCCTCTTAAAAGAACAAGCCGGGCGCCGAGCCCTTCCCCGGATGGGGAGGGGGTCGGCCGCGCCGGCAACAGGACGGCCCTTATGTTCCGTCAGACGCGGCGGCGCTTGCGCGGCCGGCAGCCGTTATGCGGAACGGAGGTGGTGTCCCGGATGGAGCTGACGGAGAAGCCGACCGTCTGCAGCGCACGCAGCGCGCTCTCGCGGCCCGAACCGGGGCCGCTCACCTCGATCTCAAGGTTTTCCATCCCGTGCTCGCGGGCCTTGCGGCCAGCGTCTTCCGCCGCCATCTGCGCGGCATACGGGGTGGACTTGCGGCTCCCCTTGAACCCCTGGGCGCCGGCCGAGGACCAGGCGATCGTGTTGCCCTGGGCATCGGTGATGGTGACCACGGTGTTGTTGAAGGTCGCGGCGACATGCGCCACGCCCGAGCTGATGTTCTTACGCTCTTTCCTGCGGGGCCGAGTCGAGGCGGGCTTCGCCATAGATCAATCCTGTCACTGATGACGCGGCCGCCGCAGCGAAGCTCCGGCGGCCAAAACGTCGGATAGAGTTCAACGTCAAGGCGCTGAGAAGGGCCGAAGCCCTTATCGGGTCGCCTTCTTCTTGCCGGCGATCGCCACCGCCTTGCCCTTGCGGGTACGGGCGTTGGTGTGCGTGCGCTGGCCACGAACCGGGAGACCGCGACGATGGCGCAGGCCGCGATAGCAGCCGAGATCCATCAGACGCTTGATGTTCATGGAGACTTCACGCCGCAGGTCACCCTCGACGCGGTAGTCGCGGTCGATCAGCTCGCGGAGACGGAGGATCTCGTCTTCCGACAGCTGGTTCACCCGGCGTTCGGCGGCGATCCCGAGCTGCTCGCAGATCTTCACCGCGGTGGTCGGACCGATGCCATAGATATAACGCAGACTGATGACCACCCGCTTGTTGGTCGGGATGTTCACCCCGGCAATACGCGCCACGCTTCACACTCCTCAAGCGCCGAACGCTCGGCGCGTTCAGCTGGTCGTCCCGGATATGGCCGAGAAAAAGTACCCGACCAGGACCCCTGCCCTCGATCGGTGGAGGTGCGGAATAGCTCCGCCCCTAACTCAGAGTCAACCGCCGTGGATCAACTTTGCGTGAGCGCATGGGAGACTCCGCGCTTGGGCAGGGTCTCGAGCGCCGCTTCTATCTCACCGGCAACTTCGTCGATATCGGCGAGCCCGTCGACGATGCGCAGACGGTCCTGCGCCTCGTAATAGGGCAGCAGGGGCGCCGTCTGGCGGTTGTACGCCGCGAGCCGGGCTGATACGACCTCACGCTTGTCGTCCGGACGGCGAACGAAGTCGTGGCTGCCGCAGATGTCGCAGGTGCCTTCCGCCTTCGGCCGCTTGAATTCGTCATGATAGCTCGCGCCGCATTTGGCGCAGCTGAAACGCCCGGCGATGCGCTCGATCAGCACGGCGTCGTTCACGCGCAGTTCGATCACGGCGTCGATCGGCGTGCCGCGCTTCTCCAGCAGCACGTCCAGCGCCTCCGCCTGCGGCACGGTGCGCGGAAAGCCGTCCAGGATGAAGCCGTGGGCGCAATCCGCCTTCTCGATGCGGCTGCCCAGCATGGCGATGATGATGTCGTCGGAGACGAGTTCGCCGCGATCCATGATCTCCTTGGCGCGCAGGCCGACCTCGGTGCCGGCGGCGACTTCCGCACGCAGCATGTCCCCGGTCGAAATCTGCGCGATGCCGTGGCGAAGCTGCAGGCCCTTGGCTTGCGTGCCCTTGCCCGCCCCCGGCGGCCCCAGAAGAATGATGTTCACCGACCTCTCCCCCGCCCGCGGCCCCGCTTGATCAGGCCTTCATATTGATGCGCGATCAGATGGGACTGAATTTGCGTCACCGTGTCCATAGTCACGGACACGATAATCAGAAGGCTCGTGCCGCCGAAGTAGAAAGGCAGGCTGAAATGGCCGATGAGCCATTCCGGCACCAGGCAGACGATGACGAGATAGATCGCGCCGACGGTGGTGAGCCGGGTCAGGATGCGGTCGAAATAGGCGGCGGTCGCGCTGCCCGGGCGGATACCGGGGATGAAGCCGCCCTGCTTCTTCAGGTTGGTCGCCGTCTCCTCAGGGTTAAACACCACCGCCGTGTAGAAGTAGGAGAAGAAGATGATCATCGCGGCGTAGAGCAGCATGTAGACCGGCTGGCCGTGACCGAGGGAGCCCGCCAGCCACTGAACCCAGGCCGGGCTGCCGGCGCCGGCATGGGAGAAGCCGATGATGGTCGCCGGAATGAGCAGGATGGAGCTCGCGAAGATCGGCGGGATGACGCCCGAGGTGTTGATCTTGAGCGGCATGTGGCTGCTCTCGCCGCCATAGATGCGCTGACCGACCTGGCGCTTCGGATACTGGATGATGATGCGGCGCTGCGCCCGCTCCATGAAGACCACGAAGCCGATGATGACGATGGCGCCGATGATGAAGGCGATGACGAAGAGGGGCGAGAGCGCCCCGGTCTTGCCGAGTTCTAGCAGGTTGACGAGGGCGCTCGGCAGATTGGCGACGATGCCGGCGAAGATGATGAGCGAGGAGCCGTTGCCGACGCCCCGCGCGGTGATCTGCTCGCCCAGCCACATCAGGAACATCGTGCCGCCCACCAGGGTGACGACGCAGGTGAAGCGGAAGAACATGCCGGGATCGACCACCGCCGCTCCCAGGCTGCCGCGCATGCTCTCGAGCCCGACGGCGATGCCGTAACTCTGGAAAATCGCGATGAGCGCGGTGAGGTAGCGGGTGTACTGGTTCAGGCGGCGGCGGCCGCTATCCCCTTCCTTCTTCAGGGCTTCCAGCGACGGGATGGCGGAGGCCATGAGCTGGATGATGATGCTCGCACTGATATAGGGCATGATGTTGAGGGCGAAGACGGTCATACGACCGAGCGCACCCCCCGAGAACATGTCGAACATGCCGAGGATGCCGCCGCCGTTGCGCGTCATCAGCTGGCTCATCACCGCAGGGTCGACGCCGGGCACCGGGATGTAGGTGCCCAGGCGGAAGACGATCAGCGCGCCGAGCGTGAACCAGATCCGCTTCTTCAGTTCGGTCGCCTTCGCGAAGGTGCCGAAGTTCAGATTTGCCGCAAGTTGTTCGGCCGCCGAGGCCATCCCACGTTCCCATCAATGCGACGCGCAGGAGGCCGGAGCCTGCCGCTCCTCTCGGCGCGTCTTCTCAACATCAACATCATCATGCCGGCCCCAGAGGCGGCAGCCGCCGGAGCGTCCCGTCAGTCCCGCACCAGGGTGCTGCCGAAGACCTCCGCCCAGGCGGCCGCGAGCGCGACATCGAGTTCGGCCATGCTCACGGCAATCCCAAGCGCATGAAGGCTTGTCACCCCATACTCGCGGATGCCGCAAGGAACAATGCCCGCGAAGTGGTCAAGCTCGGGTTCGAGATTGACGGCGACACCATGCCAGGTAACCCAGCGGGTGACGCGCACCCCGATGGCGGCGATTTTGGCCTCGGTCCCGGCCGCCCGGTCCGCGACCCAGATACCGACCCGGCCCTCCCGCCGCTCGCCGCGGATGTTGAAGCGGTCGAGGGCGCGGATCACCCATTCCTCCAACCCGCGGACATAGGCGCGCAGATCCCGCGGCGGGACCGTGCCGTGCGGGCGGTCGAGGTCGAGCATGACGTAGCCGATCCGCTGGCCGGGGCCATGATAGGTCCATTGCCCGCCGCGGCCCGGGTGGAAGGTGGGGAAGCGGTCTGGCGCCTGCAGGTCTTCGGGCTTTGCCGAACTGCCCGCCGTGTAGAGCGGCGGATGCTCGACGAACCAGACCCGCTCGGCCTCCTCTCCGGCCCGGATGGCGCGCACCGCGCGCTCCATTTCGGCCAGCGCGGCGGGATAGGGGGTCAGCCCCTCGGCGATCATCCACCGCATACGCGCATCTGGCTCCACCTCAGCGCGTGCGTCATTCCGCGCATAGGCGGTTGCTGCCGGTTCAATCATTGGCTATATCGCGGCGCCCACGATGCGGTCGTGGCGGAATGGTAGACGCGCAAGCTTGAGGTGCTTGTGGGGGAAACCCTGTGGAAGTTCGAGTCTTCTCGACCGCACCATCTTTTTCCTAAAAATTCATGGCTGTAACCCGGGCTTCGGCCCGGGAGCCGCGGTTGCATGCCGGCTTCGCCCTTGGTCTTATAGCACCCTGAACACTGCGCCGTGATGGCGTGAAGGGGGCGAGGGTGGACGACAATCTCCGCAAAGCGGCACTGGATTATCACCGCTATCCGCGCCCCGGGAAGCTCGCCATCGAGCCCACCAAGCGCATGGCAACCCAGCGCGATCTCGCTCTTGCCTATTCCCCCGGCGTCGCCGCCGCCTGCCAGGCCATCACCGCCGATCCGGACGACGCCAAGCTCTACACTGCGCGCGGCAACCTCGTCGGCGTCATCTCCAACGGCACCGCCGTCCTCGGCCTCGGCAACATCGGGGCCCTCGCCTCCAAGCCGGTGATGGAGGGCAAGGCCGTCCTCTTCAAGAAATTCGCCGGCATCGACGTCTTCGACATCGAGGTGGATGCGGCTGACCCCGACCGTTTCTGCGACGTCGTCGCCGCCCTCGAGCCGACCTTCGGTGCCATCAACCTCGAAGACATCAAGGCGCCGGAATGCTTCACGATCGAAGCGACCCTGCGCGAGCGTATGAAGATCCCGGTCTTTCATGACGACCAGCACGGCACCGCCATCACGGTCGCCGCCGCGGTGCGCAACGGCCTGCAGCTGCAGGGCAAGAGCCTCGACCAGATCAAGGTGGTGACGTCCGGCGCCGGCGCCGCGGCGCTCGCCTGCATCGACTTGCTCGTGACCATGGGCCTGAAGGTCGAGAACGTCTTCCTGACCGACATCGAGGGTGTGGTCCATCGCGGCCGCAACAACATGGGCCCGAACCTCGCCCGCTACGCCAAGGACATCCCAGCCCGGACGCTGGAAGAGGTGCTGGAAGGCGCCGATCTCTTTCTCGGCCTCTCGGCGCCACGTGTGCTGAAGCGCGAATGGCTCGGCAAGCTCGCCCCGCGCCCGGTGATCATGGCGCTCGCCAATCCCGAGCCCGAAATTCTGCCCGAAATCGTCCGCGAGGACCGGCCGGACGCCATCATCGCGACCGGCCGCTCCGACTATCCGAACCAGGTCAACAACGTCCTCTGCTTCCCCTTCATCTTCCGCGGCGCCCTCGATTGCGGCGCGACCACGATCAACGAGGAGATGAAGCAGGCCGCGGTCGAGGCGCTGGCCAGTCTCGCCCGGATCGAGGCGAGCGAGACGGTGGTGGCCGCCTATGGCGGCGCCGCGCCGATCTTCGGGCCGGACTATATCATCCCGAAGCCCTTCGACCCGCGCCTGATCCTGGAGATTGCGCCGGCGGTCGCCCGCGCCGCCCATGCGAGCGGCGTCGCCCGCGCGCCGATCGAGGATTTCGCCCAGTACAAGCGCGAGTTGGAGCGCTTCACCTACCGCTCCGGCCAGCTCATGCGGCCGGTCATCGCCGCTGCCCAGCAGAGCCTGCGCACCATCGCCTATGGCGCGGGCGAGGACGAGCGCGTGCTGCGCGCCGTGCAGACGGTGGTGGATGACGGCATCGCCCGGCCCATCCTGATCGGCGCGCGCGCCACGATCGAGCGCAAGGTGCGTGAGATGGGCCTGCGGCTCGATCTCGACCAGGCCGTCACCATCCTCGACCCCGCGCGGGATACCGAGGTCTTCGCGCCGCTGCTCACCCGCTACAAGGCGCTGGCCGGGCGCCGCGGCATCCGGCCGGATGCCGCGGCCATCCTGGTGCGCAGCCAGCCCACCGTGTGCGCCTCCCTTCTGGTCGCCGAAGGCCTCGCCGATGCCGCGGTCTGCGGTGGTTCGGGCGATTGGTGGCGCCATCTGCAATTTGCGCTGCCCATCATCCCGCGCCGGCCCGGCGCTTCGCGCATCTACGCCATGACCGCCGTGATCCTGCAGGAAGGCCCGCTGTTCTTCTGCGACACCCATATGAACGTCGATCCGACCTCGGAGCAGGTCGCGGAAATGACGGCGCTCGCCGCCGAAGCGGTCTCATCTTTTGGGATTACGCCGAAGGTGGCCCTGCTCTCACACTCCTCCTTCGGGTCGAGCAACACGGAGTCGGCGCGCAAGATGCGCCGGGCCCTGCCGCTCATCCACGAGCGCATGCCCGAGCTCGAGGTCGACGGTGAAATGCAGGCCGATGCGGCGCTGGCGGAAGCCACCCGCGCCCGCGCCATCGAGGGCAGCACGCTGACCGGGACGGCCAATCTCCTCATCATGCCGACGCTGGATTCCGCCAACATCGCCTTCAACCTCATCAAGGCCTCGGGCGACGGCCTGCAGGTGGGCCCGCTGTTGCTCGGCCTCACCAAGCCCGTGCACATCCTGGTGCCAACGGCGACCGCACGCGCCATCATCAACATCAGCGCCATCGCCGCCGCGGAAGCAAATTCACGTCGTTGAGACTCGGCATTTTTTCGGTTCCCCCTACATTCGTCTGCGGGTCAAACCGAATGGCGGCGGGAAGGCGTCCCAGAGGGTTGCTTTCTCGTTCGTATCAAGTCCTATCTAACCGTTAATAACTTCTGTGATCCGAGGTACGCGATGCCCGCCAAACCCCTGCGCAAAGCCGTCCTACCGGTCGCTGGCCTCGGGACCCGCTTCCTGCCTGCGACCAAGGCGATGCCGAAGGAAATGCTGACGGTCGTCGACCGGCCGCTCATTCAATATGCGGTGGACGAGGCGCGCGCCGCCGGCATCGAACAGTTCTGCATGGTCTCCGGCCGCGGCAAGACCGCGCTGATCGACCATTTCGACATTGCCTACGAATTGGAAGCGACGCTCAGCGAGCGCGGCAAGGAAGAGGTCCTGGCGCAGCTCAAGAAGACCCAGCTCGAGGCCGGCGCCATCAGCACCGTGCGCCAGCAGGAACCGCTCGGCCTCGGCCACGCGATCTGGTGCGCCCGCACCTTCATCGGCGACGACCCCTTCGCGATCCTCCTGCCGGACGATCTCGTGCTGTCCGACACGCCCTGCATGAGCCAGCTGGCCAAAGCGTATAACGAGACCGAGGGCAGCGTCGTCGCTGTGGTGGAAGTGCCGCGCGACCAGACCAACAAATACGGCATCCTCAAAACCGGCGAAGACGACGGCACGCTCGTCGAGGTCACCGGCCTGGTGGAGAAGCCGAAGCCCGAAGCCGCGCCCTCCAACCTCTCCATCATCGGCCGCTACGTGCTGATGCCCGAGGTCATCACCCATCTCAACAAGATGGAGCGCGGCGCCGGCAACGAGGTGCAGCTGACGGACGCGATGGCCAAGATGATCGGCCATTCGCCCTTCCATGGGCTTCGTTTCGAAGGCAAGCGCTTCGACTGCGGTGACAAGGTCGGCTTCCTCGAAGCCCAGATCGCCTTCGGTCTCGCGCGGCCCGATCTCGCGCCCGAAGTGCGCGCTTTCCTCAAGAAGTACACTGGCGACGCGGCGTAAGGACCTCCCATGGCATTTTCCCACAGCTTCAACCCGACCTCGCTCCGCGAATACGACATCCGCGGTGTCGTCGGAAAAACCCTGACGGAAGCGGACGGCTTCGCGATCGGCCGGACCTTCGGCAGTATCATCGCTCGCAAGGGCGGCTCGATCGTCGCCGTGGGCTATGACGGGCGCACCCATTCGCCGCAGCTCGAGCGTGCGCTGGTGGACGGGCTGAAGGCCTCCGGCATCAACGTGCTGCGCGTCGGCCGCGGGCCAACGCCGATGCTGTACTACGCCGCCTTCACCCGCGGCACGGATGGCGCGGTGATGGTGACGGGCAGCCACAACCCGCCGGAATACAACGGCTTCAAGATGATGGTCGGCAAGAAGCCCTTCTTCGGGAAGGACATCGCGGAGCTCGGCCAGCTCTCCGCCGCCGGTGACGTGGTGGAGGAAGGCGCCGGGCACGAAGAGACCGTCGACCTCTCCGACGACTATGTCGCCCGCCTTGCGCGCGACTATGACGGCGGCGAGCAGAAGCTGAAGATCGTGTGGGACAACGGCAATGGCGCCGCGGGCGAGGTGCTGAAGAAGCTCGTCACCCACATCCCGGGCGACCACACCATCATGTTCGGTGACATCGACGGGCATTTCCCGAACCACCATCCCGACCCGACGGTGCCGAAGAACCTCGAGGCGCTGATTGCCGCGGTGAAGGGCTCCGCCGCCGATCTCGGCATCGCCTTCGATGGCGACGCCGACCGCATCGGTGCGGTGGACGGCGAAGGCAACGTCTTCTTCGGCGACCAGCTGCTCGTGGTTCTTGCGCGCGACGTGCTGCGCGAGCGCCCGGGCTCCATCATCATCTCGGACGTCAAGGCGAGCCAGGTGCTCTTCGACGAGATCGCGGCCGCCGGTGGCGAGCCGCTGATGTGGAAGACCGGCCATAGCCTGATTAAGGCGAAGATGGCGGAGACCGGCTCGCCGCTTGCGGCCGAGATGTCCGGCCACGTCTTCTACGCCGACAAATGGTACGGCTTCGACGACGCGCTGTACGCCGCCGTCCGCCTCATCGGCATCGCCGCGCGCTCCCCGCTCAGCCTCGCCGAGATCCACGAGGCCCTGCCGACGGTGATCAACACGCCCGAACTGCGCTTTGAATGCGACGACGTGCGCAAGTTCGCCGTGATCCAGGAAGTCGCGGCACGGCTGAAGCAAGAGGGCGCGTCCGTCTCCGAGACCGACGGCGTGCGCGTGAAGACGGAGGACGGCTGGTGGCTGCTGCGCGCCTCCAACACCCAATCCGTGCTCGTCGCCCGCGCCGAAGCGAAGACCGCCGAAGGACTGGAGCGGCTCAAGGCGCTGCTGGTGGCGCAGCTCGAAGCCTCCGGCATCGAAGCGCCGGATTTCGAGGCCGCGGCCTCCGGCCACTGATCGGCGCTTGCTGATCTTTCTCTACGGCTCCCTCCGCGATCCGATCCTTCTGGGTCAGATCGCGGGGGATCCCCGCATCGGCCGCACGATCCGCCCGGCCCGGCTGCCGGGGTGGACGCGGGTGCATATCGGCAGCTGGAACGCCCGCTACGCCTCCGTCACGCGCAACCCGCGCCAGACGGTGGAAGGCTACGTCGCCCGCATCACCGCCCCGGCGCGTCCCCGGCTCGTCGCCTATGAAGGCGTCTCCTACGAATTTCGTCGCGTCCGCGCCGTCGTCGGTGACAGGCCTCGGATGGTCGGCATCTGGGTGGCGAAGGCCGTCACCCGTCGCCTGTGGCAGGACACGACCGATCCCGACCGCGTGCGCATGGAACGGGCGGCCACGCGCCACGCCTGACCATTGCGGTTAGTTATCAAAACTAACCAAATCAATTGGTTCTATGTAGAAACGAAATAGTCGCTGTCGTAGTTGCCGGCTGTCAACTTCCAAGACATGATCAGGCGGAAACTATGTCCGCACGCGCGGGTCGCCGGCCCAGTCGCGCACCGCGAATTCGATCGATTCTTGTGGCATCTCACAAAACGCCTGGACCGCGTGGCGCCGCACGAAGAACCGCCAGGTCTGGCGCGCGTCCGGGACCTTTGCGGCGAAGGCGGCCGGATCGAAGAGGGCGAGGTTGATGCCCCGACGCGGGTCGCGCACGGAGGAATAGAGGAGGAGCGCGATGCCGGCCTCGCGCGCGGTGTCCGCCAGTTGTTGGCAGGGACCATAGTCGACGGGATCGGTCCAAAGTGCGCGGTCGCGGTCGAGCGGCGGTGCCGTGAGATCGAGCGCCCGCTCGGTTTCGACGGAGACGGAGAAGGCGGTGTGCTCCAGCGCATTCGCCGGCAGCGTCATCTCAGGCGACTGGGCGTAGAAGAGCCAGCGGGAAAACGCGACCTCGGCAACCGCCGTCTGCGGTGCGGTCGCGCCATAGAAGCAGCCCTCCGGCTGATGGGCGCGGCGGAAGCGGCTGCCCGACGGATAAGGCCAGTAGCGGAAAGGCGTGAAGAGCAGGAAGTCCAGCCCGGCGCAGCTCGGCGGGAATTTGGGTTTGGAGCGGTCGATGATCCGCTCCAGCATCTCCTGCTCCACCAGATCGTCCACCAGCTTCATGGTGGAGACCCGCGCCTGGCTCTCGACCAGTCGCCAGGCGGCGCCCGCCCAGCGCCGGGCCTCAGAGGCGAGCGCGGTGGGCGTCCACATACTGCACGGTCTGGGTCAGTCCGCTGACCGTCTGGATGAGCTGGAAGGGGCTGTCGTGCAGGGCGGTGTTCGGCCCGCGCAGCCAGGACCGCGCGGCCACCGTGTCCCCGCCGACGATGGCGTCGAGCCCGCGGTAGAGCCGTATCAGGAGCACGGCGAGCTCGAAGGCCTTGGAGTCCGCCGGCAGATTGAACTCACCGGCCCGTAGGCGCGAGATCGACGCTTCTGAGAGGCCGAGGATACGGGCGAGGGCCCGGTTGGGGATGCCGAGATGATCTGCCGCCCGCGTGACGGCCTTGCCGACGACCTGCGCCTCCGTCGCGCTGGAAGAAGGGATCGCGGCCTGATCGGCTATCATTGCCTTTCCTTTGAAAGTTCTGCGGCGTTTTCTTTCCTCGGAAAGTAAGGCATCCGGCGCTGATCGGCAAGGCCCCTGGCACAGGGACGTGCGGCCTGCAAAACGCAGAAAGCCGCCCGAAGGCGGCTTTCCGTCAGTCAAGGCGCGCCGCGGTGCGGGCGGCTCAGTTCTCGCCCTGCGCCTTGGTGTAGCCATCCTTCCCATCAAAACGCTGCAGCTTCTCGACATGCATCCAGAGATGCTTGGCGCCGATCGCCGCCATCAGCGCGGCAATCTGCGCGTCGGCGCTTTCAGCAGGCGTGTCGAGCAGGAAGCGGCAGCGGAAGAGATCCACGAGGAAAGGCTGGCCGCTCAGCGCCGGCCAGACCTGAACGCCCCGGTTCTCGATCATCTTGAGCCCGAGGCCAGTGCCTGCGGCCGCAGCCTGAAGCGACGCCGCGAGCTCCGCCGGCCCCACACCAGTTTCGATGAACACGTCGAGCCCGGTCACCTGCCGCGTCTTCGGCGCCGGGTGCCAGACGCCAGCCGGCCAGTCCGGCAGGGTCAGCGGCTTGTACGCTCTGGATGCGTGGCTGCTGGTGCGACCGAGATTAGCGATCACCTGATCCGTATAGGCGGTGGTGCCGACGCCCTGCCCCTTGGGGGCGATGTCCCCCGTCAGGTTGCGGCCCTCTTCGAGGGTCACGAGCAGCGCCTGTTCAACCGTTTCCGCCGCGGCGAAATCGCCGATGTGGCGCAGCATCATGATGGCCGAGAGCAGGAGCGCCGTCGGATTGGCGAGGTCCTTGCCGGCAATCTGCGGTGCCGAACCATGCACCGCCTCGAACATCGCGGCGTGGTCACCGATGTTGGAGGAGGGCGCGACGCCGAGGCCGCCCACGAGGCCGGCGGCGAGATCGGAGATGATGTCCCCGTTCATGTTGGTGGCGACGACCACATCGAACTGTTCCGGCGCGATGACCATCTGGTGGGCGCAGTTATCGATGATCATGTGCGTGGGTGTGATCGCCGGATAGTCGGGCATGATGCGCTCGAAGACCCGCTTCATCATGCCCTCGGTGAGTTTCATGATGTTCGCCTTGGTGGCGCAGGTCAGCGTCTTGCGGCCCTCCGCCAGCGTCAGGGCAGCGGCCAGGCGCAGGATGCGTTCTGAGCCCGGCTCGGTGATCAGCTTGAGGCACTGGGCGGCGCCCGCCGTCTGCATGTGTTCGATGCCGGTGTAGAGGTCCTCCACGTTCTCGCGGACGATCACCATGTCGATCCCCCGGCCCGAGAAGGGCGTGCGGATGCCGGGCAACTCCCGGACCGGCCGGATATTGCCATACAGTTCGAAGAATTTTCGCAGGGTGACGTTGGCCGACTTCTCGCCGTAGCCCACCGGCGTTTCGAGCGGACCCTTCAGCACGATACGGTTGCGGGCGATGGAATCGAGGGTTTCCTGCGGCGCGCCCGAGGCGATGCCGCGCTTGAAAACCTCAGCCCCGGCCTCGGCTTCTTCCCATTCGATCTGCGCCCCGGCCGCCGCCAGGATCCGCTGCACGGCCCGCACCACCTCAGGCCCGATGCCATCTCCGGGAATCGCGGTGATCCGCGTCTTCACGCCGCTCACGGCTTTGTGGGGTGCTGTCTGCGCGTCCATGACGCCTCCTGCGATGGGGTGGAAGCGGCCGGTATTTGCGCGTCAGCGGCGCATGCTGCAAAGGAAGATGACGCCGACACACCTATGCAGGTTTATCATGCACTGCAACATGACGGGCATGATCGTTTCGTCTGGATGGCGGGCCGGGCCCTGCCGATGGGAGAATGGACTTGGGCTCTGCTGATGGCCGGATGATGGCCCCCGATTACCCTGACGCGCTCAATCCCGACCTGCTGCAGCGCATTCCGCTCGATGCCGACGTCATCCTCGACGTCGGCTGCCACAAGGGAATGCTCGGCGCCGCCTATCGCCAGATCAATCCCCGTGCGCGGTATCTCGGTGTGGAATCGAACGCCGAGGCTGCGCGCGTCGCCGCCTCCCGCCTGTCCGAAGTCGCGTGCATCGACGTCGAGCGCGACCCGCTGCCCTTCGAGGTGCCCGGCGGCTACGACTGCATCATCTACGGCGACGTGCTGGAGCATCTGCAGGACCCATGGACGATGATGCGGGCGCATGCCGCCCTCCTCAGCCCGCGCGGGGTCATGCTGATCTGCGTGCCGAATGCGGCGCACTGGTCCGTGCCGCTCCGCCTGATCAACGGCACCTTCGATTACGAGGACCAAGGCGTGCTCGACCGCACGCATCTGCGCTGGTTCACGCTCGCCACCATGGAGAAGGCGCTGGGCGCGACAGGCCTGCAGATCTGCGACGTGACGCCGCGCATCTTCGATCAGGCGGGGGCGGATGCGGCCGCCGATGCACTCAAGCCCGTGCTGGACGGGATGGGCGTTTCGCGCGAGCAGTTCCTGGCGCGCAGCGCCCCGCTGCAATACATCTGGCGGGCCCGCCGCACGCCGCTGCAGCCGATCGCCATCCGCTCCACCATGCTCAAGCCGTTTGGTGCGGTGAGCGACGTGCGCGTGCTCTATCCGCTGCGCGCGCTGAAGAGCGACCCCTCCGTCACCGTGCAGGTCGGCGACATCGACGCCTTCCCGCCGCCGAGCGACCGCCAGCCCGGCATCTGCGTGCTGCACCGCCCCCTGCTGCTCGGCGATAACGGCGTCCAGCTCTTCCGCTACCTGCACGAGCGCGGCTTCCTCGTCGTCACCGAATTCGACGATTTTCCCGACTTCATGCCGCAGCTGCAGGACGAGAGTCTGATGAACTTCCGCGCCGCTCATGCCGTGCAGACGAGCACCGAGGTGCTGGCCGAGACCCTCCGGCTGCAGAACGCCGAAGTCGCCGTCTTTCCCAACGCCATTCCCGAGCTGCTGCCGGCGGCCAATTTCGGCACTCCGGAGCGCCTGACGCTCTTCTTCGGCGCGATCAACCGCGAGGCCGACTGGCAGCCGTTCATGCCCGCCCTCAATGCCGCCGCCTCTGTGCTGGGCGAGCGGCTGCAGTTTCAGGTGGTGCACGACCAACGCTTCTTCGACGCGCTGGACACGCCGCACAAGACCTTCACGCCGACGACCGACCACCGCACCTATCTCGGCATCCTCGCGAAGTCCGAGATCAACTTCATGCCGCTGCGCGACACGCCCTTCAACCGCGCCAAATCGGACCTGAAGTTCATCGAATCCGCGGCGGCCCGCGCCGTCGCCCTGGCGAGCCCCGTGGTCTATGAAAACGCCATCGAAGACGGCGTGACCGGCCTGATCTTCCGCAGCGAGGCCGATCTCTACGAGAAGATCATCCGCCTGGTGACGGCGCCCGATCTCGGCCTGCACATCGGCAATGCCGCCCGCCGCATGGTGGCCGAAAGCCGCATGCAGGCCTATGGCGTCGGCGCACGTATCCGATGGTACCGCAGCCTGCTCGAACGCCGGGCGGAGTTGACGGAGGCGCTCTATGCCCGCGTGCCTGATCTCCGACCCTGAGGATCAGACCATGTCCTGCATCGCAGACGCTGCATGAGCGACGATCCACAGGCCTTCTTCGAGGCCGTCCGCAACGGGGATCTGCCCCGTATCACCGCCCTGCTTGCGGCGGGCGTGGATCCGAACCAGCCGGATGCGCGCGGTTTCCCGCCGCTCATCCTCGCCGCCTATAACGGCCAAGGGCGGGCGGTAGAGATGCTGCTCGCGGCCGGCGCACGGGTGGACGAGCGTGATGCCAAGGGCGCGACGGCGCTGGCCGGTGTCGCTTTCAAGGATGACGTGGCGATCGGCCGGCGCCTGCTCGCGGCTGGCGCCGACCCGAATGCCGCGGACGCCAACGGCCGCACGCCGCTGATCTTCGCCGCGATGTTCGGCCGCCTCGGCATGGTCGAGCTGTTGCTCGGCGCCGGCGGTGACCCGCGGATCGCGGATGCCGAGGGAAAGACCGCCATCGATCTCGCCCAGAGCCATCCGCCGGTCCGCGACAGGCTGGCGCGGGCCTGAGCCTCAGCCCTCGGCGGCGGCGCCGATGCCGGGACGTTGCAGAATCGACAGGAATTCCTTGCGGGTCGTCGCATTGGTGCGGAAGACGCCGAGCATGCGGCTGGTGACGAGGCTGGTGCCCGGGCGGTGCACGCCGCGGCAGGTCATGCACTGGTGGGTCGCTTCGACGACGACGGCGACGCCATGGGGCTGCAGCACCTCGTCCAGCGTATTGGCGATCTGCGCCGTCATCTTCTCCTGGATCTGGAGCCGTTTGGCATAGGCATCGACCACGCGGGCGAGCTTGCTGATGCCGACGACGCGGCTCTTCGGCATGTAGGCGACGTGCGCGCGGCCGACGATGGTCGCCATGTGATGTTCGCAGCAGCTCTCGAAGCGGATGTCCCGGAGCAGGATCATCTCGTCGTAGCCTTCGACCTCCGAGAAGGTGCGATTGAGCAGCGCATAGGGATCGATCTCGTAGCCGGCAAAATACTCGCGGTACGCGCGCGTCACGCGGCCCGGCGTATCGAGCAGGCCTTCGCGCGTCGGGTCGTCACCGGCCCAGCGCAGGAGGGTACGGACGGCCTCTTCGGCTTCTTCACGGGACGGGCGTTTGCTGTCGTTGGACGACTCGGCCATGGCGATATCCACTACTGTTCCATTCTCGGCAGCGTGAGGCCGCCGGACGTGCCCAATACGTGCGAGACGACCTCGCGGATCTTCCGGAGGTCAGGGAGTCTCCGCCGGCGGCAGCCCGCGGAACCCCTCTCCCTCAAGAACGGAAAGCGTCATGAAGGGATATCCGGCAAAACGCAACGTGACCGGCGGCAGGATCTGGAGGCTGCGAAAGAGGGGAGCGAAACGATCGGCCAGCGCGGCCGCATGCGTGTCCGGCACGAGGATGAGCATGGGATGGCCGAGGAAGCGATCGGCCGGAGCGACGATTCCGTATTGCCGCGAGTCCGCCGCGAGGACCGTCACCGGAATCTGCCCGCCTAAGGCGTAATCCACCTTGCCGGCGTCGTTCCACCGCGACACGGCAACGACCAGACCCGGGCGATTCAGCAGACCACGCACCGCGAGGGCCGGCTTCAGCCCATTCCAGTCGATGCCGCCCGCCGCGTCCTTCGCATGGGCCAGCAGGGCAGGGCCGAAGAGGACGGTCAGCCAATTGATGCGCATCTGCGCGCCAGCCAGCGCCAGGGCGAGCAGCACGAAGGCGATGGTGCCGCCAATGACACGGCGCAGCCGCGGCGCGCCCGCTTGCAGCCGGCGCGCGACCTCGGCGCCGAGCAGCGGGAAGAGCATCAGCGTCCCGGGTGCCGACCAGTGATAGAGGATGTGGCGGGAGGACCAGACGGAGACCAGGGCGAAGAGCAGGATGGGCGTCGCCGCCAGCAGGGCGAGGAACCAGCCGACCAGCTCCGCCGGGCCGCGGCGCAGCGCCCGCAGCCAGAGCAGGATCATCGGCAGCCAGATCCAGGGCAGGACGAAGAGGGCTTCACCCGCCCAGACCACGAAGGGACCCCAGGGCTGGAAGCGCAAGCCCCCGGCACGATCGCCCTGGAAGGCGAAGGACGCCCAGTGATGGTCGGCGTTCCAGAGGATGACGGGCAGGAAGACCGCGACGGAGAGCAGGCCGGCGACCCAGGGTTCGGGACGCAGAAGCCAGCGCCGGCCCTCGCTTGTCGTGACGAGGTAGAGGGGCAGGCCGAGCAGCACCAGCGCGCCGTTGTATTTGGACAGCATGGCGAGGCCGGCGCAGAGGCCGGCGGCCAGCCAGTCGGCCCAAGGCCGGCGGGAGGGCAGCAGTTTCACGGCACGCAGCGAGAACCAGAGGAAGCCCATCAGGGCGCAGTCGAGCGGACCGTCGGGCAGCACCCAGCCGCCCGTCGTCACCGCATAGACGGGCGACAGGTTGAGCAGCAGGGCTGCCCAGAAACCGGCGCGGTCGCTCTGAAACAGATCCCGCGTGACGCGGCCCATCATCCAGGTGGTCAGCGCAAAGAGGGCGATGAAGGGCAGGCGGACCACGACCGGCGCATCCGCGCCTGTGATCCACATGATCCCATGCGTCAGCCACCAGGCGATGGGCGGGTGATCGAAATAGGAGAGTTCGAGATGGCGGCTCGCCGCCACCATGTAGGTCTCGTCGATGCCGAGCCCCAAGGCCCAGCCCATGATCAGGCGAAGGAGGGTCGAGACGAGAATGAGCCAGAGGAGAGGAGACACGAGCGGCAGCGGCCCTTCGTTCGACGACAGCGGGCAGGGATTGCCCTGCCCGCTGAGAAGCCGGCGAGACTTAGCCGATCAGTGGTTGTTGCGCGACTCCCCGCGCGTCTCAAGCACGTTGATGTATTGGGTCGCCGGCTCCAGACAGGCGCCAGTGCCCATCTGCCCCACCATGCTGCGGTAGATCTCCTCCCACGGCGTCTTGTTCTCGAGCACCGGCGGCTTGTAGGCCGCGCGGCGCGCCGCGATCTCGTCATCCGAAATCAGCACGTCGACCCGGCGCTCGTTGAGGTCGATGCGGATCTGATCGCCGCTGCGGAGCAGCGCGAGCGTGCCGCCGACGGCCGCCTCGGGCGAGATGTTGAGGATCGAGGGGCTGCCCGAGGTGCCGGACTGGCGGCCGTCGCCCATGGTGGGCAGCGCATTCACGCCGCGCTTCAGCAGCACCGCCGGCGGCTGCATGTTCACGACTTCCGCGCTGCCCGGATAGCCCACGGGGCCAACGTTGCGGATGATGAGCACGCTGTCCTCGGTGACGCCGAGATCCGGTTCCTCGATGCGCGCGTGGTAATCCTCCGGCCCCTCGAAGATCACGGCCTTCCCGATAAAGACGTTGGGATGGGCGGGATCACTCAAGAAGCGGCTGCGGAACTCCTCGTCTATCACGCTGGTCTTCATCACCGCGCTTTCGAAGATATTGCCGGAGAGCACGACGTAACCCGCCTGCTCCTTCAGCGGATTCTCATAGGCGCGGATGACCTCGCGGTCCCCATCTTCGACGCCTGCCAGGTTCTCGGCGAGGGTCTTGCCTGTGACCGTCATGACCGAGCCGTCGATCTTGCCGGCCTTCAGCAGCTCCTTCATCACCGCGGGCACGCCGCCGGCGCGGTGAAAGCTTTCGCCGAGGAAGCGACCGGCCGGCTGCATGTCCACCAGCAGCGGGATTTCGGGGCCGAGGCGCTGCCAGTCTTCCAGGCTATGGGCGACGCCCATGTGGCGGGCGATCGCCACCATGTGGATGGGGCAGTTGGAGGAGGCGCCCAGCGCCGCAGCGGCGACGACCGCATTCTCGAAAGCTGCCTTGGTCATGATGTCCGAGGGGCGCAGGTTCTCATGCACCATCTCGACGATGCGACGGCCCGTGGCATAGGCGATCTGGCCGCGCTCCCGATAGGGCGCGGGAATGGCGGCGCAGCCGGGCAGGGACATGCCGAGCGCTTCCGCGAGACCGTTCATCGAACTCGCCGTGCCCATGGTGTTGCAATGGCCGACGGAGGGCGCCGAGGCCGAGACCATCTCCATGAACTCTTCGTAGCCGATTTCGCCCTCGGCATAGAGCTTGCGCGCATGCCAGACGACGGTGCCGGAGCCCGCGAGCTTGCCCTTGAACCAGCCGTCGAGCATCGGGCCGCCGGAGAGGACGATGGCCGGGATGTTCACCGTCGCCGCGCCCATCAGCAGGGCCGGCGTCGTCTTGTCGCAGCCCGCCGTCAGTACCACGCCGTCCAGCGGATAGCCGTGCAGCACTTCGACGAGAGAGAGATAGGCGAGGTTGCGGTCGAGCGCCGCCGTCGGCCGTTTGCCGGTCTCCTGGATCGGATGGCAGGGAAATTCCAGCGGAACGCCGCCCAGCTCGCGAATGCCGTCGCGCACGCGATGGGCGAGGTCGATGTGGTGGCGGTTGCAGGGCGAGAGATCTGAGCCGGTCTGAGCGATGCCGATGATGGGGCGGCCGGATTGCAGCTCGGCCCGGGTGAGGCCGAAATTCATGTAGCGCTCCAGATAGAGCGCGGTCATGCCGGGATCATGCGGATTGTCGAACCAGCGGCGGCTGCGCAGCCGCTTCGGGCCGTCGCTGTTATCGTTATCGTTATTGGCCATCGAGGAAGTCCCTGTCTCTCGTCTCACCCTGCCCGCCTGCAAGCCTGCAGAGGGCCATGCTTCGGCGAAGCCGCGTTGCGGCGGGAAAGGCTGCCCCCCGAGCCAGGGCCTGTCAACCGATGAGCGCTTGCGGCAAGCTGCTAAAATCCGAGATGCGAGGAGATTTGCGATGGACCCGTCGAGCCTCACCTGCCTCATCCTGGAGCGCGAGGAGGGCTTCGCCATTCTCCGTCTCAACCGGCCCCAGGCACTCAACGCCCTCAACGCCCAGATGATGGACGAGATGAGCGCGGTCATCCCCGTGCTCGATGCCGACCCCGACGTGCGGGCCATCATCCTGACGGGGTCCGAGAAGGCCTTCGCCGCCGGCGCGGACATCAAGGAGATGGCGGGGAAGAGCTTTGCCGAAGCGGTGGCCGAAGACTTCATCACCCGCAACTGGGAGGCGGTGGCGCGTTGCCGCACGCCCGTCATCGCAGCGGTCGCGGGCTACGCGCTGGGCGGCGGCTGCGAGCTTGCGATGATGTGCGACATCATCCTCGCGGCCGAGACGGCGAAGTTCGGCCAGCCCGAGATCACCCTCGGCATTCCGCCCGGAGCGGGCGGCAGCCAGCGTCTGCCGCGCGCCATCGGCAAGGCGAAGGCGATGGAGATGGTGCTGACGGGCCGGATGATGGACGCGGCGGAAGCCGAACGCGCCGGCCTCGTCAGCCGCGTGGTGCCGGCGGAGGCGCTGATGGATGAAGCGCGGGCGGTGGCCCGCAAGATCGCCGGTCTATCGCCGCTCACGACCGTGCTCGCCAAGGAGCTGGTCAACGCCGCTTACGAGACGCCGCTCGCCCAGGGAATCCGGCAGGAGCGCCGCATCTTCCACGCGGCCTTCGGCACGGAGGACCAGAAGGAGGGCATGGCGGCCTTCGTCGAAAAGCGGAAACCGGCGTTCAAGGGGACATAGCGTTCAGCCGCCGCCGATGATCGCCATCAGCGCGTCCGCTGCACGGCTGCGATAGCGCTCGGTGCGGCGGAGCAGGGAAAAGGGGCGATCGGGCAGGCGGAGATCGACCGCCTGCAGCAGACCGGCTTCGAGGCTGGGTGCGGCGACCGAGGCGGAGAGCGCGGTTGCGCCCAGGCCGGCTTCCACCGCCCCGCGCACCGCTTCGTTCGAGGGCAGTTCCAGCACGATCTTGAGGGCAGAAGGTGCAAGGCCGAAGCCTTCGATCGCCGCTTCGAAGACCGAGCGCGTGCCCGAGCCCGGCTCGCGCAGCACCCATTCGCCTTCGGCCAGGCGCCGCGGGT
Organism: Acidisoma sp. 7E03; assembly: GCF_054665075.1. NCBI lineage: Bacteria > Pseudomonadati > Pseudomonadota > Alphaproteobacteria > Acetobacterales > Acidocellaceae > Acidisoma > Acidisoma sp. 7E03. The sequence continues at coordinate 268,164 of NZ_BAAFHE010000004.1, forward strand.
CGAAGCCCCGCTGCTCCGCCCAGGGGTGATCGGGGGCCACCAGCACCACGAGCTGGTCGCGCGCCACCTGTTCGCTGATCAGCGCCGGGTCCTCGATCGCGCCTTCGATGAAGCCGAGTTCGGCCGCCCCTTCATGCACGGCGGCCGCCACCTGCGCCGTATTGCCGATGGTCAGCGCAATCTCCACCCCCGGATGCGCCTGACGAAAGGCCGCGAGATGGCGCGGCAGCCAGTAGCTGGCGATGGTCTGGCTCGCCTGCAGCGTGAGCGTGCCGCGCTTGAGCGCGCCCAGTTCCGAGAGCACGAGTTCGGCCGCCTCGGCCCGCGCCAGGACGGCCCGCGCCTCGCTGAGAAAGACCGCCCCCGCTTCCGTCAGCGCGATGCCACGGCCGACGCGGTGGAAGAGCTTCGCCCCATAGCGGCTTTCGAGCCCGGCAACCGCGGCGCTCACCGCCGATTGGGCGAGACCCAGCGCCTCGGCCGCGCGCGTCATGTGCTGCCGCTCGGCCACCGCCGTGAAGACCCGCAGCTGCTCCAGGGTCATCATCGGGCGCATCGCGGCTCAGACGCGGGAATAGGCGATGCCGCGGGCGAGCCAGCAGCCGAGGGTGAGGCCGGAAACCCGGCCCGCGGCGTCACGCTGGAAGCGCAGCGTCCAGTCGCCGGGCGCGCTGTAGTCGAGCGCGCGCGGGCAGGGCAGCAGCCAGATATCGGGCGCAAAGGGTTTCAGCAGCTGCATCTCGCCCTGGCCGAGCGCGCCGGAGAAGGCGCCGTAGATCGCCCCGCCGGCGGCGACGCAGGTAAGCTCGGCGCCGAGTTCCGGCGAGCGGAAGACGCCTTCGACATCGGTGGCCGGTGCTTCCGCCGACAGGGGCGCAAGGGTGGTGACGAGATTTTCGCTGGGCCGCTCCAGCCGCAGCCCGCCTGCGGCGGGCACAAGGCGCGTGCCGGCGGTGGCGAAACCGCCGCCTTCGATCCCACTCAGGGTTTCGGCGCCATGCCCGTAGCCGAGACGGATGCGCCCGCCGGAGGCCGCCTCCACCGCCACGGCCAGACCGCTTTCCGGCTCCAAGTAGCGGCCGGCGACCTGATCGGTCGCGCCTTCGGCCGGCGCGGCAGCAGCCGGGGCATCCAGCAGCGCCCGCAGGATCTCGACCGCCGGCGCCCGGGGATCGGCCATATGATTGAAGAGGGTGACGACGGAGATGCGCTCCTTCGGCAGGTAGGTGCGGAAGCTGCGGAAGCCGCGCAATCCGCCCTCGTGACAGGTGGCCGGGCTGCCGAAGAACTCGGTTCGCGCCAAGCCGAAGCCATAGGCGGCGGGCGCGCCGTCCCGGAAGGTGACGGCGCCGGAGATGCGACCATAGAGGCTATCCGGATCGTCGCGGGTCGCGTCGATATGCCGCTCCCAGGCGATCATGTCGTCGAGCGAGGCGGCGAGACCAGCATCGCCGGTCCAGACGATGCGGTTGACGGCGGGGCGGAAGCCTTCGGCGACGCCGCCCTCATAGCCGACCGTGCCGCCTTCGACCCAGGCGGTATCGGCATTGAGCCTGGCCGTCGGCATGCCCGCGACATCGAAGATGCGGGTGCGCAGGAGATCGGCGAAGGCGCCGCCGGTACGCTCCTCGATGAGATCGGAGAGCAGGCGGAAATTCTGGTTGCAATAGGAGTAGCGGGTGCCGGGTGCGAAATGCAGGCTGCGCGTGCGACGGATGATCCGCTCCGCATCCTCCCCCGTGAACCGCCCTTCCACCGGCGCGCCTTCCAGCATGGCGATGGCCCAGTAGTCGCGCAGGCCCGACTGGTTGTGCATGAGGTCGAAGAGGCTGGGCCGCGGACCCTCGAGCAGCGGCAGGCGGCGGGCCAGCGCTTCGTCCAGCACAGACGGATCGGGAAAGAGATCGAGCAGCAGGGCGCAGGTGAACTGCTTCGAGATGGAGCAGATCAGGCTCATGGTCTGCGGCGTGAAGGGGATGCGCCGCGCGGCGTCGGCGAAGCCCCAGGCGTGGCGGGCGAGGACCTCGCCCTCCCGCAGCACCGCGACAGCACCGCTGGGCGCAGCCTGGCGCTGCGGCAGATCGGCCAGAATCGTCTCGAGGGCAGAGGCTGCGGACATCAGTTGGGCTCCGGATCGGTCGGGCCGCTAGAAAGGCGGCTTCCGGCAGAGCTGGCAAGATGGCTGGTTAAGCACCGAGAGGGCGCGTGCGGCGGAGCAGCAGGGGCCCGAACTGGGCGAGGACGAGGCTGCCGAGCAGCAGGGCGCAGCCGAGCCACCCCATGCCGGTCAGCCGCTCCCCCAGAATGAGGGCCGCGAGCAGGGCGGCGAAGAGCGATTCGGACATCAGCATGACGGCGGCATCCGATGGCGGCGTGTAGCGCTGGAAGATCGCCTGCAACAGGAAGGCGAGGCCGCCCGAGAGAGCGCCCGCGTAGAGGATTTCCCGCCAGGCGCCGAGGGCGACGGCCGGGTGCCACGGCTCAGCGAGCAGGCCGATCGCGAGGCCGAGCACGACGCAGACTGCCGACTGGAACAGGGCCGCGGCCACCGGCCGGCCGGTGCGGTGGATGAAGCGGTCGAGCAGCAGGATCTGCACGGCGAAGCAGAGCGCGGAGAGGATGGTCATCCCATCGCCCAGGTTGAGGCTGGTGATCGCGCCGCCCGCGAGGCACCAGGTGCCGAGCAGTGCCAGCAGCGCCGCAGCCCAGATGGCCGCGTTCGGCAGCCGGCGCGCGACCAGCATTTCGAGGCAAGGCACGAAGATCACGTAAAGGCCGGTGAGAAAGCCCACATGGGTGACGCTGGTGATGGCGACCGCCCATTGCTGCAACACCGTGCCGGCGAAGAAGGCGAGGCCGAGCGGCAGGAGCAGCAGGCGGTCGGCGCGCGACAACGCCTGGGTAGCGCGCCGCGCCTCGATCAGCCCGAGCGGCAGCACGACGAGGAAGGCGAGGATGTAGCGCAACCCCGTGAACCAGCCGGCGCCAAGAGACGCGCCCTCGGACTGCGCGACGAAGCCGCCACCCCAAATGGCAGCCGCGAGGAGGAGACCGAGATTGGCGGAAAGACGGGACATGCCAATCCGTCTGGCGGGCCGGCCGGCGACCGTCAATCGGGCGGGGGAGCCGCCCTGCTATTCCCGGGCGAAGATCGCGATGACCGAGTCCAGATGCGCGGCCATCGCGGTTCGCGCCGCCTTCGCATCGCGGGCGACGATCGCCTTCAGCACCTCCCAATGCTCCTGCTCGGCGCGGAAAGGCATGTCCTCCGAACTGTAGAGGCGCTGTAGGCGGCTGAAGAGCGGGCTGTAGCGATGGCCGAGCAACAGGGTGATGAGCATCTCATAGGCGGGGTTGCCACTCGCCTGCGCGACCAGGATGTGGAACTGCCGATCGCCTGGATTGCTGCGCGAGCCTTCGCGATTGTCCCGCAGGTGGCGTTCGAAGGCGGCGCGCAGACCGTCGATCTGTGCCCGGGAGGCGTGCTGCGCGGCAAGCGCCGCCGTCTCCGGCTCGACCAGACGCCGTGCCTGGAGCAGGGCGAAAGGCGGGATCTCGGCCGCGAGATCGAGGTTCACCGGCAGTTCCGGATCGGGCTCGGCGAATTCGATGCGGGTGATGCGGCCGACCACATCCGGCGTGACCTCGCTTTCCGGCACGCGCAGCACCTGCATGCCGGCGCCGACCCGCACATCGACGACGCCCAGCACCTCGAGCGCGATCAGCGCTTCGCGTACGGAGGAGCGGCTGACCTGCAGCGCCGCCGCGAGTTCCCGCTCGGAAGGCAGGAAGGCGCCGGGCGGATAATCCCCGGCGCGGATCAGCGCGCAGAGCCGCTCGGCGATCTGCGTGTAGAGGCGTCGGTTCTGGATGGCTTCGAGCGCCATTCTGCTCCCATCTCGGCTGCGCTTGGCAGGGTCCACCCATGCTACTACAACACAAAGATTGGTCCGGCCATTGGTCCTTTCGACCTCATTTCATCCAGGCCGGTCCCGGACGGGAGGGATGTCATGAGACTCAAGGGAAAACGCGCCTTCATCACGGCGGCGGGGCAGGGGATTGGCCGCGCGACGGCCGAGCTCTTCGCGCGCGAAGGGGCCGAGGTGATCGCGACAGACATCAATGCCGCGGCGTTGGAGAGCGTGAGCGGCTGCACCACGCGCGTGCTGGACGTGCTCTCGCCCGAAGCCATCACCCAGGCAGCGGCCGAGGCCGGCCGCATCGATATCCTCTTCAATTGCGCGGGCTACGTGCATGCGGGTTCGATACTTGATTGTGATGATCGCGCCTGGCAGTTCTCCTTCGATCTTAACGTTACCGCAATGTATCGGATGATACGCGCCTTCCTGCCGGGCATGCTGGCCCATGGAGGAGGCTCCATCATCAACATGGCTTCCGTCGCCTCTTCGCTCAAAGGTGTTCCGAACCGCGCCGCTTACGGCGCCTCGAAGGCCGCCGTGCTGGGTCTCACGAAGTCCGTCGCAGCCGACTACGTGACCCAGGGCATTCGCTGCAACGCCATCTGCCCCGGCACCGTGCAGTCTCCGTCGCTCAACGAACGGATCGAAAAGCAGGCCAGCACCGGCGGCATGTCCGCCGAGGAAGCCCGTGCAGGCTTCGTCCGCCGGCAGCCCATGGGCCGGCTCGGCTCTCCCGAAGAGATCGCCTACCTCGCATTGTATCTGGCGTCCGACGAAAGCAGCTACACGACGGGCACGGAGCAAATCATCGACGGTGGCTGGTCCGTCTAATGGCAAAGTAATGGCAAGAATCACCAGCCTGTGCACGATGGACGTCCGGTTTCCGACGTCGAACACCTTGTACGGGTCGGATGCCATGAACATCGACCCCGAATATTCCGTCGCCTATGTCATTCTGCGGACGGATCAGGATGGGTTGAGTGGTCATGGCCTTGCCTTCACCATCGGCCGCGGCACCGAAATCGTCTGCACCGCGGTCCGTGCTCTCGCCCATCTTGTCATCGGCTTGGAGCTTGATTGGATCCGCGAGGATCCGGGCCGGTTCTGGCGGCATCTGACCAACGACAGTCAGCTGCGCTGGGTCGGGCCGGACAAGGGGGCGATGCATCTCGCGACCGGTGCCGTGGTCAATGCCGTGTGGGATCTCTGGGCGAAGGCGGTCGATAAGCCGATCTGGCGGCTCGTCGGCGAAATGACACCGGCGGAACTCGTCCGCTGCATCGATTTTCGCTACATCACCGACTTTCTCGGACCCGAAGAAGCGCTGGATTTCCTGACCGATGCAGCGCGCGGCAAGCACGAACGGCTCGACGATCTGCTGACCCATGGCTACCCCTGCTACACCTCCGCGCCCGGCTGGCTGAGCAGCACGGACGAGCAGCTGACCCGCGCCGCACGCTTCGCCGTCCGCTCCGGCTTTAACCACATCAAGATGAAGGTCGGCCGCCGGCTAGAGGACGACATCCGACGGCTTGCCATCGTGCGCGAGGTCATCGGGCCCCATCGACGGCTGATGATCGACGCCAATCAGGTGTGGGAAGTCGACCAGGCGATCACCTGGCTCAAGGGTCTCCAATTCTCCAACCCATGGTTCATCGAGGAGCCGACGAGTCCAGACGATATCGAAGGACACAGAAAGATCCGGGATGCGGTGGCACCGATCATGGTCGCGACCGGGGAGATGTGCCAGAACCGGATCATGTTCAAGCAGTTCATCCAGCGCGGCGCGATCGACATCGTGCAGCTGGATACCTCGCGCCTTGGCGGCATCAACGAGATTCTCGCGGTGATGGTGATGGCGGCGCGGCACGATCTTCCGGTATGCCCGCATGCTGGCGGTGTCGGCCTATGCGAATACGTGCAGCACCTTGCGATGTTCGACTATCTCGCCATCTCCTGTTCCTTCGAGAACCGCATGGCGGAATACGTCGACTTTCTGCACGAGCATTTCCTGGAGCCCTGCACGGTGATCGGATCGGCCTATCTGGCACCGAAACGGGCCGGCTTCTCCATCACCATGCGGCCCGAATCCCTCGAGCAGTACACCCGCCGCTCCTGGTTCCGTTGAAGCGGCAACCCGAGGGCGCACCCCGCGCACGGCCGGAGATGGCTCCCGGGCTTTGACCCGCCGGGCGCTTTGCGGGCACAGTGGGATCGCAGACGTCCCAAGCCCGCGAAAGAACGACCGATGAAAGCCATCCTCTGCAGCAAGCCCGGCACACTCGAACTCATCGAGCGGCCAGACCCCCGCCCGGGGCCGGGCGAAGCGCTCATCCGCATCCGGCGCATCGGCCTGTGCGGCACCGATTATCACATCCTCGGCGGCCGCCAGCCCTACTTCGCCTATCCGCGCGTCATCGGCCATGAACTCTCCGCCGAAATCGTGGAGGCGCCGGCGGGCTCCGGCTTCACCCCCGGGATGGCCGTGGTCGTCATGCCCTATCTCAGCTGCGGCCAGTGCCGTGCCTGCCGCCGCGGCCTGACCAATTGTTGCCAGAAGATCGGCGTGCTCGGCGTCCATCTCGACGGCGGCATGGCGGAATATCTCGCCGTACCGGTGAGCAACCTGTTCCCCGCGGACGGGCTGACGCTGGACGAAGCGGCGATGGTGGAATTCCTCGCGATCGGCGCACATGGCATCCGCCGCGCGGCCGTCGGCCCCGAAGACCGGGTGCTGGTGGTGGGCGGCGGTCCCATCGGCATCGCCGCCGCGATCTTCGCTCAGGTCCAGGGCGCGGCGGTCACGATGATGGATCTCCGTCAGGACCGGCTGGATTTCGCGACGAAGACCCTCGGCGTCACGCATAGCCTGCAGGCGGGGCCGGAGGCGGTCGCGATGCTCGGCGAACAGACCAAGGGCGATTTCTTCGACGTCGTGGTCGATGCGACGGGCCATGCCCGTTCGATTTCGGGCGGCCTCGCCTATGTCGGCCATGGCGGCCGCTACGTACTGCTCAGTATCGTGCAGGACGACATCGGCTTCCCGGACCCGGAGTTCCACAAGCGCGAAACCACCTTGCTCGCGAGCCGCAACGCGACGCCCGCGGATTTCCGGCATGTCATGGCGGCGATGGGGGCGGGGCAGGTGCCGACCGAGGCGCTGGCCAGCCACCGCGCCCCCTTCGCCGAAGGTCCCGCCACCATTCCGGTCTGGGCCAAGCCCGAAACCGGCGTGATCAAGGCGCTGCTGGACCTCTAAGACCGCTCAGTCCTCGGAGCGCATCAGCGTGCGACGGTGCGCCTCTGCACCGTCCAGCGCCCGAGCGATCGCATCGAACCATTCCGCTTCGTTGAAATAACTGCGGACGAAGGCGTTGAGTCCGCCCGGGGTCTCATACTCCTCGGGCGGCAGCGGATCATTCCGGCGATCCATCTCCAGCGCCAGCGCGCCGAGGCCCGAAAAAAGCGACCGCACGTAGCGCGTGGCGACCGGCGGCGCGATCTCCCGGCTCTGCAGCCAGGCGACGAGGGTGTTCTGCAACTGGAAATGCGTCGACATGAAGCCGCTCGTCAGGCTGATGGTGTCGAGATCGCTTTCGAGCGCCGGAACGACGAGTTCCCCCACCAGGCCGAACAGCGCCTCCACCGTGGGGTCGGCCGGGGTCATGAGGATCGGCCCCTCGCCGAACTCGATGCAGGGCATCGGGATCATGCGGACGATGCGTGTCGCCGGCGCCACATGCTGGCGCAGGAGGGTGAGCGGCACGCCCGCGAGGAAGCTCACGACGATCTGGTCGGCACGGAAGGGCAGACCTTTGAGATCACCGATCTGCTTGGGCAGGACGCCGAGGCAGACGATGTCGCTGTCCGCCACCACCGCCTCGTTGCTCGCTGCCCGGCTGGTGTTCTCGAAGGCTTCGGCGAGCGCGCGGGCGCGGCTTTCCGAGCGAGGTGAGACCAGGAAGCGGTGCGCCTTCGCGTCGGTCTTCTGCAGCCCGCGAATGACGGCCTCGGCCAAGGCGCCCGTTCCAACAAATCCCAAGACCGCCATCGCCCGCTCACTCCTCGAAGGTTTCGACCCTCAAGAAAGCCGGCCATGGCGCGGAAGCGCAAGCGCCGTCAGATCGACCAGGTGGCATCCGCAGTGCGGGCGGCGCTCGCGGGCGGCCGCACCAGACCCGCAAGGACGCCGGCGAGGAATTCCGCCTGCTGCCGGATATCGGGCACCGCCGTCATCTCCCAGAAGGCACCCTTGGTCACCGGACCGATCGCAAAGAGCCGGCGGGAGATGGACCCGTCCCCGGCGAGCAGCGCGCAGTTGCCGGTGACGTCGAGGCCGAGGCCGAGCGCATCGGGGCGGACCAGGCCACGGTCGAGCAGGCGGCGCACCAGGGGATCCCGGATGCGGGCGAAATCGCTCTCCGGACCCGCGCAGTTGACGACCCTGCCGACCGTGAGACGCTCCAGCTCCTCCCGGAAGCGCGGCCGGAACACGACATCGACATGGCCGCCGGGCCGGATGACGAAATCACGGATACGGCCGGCGCGGATGGAGAGTTGCCCGCGGTGCCGCGCTTCGGCAATGCGCGCGGCGACCGGTCCGGCGAGACGATGACGATGCGTATCCCACCAGGGGCGGAGATGGCGCAGGAAACGGCGGCGATCCTCCACCGACATGGCCTGCCAGATATCGGTGGTGAGGGGACGCAACTCGTCGATCACCGCATGCCAGGAACCGCCGGCGGTGCGGGCGGCATGGGCACGGTGGCGCAGGAAGCGCGCGAGATGGTTGAGACGGGTCGGAAATTGCTCGCCTTCCGGGAGCGCCGTCGCGTTCGGCCCGAGCAGGTGGGTCTGTGGCAGCAAGCCGCGGCGGGAGAGGGCAATGATGGGGCCGCGATGCGCCTGGTCAAGAAGGGAGATGGCGGTGTCGACCATGGTGAGCCCCGTGCCGATGAGCAGCACCGGGGTGTCGGGGTCGAGATCGGCGGTAAGCTCCGGCGCCCAAGGGTCGGGGCTATAGAAGGTCGTGTCGTAGAAGCCCGGGGAGGTGACGGGCGGCGGCGAAGGCGGAAAGTTGCCGACCGCGAGGACGACGCGATCGACCTCGCGCGGCGGACCTTCGGAGAAGGAGAGAACGACGCCGCCGGGCTGGGGCGCGATGTCCGTCACGTCGTTCTGGAGCAATTCCAGCCGCCCGCAGAAGACCGCGGCGCGGCGCTCGCTTTCCAGAAGATCCTCGACGTAGCGGCCGAAGACGGCGCGCGGCACGAAGGTGGTGGGGGAGGGTTTGACGCCGCCGAGTTCCGGTGGTTCCACCGCCCGCAGCCATTCGAGGAAATGCTGGGGCTGATTGGGATACGCGCTCATCTTCGCTGCCGGCACGTTCAGCAGGTGGGAGGAATTGCCGGTGGAGTAGGCGGCGCCGCGGCCAAACTGGCGGTTGCGCTCGATGAGAAGAATGCGGGTGCCGGGGGTAGTCTGGCGCATCAGATGAAGGGCCAGCAGCGTGCCGCTGAAGCCCGCGCCGATGATGGCGACGGTCTGTTCGGTCATCCTGGACATCCTGTTTCGTGACGATCGCCTCGGCCGAGGTCCTTCGAGAGCCAGCACGCCTGCGCGCTGCCTGACGAGCGATCGATGAAGGGGCCGAAAGGGGATGGAAGAGCTGCGCGCATGGCTGCTATTGGCGCGCGGTAATTCCTATTTGTCCAGTAGAAAATAAGCGAGCAGCCGGCCTCGTGATCAGACGACGAGGTCGGCCTTGAGCGCGGGAAGATGGGCGAGATCGGCAAGGGTGCAGCCCTCCAACACCTCGGCCGCAGCATCGCGCACGCGCTGCATCAGCCCGGTGAGTTGGCAGGTCTCTATATCCTTGCAATCCTTGCAAACGCCGAAACGCGTGCGGCTGGCGCAGGGCGTCAGGGCGATGGGGCCGTCGATGATCCGATAGATATCGGCGACGGTGATCGTCTCGGCGGGTTTTGCCAGCTTATGGCCACCCACCGGCCCGCGGCGGCTTTGGATGAAGCCTTCGTCACGCAACTGGACGAGGATCGCCTCAAGAAACTTCCGGGGGGTGTCGCTGCGGTCGGCGATGACCTGGGCACTCGTCCACCGGCCCGATTGCGCTTCTTCGGCCAAAACGAGGACGGCGCGGAGAGCATATTTTGCGCGGCTCGACAGCATCGGCGATCCATGAGGTAACGGCAGTGGACGGGGACAAGCATAGAGGTCCTTTCGGCACCGATGCGCCTTCCGCTAGCGCGGCGCAAGCCTCAAGCCTCCGGGGGTGGGTTGCCTGACGCGGTGGCCCGTGCAGCCGCCTTCTGGCGGCGTTCTGCCCAGGCCTCCATGAGTTGGATGATGGTCGCAGCGGTTTCCTCGATCGAACGGCGGCTGACATCGATGACCGGCCAGCCGCGGCTGGTGCAGAGCCGCTTGGCCCAGAGCAGTTCGGCCGTCACCGCTTCCAGGTCGGTATAGTCGCCGCGGTCGTGGTGACCGACGGCGTTGGTGCCCAGCATGCGCAGGCGATGGCGGCGGATGTCGATGAGAGAATGCGGATCGAGGGTGAGACCGACCACCGGGCAATGCGGATGGTCGAGCGCCGCCGGCAGCTCGATCCCCGGCACGAGGGGGACGTTGCCGGCCTTGATGCCGCGATTGGCGAGATAGAAGGAGGTCGGCGTTTTCGAGGAGCGGGAGACGCCGACGAGGATGACGTCTGCCTCCGCCATGCCGGCCTGGGCCTGTCCATCGTCATGGGCCAGCACGTAATGGATCGCGTCGATGCGGCGGAAATAGTCGGCATCGAGGATATACTGCCGACCTGGCCGGGCCTGGGCCTGTTCGCCGATATGATCCTGCAGCATCGTCATCACCTGGTCGAGGACATGCACGATCGGCACGCCGAGGCGAGCGCAGGCCATGTCGAGTTCACTGCGCAGCGCGCGGTCGACCAGACTGCAGAGCACCGGGCCAGGCTCCGCCTCGAGCCCGTCCAAGACCCTATGCAATTGGAATCGTGTGCGGATCAGGCTCCATCGATGCGGCACGATGTGCAGATGCTCGAACTGCACGGTAGTCGCGCGGGCGATGGAATTCAGGGTCTCGCCTGTCGCGTCGGAGACGAGGTGGAGGTTGAGCCGGTGCGTGGACATCTCGGCATCATAACGGGAGAAATGGGGATAAAAGGAAGCCCGAACCGGTGGGCCGGCATGCAGCGGGGGAATCCCGTCCACTCCGCTCGCATGTGAAGATGTGTACGACCCTCCTGCCAAGGTAACTTAATGTTCACAGAGTCGCGAAGAAAAACAGCGCTCTAATCCCATTCAGCCCTGTGGAAAACTTTGGGGACAAAAAGGGGGCGCACCGGGTACCCCGACTCTCCCACCCCCATCTACCTCCCCCAAACTTCTTAAGTTCTTATTCTGACGTGATAGGGTGGGCGTACTTCTTTGGGGATAATCGTGAAAAGACTTCTGAAGGTTCTGAGCGGGGAAACGGTGTGGCCTCCGCCCACATGGCTCATGCGACAGGCAGGCCGATACCTACCGGAATACCGCGAACTTCGGTCACAAAGTCCTGATTTTGTTAGTTTTTGTCTAAATCCGACAGCGGCAAGCGAGGCGACTCTCCAGCCCATCCGTCGCTTCGGAATGGATGGGGCCATCCTCTTCAGTGATATCCTCATCCTGCCTTGGGCGCTGGGGCGGGCATTGACCTTCACCGAAGGGCATGGGCCCCGGCTTCCGCCCTTGTCCTCTGTGGATGAAGTGCGCGCTCTCGACGTCCAAGGCTTTCTGGCGCGCACGGCGCCGGTGCTGGAAACCATCGGGATCACGCAAACGGCACTTGCTAAAAACCATCCCGAAACGACCCTCATCGGCTTCGTGGGGGCTCCCTTTACGGTCGCCTGTTACATGGTGGAGGGTGGCGGCTCGAAAGAGTTCGCGGCAACCCGCCGCATGGCAGCCGAGGACCCAGGAACCTTCGATGGTCTGATCGACGTGCTGGTCGAGACGAGCATCACCTATCTGCGCGCCCAGATCGACGCCGGGGTGGATGCCGTCATGCTGTTCGACAGCTGGGCCGGGCTATTGTCGCCTGCGGGCTTCGCCAAGCAGGTGATCGCGCCGACGCGGCGCATCGTCCAGGCACTGAGGCAGAGCCACCCGACCGCGCCCGTCATTGGTTTTCCGCGCCTCGCCGGCACCATGATCGGCGCCTATGCGGCGGAGACCGGCGTCTGGACAGTCGGCATGGATACGGCGGCCGACCCACGTGTGGTGGGGCAGCTCGTGCCGCCCAGCATCGGCCTTCAGGGCAATCTCGATCCCTTCGCGCTGCTTTCTGGCGGCGAGACACTGGCTACGGAGACGGCCGCGATCCTGTCTGCGATGCGGGATCGCCCCTTTGTCTTCAACCTCGGCCATGGTGTCATGCCGCCGACGCCGCCCGCGCATGTGGCGGCGCTGGTGGAGCAGGTGCGGAGGGGCTAGGCGTGGTGAGCGCAGGCGACACGAGGACGGCAGCACGGCGCATTGCCGTGGTGCTGTTCAATCTTGGCGGCCCCGACAATCAGGAAGCCGTGCGCCCCTTCCTGATGAATCTGTTCACGGATCCGGCGATTCTGCGGGTGCCGCCCTTCATCCGCCCCTTCCTGGCGAGGCTCATCGCCCACAAGCGGGTACCGGCGGCGAAGGAAAACTACCGGCTGATGGGGGGCGGCTCGCCGCTGCTGCCCCTTACCCAGAAGCAGGCGGTGGCGCTCGACGCGGCCATGGCGGGCGATGGCGAGGTGAAATGCTTCATCGCCATGCGCTACTGGCATCCTTTTGCGGAAGCGGCGGCGCGTGAGGTGAAGGCCTGGGCGCCGGATCAGATTCTGCTTCTGCCCCTCTACCCCCAGTTTTCGACTACGACGACGGGCAGTTCGCTGACGGATTGGCGAGAGGCGGCGGCACGGGTGGGTTTGGCCGTGCCGACGACGACGCTCTGCTGCTGGTATGACGACCCTGCGGTGGCGGCCAATGCGGCGGCGCTGGTGGATGCGACGATCGATGCCGCCCGTCAGGCCTTACCCGACGGCACGCCGATCCGGCTGCTCTTCTCCGCGCATGGCTTGCCCAAGGTCATTGTGGACCGGGGCGATCCCTATCAGTTCCAGGTCGAATCCTATGTCGCAGCCTTGCGACGCCATCTGCGTGACCCGGAGGCAGATGGGCTGGTCTGCTACCAGTCCCGCGCCACGCCCCAGGTTTGGCTTGGGCCGAGCACGGACGAGGCGGTGATGCAGGCCGGCCGGGACCGCGTCGCCGTCGTGGTGGTGCCGGTCGCCTTCGTCTCCGACCATTCGGAAACCTTGGTCGAACTCGACATGGAATATCGGGAGCTTGCCCATCAGAACGGTGTGCCGGGCTATTTCCGGGTTCCCGTGCAGAACGACGATGCGGGTTTCATCGCCGCGCTCGCCAAGGTGGCACGGACGGCCCTGGCCCGCGGCCCGGGATTGTGCAGCCACCGGGGTGGGGCGGCCTGCCCTGCGGCGCATGGCGACTGTCCATTCCTGCGCGCTGGTCATCCCGCGCCCGAACGCCTAGAACCGCTGCCATGCTGACAGCTCGGGACCTATTGGCCAGGCGCGATGAACCGATCGACCTGGTGATCTTCGATTGTGACGGCGTGTTGATCGACAGCGAAGGTCTGGCGAGCGTCGTGCTCTCTCGCGAATTGCGCGCACTCGGCTGGAACATTTCGGCGCATGACTGCGAGACGCTGTTCCTCGGCACCTCTCTCCGCGACATCATCACCCGCACGGAGGCAGAGACTGGCCGGCCTGTGCCGCTCGATTTCGGAGAGAGCTTTTCGGCGGCGATGGTGGAGGCGCTGGCGCGCGAGGTGGAAGCCATTCCCGGTGCTGAAGCGACGCTGAGCGCGCTGAGCGCCGCGGGCGTGAATTGGCGCGTCGCTTCCAATTCGAGCCACGCCGAGATGGCAGTGAAGTTCGGCCGCACCGGTCTCGCCCCCATCGTCGGCGACCGGAAGCACAGTGCCGAAGACATGATGAAGCTCGGTCTGAACGGGAAGCCCGACCCGCATCTGTTCCTGGCGGCCGCCGAAGCAGGGGGCGTACCGCCGACCCGCTGCCTGGTCATCGAGGATTCCGTGCCCGGCTGCCAGGCTGCGCGGGCCGCCGGGATGGCCTGCCTCGGCTTCTCGCCCAGGGAAGACGGCCATGAACTGGTGGCCCAAGGCGCCGGCATCTTCAAGCGGATGACCGATCTGCCCGTGCTCCTCGGCCTGGTGCGGGAGATGGTGTGATGCTGCTGATCAGCCTCTACCCTTGGGTCAAGGCCTTCCACGTCATCAGCGTGATCGCCTGGATGGCGGCAACCTTCTACCTGCCGCGACTCTACGTGTATCACTGCCAGGTGCCCGTCGGCTCGCGCGAGAGCGAACGCTTCAAGATCATGGAGCGGCGGCTGTTCAAGCAGATCATGAACCCCGCGATGATCGCGAGCTGGGTCTTTGGGTTTCTGCTGATCGTGACCCCGGGCGTGGTTCTCTGGAGCCAGCCCTGGTGGTGGGTGAAGTTCGTCAGCGTGATCCTGCTGTCCGGCTTCCACGGCGCCTGCTCGAAGTGGCGCAAGGATTTCCTCAACGACCGCAACCGCCGGCCGGAGCGGTTCTACCGTTTCGCCAATGAGGTGCCGACGGTGCTGATGGTGATCATCGTCATCATGGTGATCGTAAAGCCGTTCTGACCCGCCAGTAGGGTAGGGTGGGCCGAAGCCCACCCTACGCGCTAGCCACCCAAAGGCTCAGAAGAAGCCGAGGGCCTTGGGGCTGTAGCTGACCAGAAGGTTCTTGGTCTGCTGGTAGTGGTCGAGCATCATCTTGTGCGTCTCACGCCCGATGCCGGACTGCTTGTAGCCGCCGAAGGCGGCATGGGCCGGATAGGCGTGGTAGCAGTTGGTCCAGACGCGACCGGCCTGGATGCCGCGGCCGAAGCGGTAGGCGCGGCTGCCGTCCCGCGTCCACACGCCCGCGCCAAGGCCGTAGAGGGTGTCGTTGGCCATCTCCAGGGCTTCGGCCTCAGTCTTGAAGGTGGCGACGGAGACGACGGGCCCGAAGATCTCCTCCTGGAAGATGCGCATCTTGTTGTGGCCGGAGAAGACCGTCGGCTTGACGTAGAAGCCGTCCTTGAGATCGCCCTCGAGGACGTTGCGCGTGCCGCCGGTGAGGACCTCGGCGCCTTCCTGGCGGCCGATCTCGATGTAGCTCAGGATCTTCTCGAGCTGCTCGGAGGATGCCTGGGCGCCGATCATGGTGGTGGGATCGAGCGGATTGCCCTGACGGATCGCCTCCACCCGCTTCACCGCCTTTTCCATGAACCGATCGTAGATCGATTCCTGAATGAGGGCGCGGCTCGGGCAGGTGCAGACTTCGCCCTGGTTGAGGGCGAACATGGTGAAGCCTTCGAGGGCCTTGTCGAAGAAGTCGTCGTCTTCGGAGGCGACGTCGGCGAAGAAGATGTTGGGCGACTTGCCGCCGAGCTCGAGCGTGACCGGGATCAGGTTCTGGCTCGCATACTGCATGATGAGGCGGCCGGTCGTCGTCTCACCGGTGAAGGCGATCTTGGCGATCCGGTTGCTGGAGGCGAGAGGCTTGCCCGCTTCGAGACCGAAACCGTTGACGATGTTGAGCACACCCGGCGGCAGCAGGTCGGCGATGAGTTCGGCGAGCAAGAGGACGCTGGCCGGCGTCTGCTCGGCGGGCTTCAGCACCACGCAGTTGCCCGCCGCAAGCGCAGGCGCCAGCTTCCAGCAGGCCATCAGGATCGGGAAGTTCCACGGTATGATCTGCCCGACGACGCCGAGCGGCTCATGAAAGTGATAGGCGATGGTGTCGTGGTCGATTTCGCTCAGCGCGCCTTCCTGCGCCCGGACACAGCTCGCGAAATAGCGGAAGTGATCGATCGCGAGCGGAATGTCGGCAGCGGTGGTCTCACGGATGGGCTTGCCATTGTCCCAGGTCTCGGCGAGGGCCAGACGGTCGAGATTTTCCTCCATCCGGTCGGCGATGCGCAGCAGGATCAGCGCGCGTTCGGCCGCCGGGGTGCGGCCCCAGGCGTCCTTCGCTGTATGGGCGGCATCGAGGGCGCGCTCGATGTCGTCCTTGTCGGACCGCGGGACCTCGCAAATCACCTGACCATTGATGGACGAAGTATTGTCGAAGTATCGGCCGCCGACCGGGGCGACCCATTTACCGCCGATGAAGTTTTCGTAACGTTTTGAAAAAGGCGGGGCCTGAAGAAGGCCGCTCGGAGAGACTTGATCCATCTTTTGTTTTCCCCCGGAGCGTTTGTTGTTGACGCTCCATTTAAGTCGCCTGAATTTGAACAGGTTCTGGTGCCGGCACTTCACTTTTCATTTCTGGAAAGGCATCTGCTGGCGGGTGGAGCCTACCAGGGAGCACGCCGGCGCTGCAATCCGCGCCCTCTGCCCCAGACATGTCCGTTTTCGAAGCCTCCTGGATCGCGCCCCGGGGGGCTTGACTTGTCCGCGCCAACAGTCCACTTGAATTTCATATCTGAGCGGGCGGGAGACTTCCCGCGTCTTCGTGGTAGCCCCGAGCCTTGGGTGCAGCCCACCGCCAGCAGATCACGCGCCGACCTAACTTCATCCCGATCAAACCCCCAACAAATCCTGGATTGTCCGGCCTTTCAAAGGGCGGACCCGAGACCTCCCCGAAGGCGTCCCGATGCACCTCGCCGAACTCAAAGCGAAAAGTCCCACAGATCTGCTCAGCCTCGCCGAGTCGTTGCAGATCGAAAACGCATCCTCTCTGCGCAAGCAGGAGATGATGTTCGCCATCCTGAAGAGCCTGGCGGAGAATGACCAGGCGATCCACGGAGAGGGGACGCTCGAGATTCTGCCGGACGGGTTCGGCTTCCTGCGCAGCCCGCAATCGAACTACCTGCCCGGACCGGACGACATCTATGTCAGCCCGCACCAAGTGCGCCGCTTCGGCCTGCGCACCGGGGATTCCGTGGAAGGCCAGATCCGCGCTCCCAAGGATGGCGAACGCTACTTCGCCATGTACAAGATCAATACGATCAACTACGAGCAGCCGGAAGCGGTTCGCCACCGCACCAATTTCGACAATCTGACGCCGCTCTATCCGAACGAGCGGCTGAAGATGGAGATCGAGAACCAGCCGCCGCCGGTGAAAGGCGCGCAGAAGGATTACACGCCGCGGGTGATCGATCTCATCTCGCCCATCGGCAAGGGCCAGCGCGCGCTGATCGTGGCCCCGCCCCGCACCGGCAAGACCGTGATGCTGCAGAGCATCGCGAGCTCGATTTCCGCCAATCACCCGGAAGTCTTCCTCATCGTGCTGCTGATCGACGAGCGGCCGGAAGAAGTGACCGACATGGCGCGCAGCGTGAAGGGCGAGGTGATCAGCTCAACCTTCGACGAGCCGGCGGCCCGCCACGTTCAGGTGACGGAGATGGTCATCGAGAAGGCGAAGCGCCTCGTCGAACACAAGCGCGACGTCGTCATTCTGCTCGACAGCATCACCCGCCTCGCCCGCGCCTATAACGCGGTGGTGCCGAGCTCCGGCAAGGTGCTGACGGGCGGTGTCGACAGCAACGCGCTGCAACGTCCGAAGCGCTTCTTCGGCGCCGCGCGCAACATCGAGGAAGGCGGCAGCCTGACCATCATCGCGACCGCGCTGATCGATACCGGCAGCCGCATGGACGAAGTGATCTTCGAAGAGTTCAAAGGCACCGGTAACTCGGAAATCATCCTCGACCGCAAGATCGCCGACAAGCGCACCTTCCCGGCGATCGACATCACGAAGTCCGGCACCCGCAAGGAAGAGCTGCTGGTGGAACGCGCAACCCTGTCGAAGATGTGGGTGCTGCGGCGTATCCTCAACCCGATGGGCTCGACCGACGGCATGGAGTTCCTGCTCGACAAGCTGAAATACAGCAAGACGAACCAGGACTTCTTCGACGCCATGAACACCTGATTCTCGATTCCGCCCGTGGCGGCAGCCTGCCGCCCGGGCCGGACGAGAAATCGCTGGCCCTCGCCGCGATCCCGGTGCGAACCTCTGCCCCAAGCCGATTGGACAGGAGAGAGCACCGAATGGCCGACACCCCCAAAACCGCAACCCCGCTCGACGATGCGGAGGATCTTTGCCGCCTGAGCGGCACGGCGCTTCTCCCCCTCTATGCCTCGGGCAAGCTGTCCCCGGTTGAGGTGGCACGGGCCGCCCTCGCGCGGGCGGAAGCGGTGCAAGCCAAGCTCAACGCTTTCGTGCGCATCGACCACGACATCGCCCTTGCGGCCGCAACCGAGTCCGAGGCGCGCTGGCGCGCAGGCACGCCGATGGGGCCGCTGGACGGCGTGCCGACGACGATCAAGGACATCGTCTGGGTGAAGGACAGCCTGGCGCGCTACGGCTCCCGCTCTTCGGGCGTCACCTCCCGCGTGGATGCGCCTTCGGTCGCCCTGCTGCGGGCGGCCGGTGCGGTCTTTCTCGGCCTGACCACCACACCGGAATTCGGCTGGAAGGCGCTGACCGACGGCCCGCTCACCGGCATCACCCGCAATCCCTGGAACGCCGATCTCACGCCCGGCGGCTCCTCCGGCGGCGCCGCGGTTGCGGCGGCAACGGGCGCCGGCGCGCTCCATCTCGGAACCGACGGCGGCGGCTCCATTCGCGTGCCAGCGGCCTTCACCGGCATCGTCGGTCACAAGCCCACCTTCGGTCGCGTGCCGGCCTATCCCGCCAGTGCTTTCGGCACGGTCGCCCATATCGGCCCGATGACGCGCACCGTCGCCGATGCGCAATTGATGCTGGACGTGATGTCCGGCCGCGATCTGCGCGATTGGTTCCAGAACCCGCTCAGTTTCACGTCCGCACAAGCGGAGCCTGCCGCCTCCTTCCAGGGACGTCGCTTTGGTCTGTGGCGCGATGCGCCGAGCGGCAGGGTGGCGCCCGAGGTCGCGGCTGCCTTCGAGCGCGCCGTGAAACGGTTGGAGGCGGCAGGGGCGATCCTCGAACCCATCTCCCTGCCACCGGAGGAGAATCTGCTGGATCTCTTCCATCGCCACTGGTTCGCGGGCGCGGCCGCGCGCCTTTCCGCCCTGGGCCCGGGCGATCTCGAAGCGGTTGATCCGGGCTTGCGCCAGATTGCCGCCCAAGGGGCCGGCTACAGCGCCGTCGACCTCATTCACGCCCATAACCGCCGGGCTGCCTTCGGCGCAGGGTTCGACGCTCTGCTCGCGGGCTATGAGGCTATCCTGTCACCTGCCTGCACGGTGCTGCCTTTCATCGCCGGCGAGGAAGTGCCGCCCGGCTCCGGCCTCACGCGATGGACCGAATGGGCAGCCTTCAGCTACCCGGTCAATCTCGCCCAGGCGCCGGCGGCCGTCATCCGTTCGGAGATTCTGGAGAATGGCCTGCCCGTGGGTCTCCAAATCATCGGGCCGCGCGGCGCGGACGGGCGGGTTCTCGCCCTCGCCGCGGCAGCCGAAGCGCTCTACGCCGCCTGATCGGCTGCCTGGCCGAGCGCCAGGCGCTGGGCGGCCGCAAAATCGACCTTCCCCGATCCGAGCAGGGGCACGGCGGAGATCACCCGGATCTCCGCCGGCACCATCAGCTCGGTGGCGCCCTGAGAGCGCGCGAATTGCAGAAACTGTTCGCGCGTCGCCTCCGGCTGCTCGGTCAGCAGGATGATGCGCTCACCCTTTCGAGGGTCCGGCACCGCCGTCGCGACGGATAGCGCTTCCGGCCAGAGTTCGGACGCGAGACCGTCGACTGCCGCGAGCGAGACCATTTCCCCACCGAGCTTGGCGAAGCGCTTGGCGCGGCCACGAATGGTCAGGAAGCCGTCGGCGTCGATCGACACGATGTCACCCGTGTCGTGCCAGCCGCCCGGCAGCGGCTGGACGACGCCCGGGTTTTCCGCCCGCACGTAGCCGAGCATGACGTTCGGGCCGCGCACCACGAGGCGACCGCCCTCGACGATGCCGGGCACCGGATCGAGCCGCGCCTCGATCCCCGGCAGCAGTCGGCCCACAGTGCCGAACCGGTAGAACATGGGCGTGTTGAGGGCGAGTACGGGCCCGGTCTCGGTCACGCCATAGCCTTCCAGCAAGCGGATGCCGAACTTCTCGAGGAAGAGCTGATGCGTCTTGACCTTCACCGGCTCCCCACCGGCGACGACGTAGCGCAGCGACCGGAAGTCATAGGCATTAGCGTTCCGGGCATAGCCGGTGAGGAAGGTATCCGTGCCGATCAGCACCGTCGCGTTCGTCTTGTAGATCAGCTCCGGGATCGTCTTGTAGTGCAGCGGCGAGGGATACATGAAGACCGGCACGCCGTAGACCAGCGGCAGCACCATGCCGCAGCTCAACCCGAAGGAATGGAACAGCGGCAATACGTTGAACATGCGGTCCTCGCGGCCGTAGTCGATGCGCGCCGCGACCTGGGCGATGTTCGCCAGCATGTTGCGATGGCTGATGACCACGCCTTTGGGCGTGCCTTCCGAGCCCGAGGTGAAGACGATGGCGGCGGCATCGTCGGGACCGGCGCCCGGGCCGCGGTAGAGCGGACGCGACCCCTGCGCCATGCCGCGCAGCTTGGCGGCGAGGCCGATCTGCTTGCGGACGTCTTCGAGATAGACGATGCGAGGCTTGGTTTCCCCACTGCCGGCTTCGAGTTCTGCGATGAGCGATTCGAGGCCGCCCTTCAGCACGAAGGCGCGTGAGGTGAGGATGACGCGCACTTGGGCCGTGCGACAGGCGGCGAGGAGATTGGCCGAGCCCGCGGTGAAGTTCAGCATGGTCGGGATACGGCCGGAGGAGACGAGGCCGAGCACGAGGGCGACGCTCGCATTCGCATTGGGCATGAGGACGCCCACCGCCTCGCGCGGGGCGGAGAGCGGTGCCAGGACACGACCCAGGACCGCGGCGCCGGTAAAGAGCCGGCGGTAGGACAGCGTGCCGGAGGTGGGATCTTCGCAGGCGGTGCGGCCGCGCCCGTGATGGGCTGCGGCCATGGCGGCCGCCTGGAAGATCGTCATGTCCGTCGGCGTGGTACGCCAGACGAGCTCCGACATGATGCCGTAGATGGCAGCGGAGCCCGCCTCCCGGCGAGCGCGTCCGCGCAGGCCGGGGGTAATCGCCAGACGTTCCGGCGGCAGCACCGTGACCCGCACCTTCGGGAACCAGCGGCGCCGCACCTGGCCCGCGGCCGCGCGGGAGAAGGGAGTCATCTCCAGCCCGCTAATGCGCATCGGCAGGATGCTGGCCCCGGTATGAGCGGCGATGAGGGCGGCGCCGTCATAGACCTTCATCAGGCTGCCGGTGACGCTGATGCGGCCCTCGGGGAAGATGACCAGGCTCTGGCCCTCCTCTACCGTGCGCACCAGCCGGCGGGTCGCCATGGGCTGAGCCGGATCGAGCGCGATGGCGGTCGCGAGCCGGCGCGCGGTGCGGACCCACCAGAAGCGGGTGAGCGACCGGTCGATGACGAAGACAGGGGGCGTCTCCAGCACGGCGAGGACCAGCGCCGCATCGAGCCAGCTCACGTGATTGACGGCGACGATACTGCGGGGGCCCTGCCGCTCAAGGTTCTCGGCCCCGCTGATCTCGACCCGGTACAGGATGCGAAAGAGCATCCAGAGCAGGTCGGGCAGGCGTCGAGCCGGCATGGTCGCCAGCATCCAGAGCGTGACAGCGAGGCAGCACAGGCCGAGCAGGCCGAAGATCAGCGGCACGCCGAGCCCGAGGCCGAGCAGCGCCGAGGTGAGGAGCGCACCGATCGCCATGGCGCCAGCGGAGATGACGTTGGCGCCGGCGATGGCACGGGCGCGATGATCGGGTTTGGCCCAGACCTGGATGGCGGCGAAGGTCGGGACGGCGAGCAGGCCGCCAGCGAGCGCGATTAGCACGAGATCGACGAAGACATGCGTCGCGAGCTCGTGCCGCCCGACGGCGCCCTGCGTCACCCGCCAGAGATCTAGCAGGAAAAGGCCGAGCAGCCCGGTGCCGATGATGGCCGGGCTGAGATTGACGCGGCGGCCGGTGAGCTGGGCGGCCAGCATGGACCCCGCGGCGATGCCGAAACAGAAGAGGAGCAGCGCGAAGGTCGCAGTATGCCGGCTGCCGCCGAGCGCTTCCTTGACCAGGCCGGGCAGAAGGCCGAGGGCGATGGCGCCCACCAGCCAGAAGAAGGAATTGGCGAGGGCCGCCCACCAGATGCGGCGGTCGGTGCGCAGCTCCGACAGCAAGCCGAAGGTCGAACGCAGGATGTTGCGGCGGACCTCCAGCGTGGGTGCGCCCTCCCCGGAGGGGGGGATGAGCCGGGCGGATGCCCAGCTGAGGACGGAGAACAGCATTACGGCCACCGCCAGGAGGACGGTGCCGTGCGGCAGGGTGATGGCGAAGCCACCAGCGGCGGTGCCACCGATGATGGCGAGGAAGGTCGCGCCCTCCACCAGGGCATTGGCAGCCGGCAGGGCTTCGCGCGGCAGGTGATCGGGGAGGATTCCGTATTTGACCGGTCCGAAGAGGGCCGAGAGCGTGCCGAAGGCGAAGAGGGCGAGGAAGAGCACCGGAACGCTTGCGAGCAGGAAGCCGACCACAGCGAGCAGCGCAACCAGGATTTCCACCAGCTTGATCCGCTGGGCAAGCCAGGCCTTGTCGTAACGATCCGCCATCTCGCCGCCGAGCGCTGACAGCAGGAAGAAGGGCAGGATGAAGACGGCTCCCGCGAAAGCGATCAGGGCATTCGCGGCATGAGGCGGCTCGCCCACCGCTGCACTTCCCGCACCCCAGAGGATGAGAAAAAGCAGGGCATTCTTGAGGAAATTGTCATTGAAGGCAGCGAAGAACTGGCACCAGAAGAGCGGTGCAAACCGGCGGTCCCTCAGAAGCGAGCGGATCATATCGTGTCGGTCTCCTCGTCGCGCCCATGATAGGATGGGGGCGACGTTTCTTTTCAGTGGCGGCCTGGCCGGGATGTGACGGCCGGGACCCTGGACTCGCGTTGAAAAGGTTTCCCTCAGTCGGGGGCTCGGCTATGCCGCCCGCAGAGCTCGAACGGAACAAAGACCCTATGCCCGATACTGCCATCACCTCCCCCGCCGAAGATTACAAGGTCCGTGATTTCAGCCTCGCCGCCTGGGGCCGGAAGGAAATCTCGATGGCCGAGGACGAGATGCCCGGCCTGATGGCGCTGCGCGCCGAATACGGTGACAGCAAGCCGCTCGCCGGTGCCCGCATCGCCGGCTGCCTGCACATGACCATTCAGACCGCCGTGCTGATCGAGACGCTGGTGGCGCTGGGTGCCACGGTGCGCTGGTCTTCCTGCAACATCTTCTCGACCCAGGATCATGCGGCCGCGGGGATCGCTGCCGCGGGCATTCCGGTCTTCGCCTGGAAGGGGATGAACGAGGAAGAGTTCTGGTGGTGCATCGAGCAGACGGTCCGCGGGCCGGACGGCTGGACGCCGAACATGATCCTCGACGATGGCGGTGACCTGACCGTGCTCATGCACGAGAAGTATCCGGAAATGCTGGCCGAGGTCCGTGGCATTTCCGAGGAAACGACCACCGGGGTTCATCGCCTGTGGGAAATGGCCCGGGCTGGCAAGCTGCTGGTGCCCGCCATCAACGTGAACGACAGCGTGACCAAGTCGAAGTTCGACAACCTCTATGGCTGCCGTGAGAGCCTGGTGGACGCGATCCGCCGCGGCACCGACGTGATGCTGGCCGGCAAGGTCGCGGTGGTCGCGGGTTTCGGCGACGTCGGCAAGGGCTCGGCCGCCTCTCTGCGCAACGGCGGCTGCCGCGTGCTGGTGACGGAGGCCGACCCGATCTGCGCCCTGCAGGCGGCCATGGAAGGCTACGAGGTCGTGACGATGGAGAATGCCGCGCCCCGCGGTGACATCTTCGTGACCGCGACCGGCAACGTCGACGTCATCACGATCGAGCACATGCGCGCGATGAAGAACCGCGCCATCGTCTGCAACATCGGCCACTTCGACAGCGAGATCCAGATCGAGGCCCTGCGCAACTACAAGTGGGACAACGTGAAGCCGCAGGTGGACGAGGTCATCTTCCCCGACGGCAAGCGGCTCATCGTACTGAGCGAAGGCCGTCTCGTGAACCTCGGCAATGCGACTGGCCATCCGAGCTTCGTGATGTCCGCCTCCTTCACCAATCAGGTTCTGGCGCAGATCGAGCTGTGGACGGCCAAGCCCGGCACCTATGAGAAGCGCGTCTACACCCTGCCCAAGGTGCTGGACGAAAAGGTCGCCGCGCTGCACCTCGCCAAGGTCGGCGCCGAGCTGACCAAGCTGAGCCAGAAGCAGGCCGATTACATCGGTGCCGCCAGCGTCAACGGCCCCTTCAAGCACGACCTCTATCGTTACTGAGACCGCGCCTTTGGTTTGACAGGAGGGTGGGCACCGGCCCACCCTCCTGGATCAAAAGGGACTGGCCATCCGGGCAGGGGATGCGGGGATGAGCGAAGGCACGTCGACAGCCGGACCGCTGAGCATCCCGATCTATTACAATACCGTCCAGTCACCGCAGTTGGTGATCTACGCTTCGCTGGGCGGCGGGCCGGTGGAGCCCTATAGCTTCGATACCGGCGCGCCCAACCTCTTCGCGACCTATGGCAGCTGGTGGCCCGGCACGACCGAGGCGACCGAGCAGGGCGCCGACAGCTTCACCTTCGCCCAAGCGCCCACCTATTACTACAATCCCGTCGCGACGACGGTGACGCTGTCGGATGTGGCCGGGGACAGTCTGGCGACCGCGACCAACGTCAATGTCGCGCAGGTCACCAATATCGACAGCAATACGCCGGCCGAAAGCTATACGGCCTGGGCCAATGCCGTTGCGTCCGGTGGCACGCCCCTCGCCAACGGCACCTTCGGCGATTTCGGTGCGGGCCTCTATGGCACCAGCACGCTGGGCACGGTGCTGGCGCAGCTTCCGGAGGCGCCGGGCCTCATGCCGGGCTTCATCGTCGAGGCGCCGACCTCTGCCGCCGCGCCCGGCACGCTGGCCGTGGGGCTGAACCCCGCCACGATCGCTGCCTGGAAGGCCAATCCCGCGACGCTCATCCTGACGATGGCGCCGACGGGCGCCGGCGACCTACCCAATCCGGACGGCAATGCAGCTTGGTCGATCTTCTCCAAGGCGCAGGCGAGCGACACGCAGGTGGCCATCATCACCAACGCCGGCACCTACACCACCCCCATCCCCACGGTGATCGATACGGATGGCGGCCCGAACAACAACATCTACGACCCCGGCACGCTCGACCTGCCGTCCTGGCTGTCCTACGGCACGCTGCCCGATGGGACTCGCTACCAGCTTACCCAACCTGCGGGCGAGACCGCCGGCGGCACGCTCCTATCCTACGTGACCGGCAGCGGGGTGCTGCCGGCCGGAGGAAATACGAACCTGCTGACGACACCCGCGGATGACGGGCTGCGGGACAATCCCGGTTTCAACCTCTTCCTCACCTATGACGTGATGTTCGACGTGGCAGATGACGAAGTTCTGCTGCAGCCGATCGCCTGCTTCGCCGCGGGAACACGGATCGCGACGGAAGACGGCTGGAGGGAGATCGAACAGCTGCAGGTCGGCGACCTCGTGCGAACGCAGGGCGGAGAAGTGCTGCCAGTAACGTGGCTCGGCTCGCGCCGGGCGGATTGCCGGCGCCACCCGGCGCCCGCGGCAGTGCAGCCGATCCGCATCGCGCCGCACAGCTTCGGACCCGGACTGCCGGAGCGGCCGCTACTGCTCTCGCCGGATCATGCTGTCTTTATCGAGGACGTGCTCATCCCGGTGAAGCACCTGGCGACGGGCGCTCTCGTTCGCCAACAGGATGTGGCCTCCGTCACCTACCATCACGTGGAGCTTCCGCATCACGCTGTCATCCTGGCCGAGGGCCTGCCGGTGGAGAGCTATCTCGATACCGGCGATCGCATGAACTTTGCGGGCAAGGAAACCCGGCTCCACCCCGTCTGGGGCAGTACGGCGGGCGACGTCGCGTTGATCTTCGATGCTTTGGGAGCGGCACCACTGCGCGTCACCGGGCCCGAACTGGAGCGCGCCCGGGTGCGGCTGGCGGCCTCAGAGCGCGAGCAGGTGCGCCGTTTCGTGCAAGGGTAGTCCGACGACGCCGGAGTAACTGCCGGCCAGGAAGCGTACGAAGCGGGCGGCCTGGCCCTGGATCGCATAGCCGCCGGCCTTCCCCCGCCATTCCCCGCTCTCGACATAGCCGTCGATGTCGCGCGGGCTGAGACGCGCGAAGGTTACGACGGAGTCGACCAGACGTTCCCGCAGACGGCCGTCAGGGCAGGCGAGGACCACGGCCGTCATCACCCGATGGCGCCGGCCGGAGAGCAGTGCGAGGCAGGCACGGGCCTCGGCTTCGGTTTCTGCCTTGGGCAGGATTCGCCTTCCGGCGGCGACGACCGTATCGGCGGCAAGGACGGGTCTGTCGGGGATCAGAAGGTGGACCGCCTGTGCCTTGGCCCGCGCGACACGCTGGGCATAGGCCCGCGGCAACTCGCCCCGAAGCGGTGTCTCATCGACATCGGGGGCGACGACGCGGTCAGGTTTCAGTCCGAGCTGAGCGAGAAGCTCAAGGCGGCGGGGACTGGCAGACGCCAGAACCAAGCCGCATCCGTCCGGGAGGATGATTACTTGAACCGGAAGGTGATGCGACCCTTGGTGAGGTCGTAGGGCGTCATTTCGACGTTCACGCGATCACCGGCCAGGACGCGGATGCGGTTCTTGCGCATCTTGCCGCTGGTATGGGCGAGGATCACGTGGTCATTGTCGAGTTTCACGCGGAACATGGCGTTGGGCAGAAGCTCCGACACCATGCCGCTGAACTCGATCATGTCTTCTTTTGACATGGATCGGTCATATTCCTTGATTGCGACGGTGGCCCTGTAAATGGCGCGCCGTCCCGCCCAGGTCAAGCTTTCCGTGAATCCCCGGGGGACGCTTGCTTGACAGGGCTGTCAATCTTCCCCTGCAGGGCCGTTATTTGGCGCGAGACTGCAAATAGGCAGGCCAATAGCCGAATTGACTGACGTCTTCCGCAGACTCCGTCTGTGCGCCGCCCTCGCAGATGAAGCCGAGCGCCGCTTCGCCTGCTGCGAGCTTCACCTGGCCGAGGCCGAGGGGGGAGGCGATGCCGCTGAGGAAGGTGCCGAGGGCATCGGCCGGAAGCGACCAGATCTCGCCGCGAATGGTGGCGCCGCCCTCCCCGATGTCGATGAGGCCGGGCCGGAGAATCTTCCCAGGAATCGCCACCATGCGGTAGCGCGGCGCCGTCACGCAGCCGCGCACGAAGCGCCCGCCCAGCGCCTTGAGCTGCGGATTGAGCGGCTGACCCGTGAGATGCGCCCCGAACACGGCAAGTTCGACGCGGGGGTGGATGATGCCGGCTGTCGCCGAGAGGCTGGCGGACGGCTGGCCGATGCCCGTGGCGCCGAGCGGGCCACCCGTCGCCTCGTGCAGGCGGTGGGCGAAGCTCGCGAGCAGCCCGTCATGCCAGGCGGGGCCGATGAGGCTGATGCCGACGGGAAAGCCGCTCGCCTTGAACCCGGACGGCACGGCGATCGCCGCGAGATCGAGCAGATTGGTGAAGTTCGTGTAGTAGCCCAGATCGCTGTTGCGGGCGATCGGTGCGGCGTCGAGATCAGCCAGGGAAAAGGCCGTCCCCGTCGTCGGCACGAGCAGGAAATCGGCCTCATCCCATACCGGCCTGATCTGCTGCGCCAGTTCCTGCAGACGGTATTGGGCACGAAACAGATCCACGGCGGAGGGGCCGATGCCCTTCTCGATGACGGCGCGGGTGACGGGATGCAAGGCGTCCGGCTCCGCCGCGAGCATCGGGCCGACCGCCGCTGCGCGTTCGGCTGTCCAGGGGCCGTAGAGAAGGTTGGCCGCTTCGACCCAAGGGGAAAAGTCGATTTCCAGCTTCTGGCCACCGAGCGCTTCGACGCGGGCGACGCTTTCGTCGAACAGGCGGGCGGCTTCGGCGTCGCCGAAGAATTGCAGATCGGCGGGCCGGGGTACGGCGAAGGTGAAAGCGGAGGGTGTCGGCCGCAGGCCGGGCCGGAAGCCGGCAGGCGCCGGGCGGGAATAGGCGTCTTGGGGGTCGAAGCCGGCGCCGACATCCAGCACCAGGAGCGCATCGGGCACGGTGAGGGCGAAGACCGAGAGGCAATCGAGAGACCGGCAGGCCGGCACCATGCCGCGATTGCTCAGCAGCCCGCGTGTCGGCTTGAGGCCCACGAGGTTGTTGAAGGCCGCCGGCACGCGGCCCGAGCCCGCCGTATCGGTGCCGAGCGCGAAGCTGACGAGCCCGCGCGCCACGGCGACGGCCGAGCCGGAGCTTGACCCGCCTGGGACCATGAGCGGATCGAAGCTGTTGCGCGGCACGCCATAGGGCGAGCGGACGCCGACCAGGCCGGTCGCGAACTGGTCGAGATTGGTCTTGCCGATGACGATGGCGCCCGCTGCGACGAACTGCTCGACGACCGGGGAGGAGGCAGTCGGGTGATAGGTGAAAGCGGGGCAGGCCGCCGTAGTGGGCAGGCCCGCGACGTCCACGTTGTCCTTGACGGCAAAGGGAATGCCGTAGAGCGGCAGGTGGGCGGCATCTGGCCCGCGGCTGGCGAGAGCATCGGCCTCGGCGAGAAGCTCCGCGTCAGGCCGGCGGGCAATCCAGATCGCCGGGTCGTTCGCCGCCGCGATGCGGGCGAAGATCTCTTCGACGACGCGGCGTGGCGTCGTCTCGCCGGACGCGTAGGCGGCCCGCAGACGGGCGATATCCAAGGATAATTCAGGCATGGCCGACCCCGATGACGATAGCTCGGGATCGACCATACAAGATCAGTGCCAGAATGGCATGGGCCGCCCGCTGGCGGCGCAGCATTCGCCGGTCAGCGCGGCGATAGCACCATGATCATCTGGCGGTTTTCCATCTTCGGCATCTGCTCGACCTTGGTCTGCTGATCCATATCCGCACGGATACGTTCCAGCACGCGGATGCCGATGTCCTGGTGCGCCATTTCACGACCACGGAAGCGGAGCGTCACCTTCACCTTGTCGCCCTCTTCGATGAAGGACTTCATGGCGCGGAGCTTCACTTGGTAGTCGTTCTCGTCGATGTTCGGGCGCACCTTGATCTCTTTGATCTCGATGACCTTCTGGCGTTTCTTGGCTTCGTTCTTCTTCTTTTGCTGCTCGTATTTGAACTTGCCGTAGTCGAGGATCTTGACGACCGGCGGCTCTGCGTTCGGGCTGATCTCGAGAAGGTCGAGGCCGACCGAGAAAGCACGCTGCAGCGCGTCACGCGCGCTCATCACACCGATCATCTCGCCGTCCTGATCGATCAGACGGACCTGGGGCGAGCGAATTTCCTCATTCACACGGGGGCCGTCACCACGCGGCGGCGTCGGAGCTTGGGGTGGCCTAGGGATGGAGCTCTCCTGTCGAAGTTGGGAACATCATAAGCAGAGCGGAACGACCGGGAAAGCCCCTGAGGGGATTCCCGAACGCTCCGCCCGGATGCTGCCTATATCGGGGATCGACGGCCCCCTTCGCAAGGGGGCGCGGGATCAAGCCTGCCCTGTTCTCAAAGGTGCGACGCCGTCCGCTGATCGGGCGGCAGGGCCTCGGCCGCGAGAGCGGCGACCGCGGCATCGAGGGCCATCACCTCCTGGCCTTCGCCGCCAAGACGGCGCAGGCTGACTTCGCGGCGCTCCGCCTCCCGCCGGCCCACCACCGCGATGACCGGAACATGGGCGAGGGAATGCTCGCGCACCTTGGCGTTGATCTTCTCATTGCGAAGGTCGGTCACGGCCTGGAGCCCCATGGCCCGCATTTCTGTCGCGACCTCCTCGGCATAGTCGTTCGCGTCCGAGACGATGGGGGCGACGACCACCTGGACGGGCGCGAGCCACAGGGGGAAGCGGCCCGCATATTGCTCGATGAGGATGCCGAGGAAGCGCTCGAAGCTGCCCAGGATCGCGCGGTGCAGCATGACCGGGCGGTGCTTCGCCCCATCCTCGCCGATGTATTCTGCATCCAGCCGCTCGGGCAGGATGTAGTCGACCTGCAGCGTGCCGCACTGCCAGTCCCGCCCGATCGCGTCACGCAGGACGAATTCCAGCTTGGGGCCGTAGAAGGCGCCTTCGCCGGGATTGTCTTCATAGCCGATGCCGGCTTCACGGCAGGCCTGGTGCAGCGCCTTCTCGGCCCGGTCCCATTGGGCATCCGTGCCGGCGCGGGTCTCCGGCCGGTCGGAGAACTTCACCCGGAAGTCTTCGAAGCCGAGATCGCGGTAGACGGAGGAGAGCAGCGTCACGAACCGCACGGTCTCCGCGCCGATCTGATCCTCGGTGCAGAAGATATGGGCGTCGTCCTGCGTGAAGGCGCGGACGCGCATGATGCCGTGCAGTGCGCCCGAGGGCTCGTAGCGATGGCAGGAGCCGAATTCGGCCATCCGCCACGGCAGTTCGCGGTAGGAGCGCAGGCCCTGGTTGAAGATCTGCACATGGCAGGGGCAGTTCATGGGCTTGAGCGCCAGCATGACGTCCGGCTCTTCATCCACCGTCGCCACGAACATGTTCTGGCGGAACTTTTCCCAGTGGCCGGAGGCTTCCCAGAGCGCGCGATCGACGAGTTGGGGCGTCTTCACCTCGTCATAGCCAGCCCCTTCGAGGCGGCGGCGCATATAGGCTTCGAGGGTACGATACAGGCGCCAGCCCTTCTGGTGCCAGAAGACGGAACCTTGCGCCTCCGACTGCATGTGGAAGAGGTCCATAGCCTTTCCGATGCGGCGATGGTCCCGCCGCTCGGCCTCTTCCAGCATCTTCAGATAGGCATCCAGCTCCTTCTGGTCGCGCCAGGCGGTGCCGTAGATGCGGCTGAGCATGGCGTTGCGATGATCGCCGCGCCAATAGGCGCCGGCCACCTTCATCAGCTTGAAGGCCGTGCCGACGTCGCCGGTGTCGCGCATATGGGGACCGCGGCAGAGGTCGATCCAGTCGCCCTGGCGATAGAGAGTGATCGTCTCCGTCACCGGCAGATCCTGGATCAGCTCGGCCTTGTAGCGCTCCCCCTTGTTCCGGAAGAAGGCGATGGCCTCGTCCCGATCCCAGACCTCGCGCGTGAAGGGTGCACGGGCGGCGACGATCTCCCGCATCTTCGCTTCGATCTTTGGCAGATCTTCCAGCGTGAAAGGCTCGTTGCGCGCGAAGTCGTAATAGAAGCCGTTTTCGATCGCAGGACCGATGGTGACCTGGGTGCCCGGGAAGAGCGCCTGCACGGCTTCGGCCAGGACATGCGCCGTGTCGTGGCGGATCAGCTCCAGCGCTTCCGGGTCTTTCCGCGTAATGAAGGCGAGGCTGACGTCCTGGTCGATCTCGCGGGCGAGATCCATGACCTTTCCGTCGACGCGCATGGCGAGTGCGGCGCGCGCCAGGCCGGGCCCGATATCGGCCGCCACCTGGGTGCCGGTGACGGGACCCGCGAAGTGTCGCACGGAGCCGTCAGGCAGGGTGATGGCGGGCATGGCAAATCTCTCGGTTAAGGCCGCAAAGAAGGGAAGGGCGCCTATCTAGGGTGCAGGCCCGGATGGCCGCAACCCTCAGCCGGTCAGCCCTGCTCCGTGGCGGGTTCGGCAAGCGGCCCGAGGGCGGCGGCGATGCCGAAGGGGCCGGGCAGGGCGCCTTTCGGGAAGAGCCGATTCACGTGGCCCATCTTGCGGCCGGGCCGCGCTTCCGCCTTGCCGTAGTGGTGCGGAATGAGGCCGGGCGTCGCGACGATCGCAGGCCATTGCGCCATGTCGTCCGGCCCGATCAGGTTCTTCATCACCGCGTCCGAATGTCGGGTTGCGGCGGGCAGAGGCAGGCCGGCGACGGCGCGGACATGCATTTCGAACTGCGAGGCCGGGCAGGCATCCATCGTCCAGTGTCCGGAATTATGCGGCCGCGGCGCGATTTCGTTCACGCGCAGGGCGCCGTCCCGATCGACGAACATCTCGACGGCCAGGAGGCCGACGAGGTCCAGCGCTTCGGCGACGCGCCGCGCGAGGCCTTGGGCCTCGGCCGCCGTTTCCTCGGGCACGCGGGCGGGGGCGAAGGTGAGGTCGAGGATGCCGTTCTTGTGGCGGTTCTCGACAGTGTCGAAGCTTGCTATCTCGCCATCCGCCCCGCGCGCCACGACGACGCTGACCTCACAGGCGAAATCGACGAAGCCTTCGAGGATGAGCGGCTTGGGCGCAAGCTGCGCGAAGGCGGCATGCGCCTCCTCGGGCGTCGCGACCCGGGCCTGGCCGCGGCCGTCATAGCCGAGGCGGCTAGTCTTGAGGATGCCGGGCAGGCCGATGCTGGCGATCGCGGCATCGAGGCTCGCGCCATCCGTCACCTCCGCCCAGGGAGCGGTCGGCACGCCCGCGGCGTTGAGGAAGGATTTCTCGGCCACACGATCCTGGCTGATGCCGAGGATCTTCGGCGACGGATGCACGGGCTTCAGCTCGGCGAGCAGGGCGAGCCCTTCGGCGCTGACATTCTCGAACTCGAAGGTTACCACGTCCACGGCATCGGCAAAGGCGCGGAGCGCCGCCGGGTCCTCATAGGCGCCGAGGGTGACGCCGGCGGCAACCTGCGCCGCGGGTCCGTCCGCTTCCTGCGTGAGCACGTGGGCGCGATAGCCGAGGCGGGCGGCGGCGATGGCCGACATGCGACCGAGCTGCCCGCCGCCGACGATGCCGATGGTGCGGCCGGGTGCCAGCATCAGGCGGCCGGCTCCTCTTCCGGGGCATCGGCCACGGCTTGGGTCTGTGCCGCACGCCAGGCTTCGAGCCGCGCCGCGAGCGGCGGGTCGGAGAGCGCGAGAATGGCGGCTGCGGTCAGCGCCGCATTAATAGCGCCGGCCCGGCCGATGGCGAAGGTCGGCACCGGGACGCCGCCGGGCATCTGGACGATGGAGAGCAGGCTATCCATGCCCTTCAGCGCGTGGCTTTCCACCGGCACGCCGAGGACAGGCAGCAGCGTCCAGGCGGCGCACATGCCGGGCAGATGGGCGGCGCCGCCGGCGCCGGCGATGACGACCTTCAGCCCCCGGTGCTGCGCCGTCTTCGCATAATCGGCCAGCCGGTCCGGCGTCCGATGGGCGGAGATGATGCGCGTCTCGTAGGGCACGTGCAGGGCCGTGAGAATCTCCACGGCGTGCCGCATGGTCGCCCAGTCGGACTGGCTCCCCATGATGACACCGACGAGGGCCGGCGGCGTGACGGCCCCATGCGGGGCGCCGTGGGGATGATCCGAGGTCATGGGGGTCCGTCAGGCGATGTTGTCAGGGATGAGCCGGCTTTCGAGCCGCGCAATCTCGTCCTTCAGGCTGAGCTTGCGCTTCTTCAGCCGCTGGACGTTCAGCTGGTCCTGCGCGCCGAGCTCGCTCATCCGGATGATCACCGTATCCAGGTCGCGATGTTCGCTGCGGAGCTCATGCAGGCGGCGCAGCAGCGTGTCACGGTCAGAGAGCATGAGGGGTGCTTATCATGGGCGGTGAGCCGGTCATACCCTTGTGCGTTGCACCCATGCAATCGCGATCATGTGCGTGAATCTTTTGTGGAAAGTTGAGCCCGGGCGGCAGTAGCCTCATGGGGCTGTCCGGGCCTGATCAGGCCGGGCAGCCTCAACAGGATGCTTGTAAGAAGGGAGATCCCTATGAATTTGCAGGCTCGTCTGGATACCCTCAAAGACCGTCATGCCAGCCTCGAGGCGCGTCTCGCCTCGGAAGACCGCCGGCCCGCGCCGGACGCGGACACGATCACCTCTCTCAAGCGCGAAAAGCTTCGACTGAAGGAAGAAATGGCCCGGCTCTCGGGCAGCGCCCATTAGCGGCGCCGACACCCCCCACAACGAGAAAGGGGCGGGTCCTAGGGCCCGCCCCTTTTTCGTATCCAGATCCCGCTTTGCTCAGGCCGCGTCGTTCTCGGCCAGCGGCGGCGGGGGCGGCGGCACCTGCCGACCCTCGCGGATCAGCCGCTCGTTCGCCTGGTTCACCGCGTCGTTCAGGTCGCTCTGCTTGCAGAGGCCGAGGATGACGGGATCGCGCGGCTTGATGTTGGCGCTGTTCCAGTGGCTGCGCTCCCGCACCTTCTGGATCGTCTCCTTCGTGGTGCCGAGCAGCTTCGCAAGCTGCAGCTCCGAGAGCTGCGGGAAGTTGCGGAGCAGGAAGGCGATCGCGTCCGGCCGGTCATTACGCTTGGCGACGGGGGTATAACGGCCGCCCTTGGTCTTCTTCGACGTCGGGACGGCGGACGGCAGGATACGCAGCCTGGCGCTCGGATCGGCTTCGCAGCGCGCGATATCTTCGGCGGTCAGCTGGCCGTTGGCGACCGGATCATAGCCCATGATCCCCTGCGCCACTTCGCCATCGGCAATGGCCTGCACTTCGAGCGGATGCATGCCGCAGAACTCGGCGATCTGGTCGAAGGTCAGAGCCGTCTTGTCGATGAGCCAGACGGCCGTGGCTTTGGGCATCAGAGGCAGGGTCATTGTCGAAGCACCTAGTATCACCCGCGTGAGCGCGGATGTGAGGTAAGCAGTTCATGTCCGGATCAGAGCCGATATGGACGCCGCTCCCTCCACCGGTCAAGTCGCGAAAACCTGTTATGATTGTGGGGCAGAGGCGCCTTTCGGGGGCATCCCGCCGGCGGAGGCCGGCGGCATGCCCGGGGCCGGCGCTGCCGTTTCGCTGGCAAAAAGCAGCATGCGGAAGCCGTCCCGCTCGAAGGCGTGTTCCGGCTCTTCGATCATGCCGATACCGGCCAGGAGGGTGCGGGAGGCGAGGTTGCTCTCCCGCGCGACCGCGACGATACGGCCCAGACCCCGCCGATCATGGCCGAAGCGGAGCGCCGCCATCGCGGCCTCCCGCGCCAGGCCCTGGCCGCGCGCTTCCGGCCAGAAGGCGAAACGCAGCGCCATCCCACGGCCATCTGCTCGGCCGACGATGCCGGCGATCCCGTAGAAGGCGTCGGTCTCCGGATCGTGTGCCGACCACATGCCAATCCCCTGCGCCCCCCAGATGCGGATGTCGGCGGCCAGTTCCTCCTGCGCCTGGAGAGGGGTGCGCACCCCGCCCAGCATCATGGCGAAGGCGCGTGGATCTGCTTTGAGGGCTGCGATCTGTCCCGCATCCCAAAGCGAGACGGGGCGCATGACGAGCCGGCCGGTGCGCAGCACCCAGGCCGGGTTGCACAGGGGTTCAGACCCTTGGGCCTCGGTCTCGCTCACGGGAAACCACCTTGCCGCCGGACGGCGCGGGACAGGGCCCCGCGCGCCGGACTAGCGTGCCAGAGGACGATATTTGATGCGGTGCGGCTCGGTCGCCTTGTCGCCGAGACGACGTCGCTTGTCCTCTTCATAGTCCTGGAAGTTACCCTCGAACCACTCGACGTGGCTGTCCCCTTCGAAGGCGAGGATGTGGGTCGCCAGACGGTCGAGGAACCAGCGATCATGCGAGATGATGACGGCGCAGCCGGGGAACTCCGACAGCGCGTCTTCGAGGGCGCGCAAGGTGTCGACGTCGAGGTCGTTCGTCGGTTCGTCGAGCAGGATGACGTTGGCTTCGCTCTGCAGCATCTTGGCGAGGTGGACGCGGTTGCGCTCACCGCCCGAGAGGATGCCGACCTTCTTCTGCTGATCCGAGCCTTTGAAGTTGAAGGCGCCGACATAGGCGCGGGAGGCGACGGTGCGCTTGCCGAGATGGATGACGTCCGTGCCGCCGGAGATTTCCTCCCAGACCGACTTGTTCGGGTCCAGCGCGTCACGCGACTGGTCGACATAGCCGAGCTTCACCGTCTCGCCGATCTTGAGGCTGCCTTCGTCCGGCGTCTCCTGGCCCATGATCATGCGGAAGAGCGTCGACTTGCCTGCGCCGTTCGGGCCGATGACGCCGACGATGCCGCCCGGTGGCAGTTTGAAGTTCAGACCGTCGATGAGCAGCCGGTCGCCGAAGCCCTTCTTGAGGTTTTCGGCCTCGATCACCGTGCCACCCAGGCGAGGGCCGGGCGGGATGACGATTTCGGCGACGCCAGTCGCGCGTTCCTGGCTCGCCTGCAGCATCTCCTCGTAGCGCTTGATACGCGCCTGGCTCTTCGTCTGGCGGGCACGCGGGGAGGAGGCGATCCACTCCTGCTCGGCCGCGAGAGCCCGCTGGCGCGCCGTCTCTTCCTTCTCTTCCTGGGCGAGACGCTTCCTCTTCTGCTCGAGCCAGGAGGAGTAGTTGCCCTCGAAGGGGTAGCCGCGGCCGCGCTCGATCTCGAGGATCCAGTTGGTGACGTTGTCGAGGAAGTAGCGGTCATGGGTGATGATCATCACCGTGCCGGCGAATTCCCGCAGCGTGTGCTCCAGCCAGGCGACGCTTTCGGCATCGAGATGGTTGGTGGGTTCGTCGAGGAGCAGGAGGTCGGGCTTTTCGAGCAGCAGACGGCACAGTGCGACGCGGCGGCGCTCACCGCCCGAGAGCTTGGTGACCTCGCTGTCGGCCGGCGGGCAGCGCAGCGCGTCCAGCGCGATCTCGATGCGCCGATCCATCTCCCAGCCGTCGCCGGCGTCGATCTTTTCCTGGAGCTGCGCCTGTTCGGCGAGGAGATCGTTCATCTCCTCCTCCTCCATCGGCTCCATGAACTTCTCGGAGATCTCGTTGAAGCGGGCGAGCGCCGCCTTCACCTCGGCGAAGGCTTCGGCCACGTTCTCACCCACCGTCTTGGTGGGATCGAGCTGCGGCTCCTGCTCGAGATAGCCGACGCGCACGCCGTCCGCCGCCCAGGCCTCCCCCCCGAATTCTTTCTCGACCCCGGCCATGATCTTGAGCAGGGTCGACTTGCCGGCGCCGTTGACACCGAGCACGCCGATCTTCACGCCCGGCAGGAAGGAAAGGGTGATGCCCTTGAAGACCTCGCGACCGCCCGGGAAGGCCTTGGTCACGTCCTTCATCACATAGACATACTGGTAGGCGGCCATGGCGATCTCCGTGCGTGCGGGGTTGCCGTGCTCTAGGGACTATCGGGGGCGGGGGCAACTGCTCAAGCGGCATAGGCCCGACTGCGCCCGGCAGGACTCGAACCCGCAACCAAGCCGTTATGAGCGGCCCGCTCTAACCATTGAGCTACAGGCGCAGGGGTGCGGGTATCTCCCGAAGGGCCGCCCCTTGGCAAGCGCCGCCATGCGCGGTCAGCCCCTTTCGCGAAACGGGGGATTGGGAGAAACTTTCCGACAATCGAGGGAGAGAAACCTTTTCATGTCTTTCAGCGTCAGCCGGCAGCGCGCCGCCGCGCAAGCCACGGCCCCGAGCACGGGCCGCATCGTCATGGCGAGCCTCATCGGCACCACGGTCGAATTCTACGACTTCTATATCTATGGTACGGCGGCCGCCCTGGTGCTGGGGCCGGTGTTCTTCCCGTCCAATGTTCCACAGAAGGACCAGGTGGAGCAGCTGGCGGCCTTCCTCACCTTCGGCATCGCCTTCCTGGCGCGTCCGGTGGGCGCCTTCCTCTTCGGCCATTTCGGCGACCGCTTCGGCCGCAAGTCCACGCTCGTCGCCTCCATGCTGGTGATGGGCATCTCCACCACGCTGATCGGCCTGCTGCCGAGCTATGCGACCGCCGGGCTGCTGGCGCCGCTGCTGCTGTGCCTGATGCGGCTCGGTCAGGGCATCGGGCTGGGTGGCGAATGGGGTGGGGCGGCGCTACTCGCGACCGAGAATGCGCCGGAGGGGAAGCGCGCCTGGTTCGGCATGTTCCCACAGCTTGGCCCCTCCATCGGCTTCCTCATCTCGAACGGGGTCTTCCTTCTCCTCTTCGCGCTCCTGAGCAACGCGCAGTTCCTCGCCTGGGGCTGGCGCATCCCCTTCCTGGGCAGTGCGGTTCTGGTGGCGATCGGCCTCTATGTCCGCGGCCGGCTGCCGGAGACGGTGGCGTTCGCTCGCGCTCAGGCACGGCACGAGCAGCTGCGCCTGCCGTTGACGGCGGTGATCACGGGGCACTGGCCCACCCTGCTGCGCGGCGCCTGCGCCATGGTCGTCTGCTACACCCTTTTCTACCTCTCGACCGTCTTCGCGCTCGGCTACGGCACCAAGGTCGGGCATATTCCCCGCACCACCTTCCTTGGCCTTCTCTGCCTCGCCATCCTCGGCATGGCGGTGGCGACGCCGATCGCGGCTGCGCTCGCCGACCGCTTCGGCCGCCGCCCGGTCCTGCTCTCGGCTGCCGCTGCCGCCGCGATCTCCGGCTTCCTGGTGGCGCCCCTGCTCGGCAGTGGCAACCCGACCCTCATCCTGATCTTCCTCGTCGTCGAGCTTGGGCTGATGGGCTTCACCTTCGCCCCAATGGGCGCGCTGCTGCCGGAGCTGTTCCCGACCAATCTGCGCTATTCGGGCGCGGCCGCCGCCTATGCGCTGGGCGGCATCCTCGGCGGATCGCTCGCCCCCTACATCGCGCAGAAGCTGGTGCCGTTGGGCGGCCTGCCCTGGGTCGGCTATTACGTTACGGCCGCCGCGCTCGTCAGCTTCCTGGCCGTCCTGCTCACCCCCGAGACGCGCGGGCGGGATTTGACGCGCAGCTGACGGCGTTTCGGCTTGGCAAGAGGAGGCGAATGAAGGAGGGTGCGCCCGTTCAAACCTCCTTCGCAGTTCCGGAGACCGTCATGGATGTGAGCAAGATTCCCACGGGCAAGGCCCCCCCGGGCGACGTCAACGTGGTGATCGAAATCCCGCAGGGTTCGGCGGTGAAATACGAGATCGACAAGGAAAGCGGCGCGATCTTCGTCGACCGCTTCCTCTTCACGCCGATGGCCTATCCGGCGGCCTACGGCTTCATCCCGAACACCCTGTCGGAAGACGGCGATCCGGCGGATGCGCTGGTTCTGGTGCCGACGCCTGTGGTGCCCGGCGTCGTCATCCGTGCGCGGCCGATCGGCGTGCTCTTTATGGAAGACGAGTCCGGCAAGGACGAGAAGATCGTCTGCGTGCCGCACGACAAGGTGCATCCGCAGTTCAAGGACAATGCGGAGCTCTCGACGCTGCCCGAGATCACCCGCAAGGCGATCGAGCACTTCTTCACCCGCTACAAGGATCTCGAGCCTGGCAAGTGGGTGAAGGTCGTGGGTTGGGGTGACAGCAAGGCCGCGGAAGAGGCCATCTCCGCCGCCATCAATGCCTATGAGGCCAGCAAGTAACGACCTCTCCGTCTTGTGCGGGCCTGCCGCATGAGGATGGCTTAGAGTTGGAAGGGCGGCCCTGGCGATGGGGCCGCCCTTCTCGTTTGGAGGCTGCCATCGGCGAGCTGACGATCACGCTGGACCGGACGCAGGCGGAAGCCGCGGTGGAAGAGGGCGCGCGCCGCTATTTCGCAGAAACCCGGAGCCGCATCGGCCCCTTCATCGACCGGCATTTCTCTCTCTCCGGCACGCTCGCCTTGCATCGCGCCGCCGTGGGCTGGGATATCCTGCGCGCACCCGCCAATCTCACCCTCGCCCTGCCGCAGCTTGCCCTGCAGCTCGGGGCCAAGGCGGCCGGACGTGTGGGCGCTACGGGCATGGAGAAGCGGCTGGATCGTTCGATCCTGATCGAAACCGCGCTCGCCCGCGAAATCGAATGGCTGATCACGACCGAACTTCTGGAACTGCCGATCCGCCAGAAGCGGCGGGAGAGCTGGCGGGACGGCTTGTCGCGCGCGATCTTGGAAAGCCCGCAGGTGGCGGGCCCGATGCAGGCCATGCTGCTGGCGCTGGGCGCACATGGCGCCGACCCTGCCTTTCGCGAGCGTCTGCGGCGCGCCATGCTGGAATACGGGCTGACCCGCAATGCCGCAGCCGAGATCACGACCGGCCTGATCAATCTCGGCGCCGGCGCGCTCGCGCTGCAGAAGATGACGCCGGGGGCAGTCTCCCTCGGCCCGGCCCTCGCCTCGGCGCTCTCTCAGAAGGCGGCGGTCGGCGCCTTCCCCTTCGGCTCCTGGCTGGGCTCCGCCTGGTACGCGCTTTTTCCCGTGGCCCCCGGCATGGGTTTCGTCGCGACGACGACGGGCGGGGTGATGCTCGCCTCGGCGGCGCTCGCCGCCTTCGCGGGCGTGATCTCCGATCCCATCCAGCGGGCGACGGGGATGCATGCGCGCAGGCTCACCCGCATGGTGGATGCCTTGGAGCGCCAGTTCTTCGACCCCAAGGCGGCGGGCTTCGCGGTGCATGACCACTACGTCGCCCGGCTGCTCGACCTTTTCGACATCCTCGGCGCCGCGCTACGCATCGCCGCGCGGTGAGCGGGGCTCAGGCTTGAAGCACCGCCTCCGCGACGTCGATCTTCCGCGGGATGAGATGCAATCCTGCGAAGACGTCCGCGATCGTCTGCTGGTCGGCGATGATCTGCGGCGTGATCGGCCCGACGCCATATTTCTGGCGGGTGAACCAGACTTTCAGAACCTGAGGGGACACCCCGATGGTCTTGGAGAGATCGCTCGCGATTTGATCGAGATGGGCCGGCTCCCAGTCCTCGATCGCCTGGACGGCGCCGAGGGCGGCCTTCACCACGTCACCATGATGAACCGCCACATCCCGGCGGGTGAGATAGAAGGCGCGGTTGGGCATGAGGCCGGTGCCGTCCGTCAGGATCTTCGCCCCCTGCACTTGGGCGGCGGCCTCGAAGGGGTCCCACACCGCCCAGGCATCGACCGCGCCGGATTGCAGGGCGATGCGGCCGTCCGATGGCTGGAGGTAGATCGGCGTGATGTCGCCCCAGCTCAGGCCCGCATGCCGGACGGCCGCGACCAGCAGATAATTGGCGCTGGAGCCCTTCGCGACGGCGATCTTCTTACCCTTGAGATCAGCGGCGGTGTGGATAGTGCTGTTCGCCTCGGTGAGGATGGCGACCGAGCGCGGGGAAGGATTGGTGGCCGCGGCATAGACCACGGGCACGCCCGCGGCCTGGGCGAAGATCGGCGGTGGCTCACCCGTGAAGGCGAAATCCACGGCGCCGTCATTCAGCGCTTCCAGGATCGGCGGGCCCGAGGTGAAGATGGCCCAGTCCACCTGGTAGCCGAGCGGCTTGAGGCGCTGCTCCAGCAGCCCCTGCGCCTTGAGGAGGGAGAGGGCGACGGAGGCCTTTTGATAGCCGACGCGGAAAACCTTCCCCTCCGCACGGGCGCGGGTCGCATATCCTGCGAGCGGCAGTGTGGCGGCACCGCCGAGGAATGTCCGTCGTGCCAAGGCCATGCTGAGTCCTCCAATCCCTATCCACAAAATAGGATATTTCCATCGTCCTTTGCCGCATAGTACGAAATGAATCCGTGCATTTCCGCCGCTTCTTCCGCGGGGCGATGGATGGCGCTATGCGAGCGCCGGATCGGCAGGAGGGCGAGCGATGGCGGAACGGGGTTCGGCACTGGTGCTGTTTTCGGGCGGGCAGGACTCCGCGACCTGCCTAGCCTGGGCCTTGGCGCGTTTCGACCAGGTGGAGACGATCGGCTTCGATTACGGCCAGCGCCACCGCGTGGAACTGGACGTCCGCCCGGCGGTGCTCATGCGGCTGCGCGCGACGTTTCCAGATTGGGCGGCGAAGCTTGGCCAGGATCACCTGATCGATGCCCGCATCATCGGCTCGCTCAGCGAGACCGCGCTGACGCGCGAGACCGAGATCGCCATGCAGGCGGACGGCCTGCCCAATACCTTCGTGCCGGGGCGCAATCTGCTCTTTCTCACGATGGCCGCGACCGTCGCCTATCGGCGCGGCATCAAGCACATCGTGACCGGCGTCTGCGAGACGGACTTTTCCGGCTACCCCGATTGCCGGGACGATACGATCAAGGCGCTACAGCTGGCGCTGAACCTCGGCATGGACCGCCGCTTTGTGCTGCACACGCCGCTGATGTGGATCGACAAGGCGGAGACCTGGGCACTGGCCGAGAGCTTGGGCGGCGCGCCACTCGTATCCCTCATCAACCGCGAGACGCACACTTGCTATATGGGGGACCGCACAACCCTCCACCCCTGGGGCTATGGCTGCGGCCACTGCCCGGCCTGCGCGCTGCGGGCCGAGGGCTGGGCTCGCTACACCCAGGCCCGATAGCCGTAGGGTGGGCTTCTGCCCACCCTAGGCGTGACGACTACGGCAGCAGGCTGCGCGCACTCGCCTGACGCTCAGCCTCCTGCGCCGCCTTGAGCATCGCCTTGGTGTACATCAGCGCATGGGTTGCGAGGTCCATGCTGTCGTCCCAAAGGTTGCGCCAGATGCCCAAGATTCCTTCCAGCGGTTGACCGACCACGCGGGAGGAGAAGGATTCGAAGGTGATCGGACCCTGGTAGCGCGCCTTGACGAGAGCACGGAACACTTCGGTGAGGTTGATCGAACCCGAGCCCATATAGCCGCGATGCGAATCCCCCGTGTGGAAATAGCCGATATACTCGCCCGTGCCGATGATGGCCGAGGGCACGTCCGATTCCTCGATGTTCATGTGATAGACGTCGAGATGCGCGCGGACGTTGGGCAGGCCGATGCGCTTGCACATCTCGATCGCCTGCGCCGCCGTGTTCAGCACGTTGGATTCGTAGCGGTTCACCACTTCGAGGCCGAGGACGATGTTGCTGCGGGCCGCGATCTCACCGACATGATGCAGCACCTCGACGGCTCGGGCGACGCCTTCTTTCGTGGTGGGCACGCTGTATTTCTGGAAGGCGGAATGCAGGATGCCGCAGAGATGGGTGGCCCCGAGGTCGCGGCAGAGCGCGATATAGTCTTCCAGCCGCTGCTGGCCGCGCTTCGTTTTGTCCGCATCGTTGCTGGAGATGTCGGTCGCGTCGTCGAGACCGAAGGACATGGTGGCGCCGAGCCCCGCCTGCTCCAGCTGCCGGCGCGTATGGGCGACGTCGACTATCTTCGGGTCCATCACCGAAAGCTCGATGAGATCGAAGCCGACCTCGGCCGTGCGCGCGACGGCGCGGGTGCATTCCTCATGGCTCCATCCCTTTTCCCAGACGAAGGCATGCACACCGAGTTTGTTCATGGAAGCTATTCCTTTATTGTCAGATCAGGACGCGCCGACGATATGGGCGACGACGGCGTTCATGCTGGTTTTAGCGATGGCTTCGTCGGCCACCACCTGGCCCTGGCGGAGGGCGACGATACGGTCGCAGACCGCGAAGACATCCGTCAGCCGATGGCTGATGAGGATGACGGCGATGCCCTGGCGCTTCATCTCGCGTACCAGATCCAGCACGTGCTCAACCTCACGCACGGCGAGGGCAGCCGTCGGCTCGTCCATGATGACGAGTTTCGGCGCGAAGGTGAGTGCGCGGGCGATGGCGACGGATTGCTGCTGCCCGCCCGAGAGATGGCCGACGAGGTAATGCACCGAGGGTAGGCGGGCGCCGAGGCGCTGGATCATGGCCGCCGCTTCGCGCTCGATCCGCGCACGGTCGATCACCGGCACGCCAAGCACGCGGCGTGTCGGCTCACGGCCGAGGAAGATGTTGGAAGCCACGTCCTGCTGCTTCGCGAGTGCGAGGTCTTGATAGATCATCTCGATGCCGAGAGCGCGAATCTCGCCGGGGCCAAGGCTCGCCAGATCCTGCCCGGCGAAGCGGATATAGCCTGCTGTCGGGCGGTGAATGCCGGTGATGGTCTTCATCAGGGTCGATTTGCCGGCGCCATTGTCACCGAGGAGGGCCACTGCCTCCCCAGGAGAGACGGAAAAGGTGACGCCACGCAGGGCTTCCACGGCACCGAAGCTCTTGCGCACGCCGTCGAGTTCGAGAAGGCTCATGACCGCCCCCTGCCACGGTTGATCTGGTCGAGCCAGACGGCGAGCACCAGCACCGCCCCGATCGCCATCTGCTGGTAGAAGGAGGAGACGGCGAGGAGGTTCAGCCCGTTCTGCAACACGCCCATGATGAGCGCGCCGATCAGCGTTCCCATGACGCTGGCGCGTCCGCCGAAGAGGTTGGTGCCGCCGAGGATGGCGGCCGTGATCGCCGTAAGTTCGTAGCTGGTGCCGGCCGTCGGGTCCCCGGAATTGACGCGGGCGGCGAAGATGAGCCCGGCGATACCCGCGAGCAGGCCCGACAGCGTGTAGAGCGCGATCCTCTGCCGTTCCACCCGGATACCCGTGGCGCGGGCCGCCGTTTCATTGTCACCGATGACCAGCGTGTAGCGGCCGAAGCGCGTGCGCGACAGGATGAAATGGGTGATGGCGGCAAGGGCGAGGAAGAGGATCGCCGGCACTGGAATCCCGAGCGGCCGCCCTTGGCCGAGCCAGATGATGGGCGCCGGCAGGCCATAGACGGGTTGTCCGTTGGTCAGCACCAGGGCCGCCCCGCGCGCGACGCCGAGCATGCCGAGCGTCACGATGAAGGCCGGGATCCGCGCCCGCGCTATGAGCAGACCGTTGATCACGCCAC
Organism: Acidisoma sp. 7E03; assembly: GCF_054665075.1. Classification (NCBI taxonomy): domain Bacteria; kingdom Pseudomonadati; phylum Pseudomonadota; class Alphaproteobacteria; order Acetobacterales; family Acidocellaceae; genus Acidisoma; species Acidisoma sp. 7E03. Next base: position 312,611 of record NZ_BAAFHE010000004.1, read on the forward strand.
AGAAGGCGCCCGCGGCGAGGGCCATGAGGATGGCAAAGGGCCAGGGCAGGCCCGCGGCGTTCACGGAGAGCGCGGAGACGACCGCGGCGAAGCCGAGGACGGAGCCCACGGACAGGTCGATTCCGGCAGCGGCGATGACGAAGGTCGAGCCGAAGCCGAGAATGCCGATCACCGAGGTCGCCAGCAGGATGTTGAAGGCGTTCGACAGGCTGAGGAAATAGGGGGAGGCGATGGACAGCCCTACCACCAGCACGAGGAGCACGGCGAGACTCTCGAGCCGGATGGCGCCGCCGAGACTGCGCCAGGAGAAGGGGCGGCTTTCTGCCGCGACGGCGCTCATGCCGGGCGTTCCAAGGCGGCCCGGGCCGGCCTGAAGCCGGGAGCGGGACACCGGTCTGAGTTGTGATCCATCAACGAATACTCTCGATGATTACTCGGCTTGCGCAAGTGGGCGCGCGACGATGTGCGGCGCGCGCCCGGTGTCTCACTTGACGTATTTCAGGTCGGGCTCGGTGCCGGCGGCGAGCACCGTCTGCGTCAGCACGAGGGTCGGCACATGCACGACCTCAGGCACGTTCTCGCCCGCCAGTACCTTCTTGACGTCGGCCACCGCCTCGATGCCTTCGAGATACGGCAGCTGGGCGACGGTCGCCGTCAGCCGCCCGGCCTTGATGGACTTCACGCCGTCCACTGTCCCGTCAACACCGACGACCGTGACCTTGCCGCCGTGCCCGGCGGCGAAGACGCTCTCGACCGCGCCCAGCGCCATGGTGTCGTTGCAGGCGAAGATCGCGACGAGGTTCGGGTTGCGCTGCAGGATGTCGTTGGTGACGTTGGCGGCCTTGTTGGCGTCCCAGTCCCCCGGCAGGGAGGCCACGACCTTGAGCCCCGGCGCCACTTTCGCCAGTTCCTGCTTGAAGCCATCGGCGCGCATCTGGCCCGTGACGTTGCCGGGCAGGCCTTCAATCACCAGCACCGGCCCTGTCGTATCCTTGCCCAGATGCTGCGCCATGAAATCTGCCGCCTGCATGCCCGCATGGGTATTGTCCGAGCCGATGCGGAAAGCGACTTTGACGCCGGCCTTGGCGGTGATGGTGGGATCGAGGTTGGAGTCGAGATCGACCACAGGAATGCCAGCCTCGTTCGCCGACTTCATGCAGGGCAGGAGGTTCGAGGAATTGATGGCGGCGGCGATGAGCGCGGCCGGCTTGCGCTCCAGCATCGTCGTACAGAGGTTGAGCTGGGTTGCCGCATCCTGATCGGATTGCGCCGCCTGCTGGAAGATGGTGACGCTGGATTGGCGCCCGCCCTCGGCAATGCCTTTCGCCATCGCCCCCCAGAACGGATTGGCGAGGGTTTTCAGCAGCACGCCATAGGTCGGCGCATCGGCAGCTCGTGCGCCCGGCGGGTTGGCAAGGCCGAGGGCCAGCGCGGCGGCGATGAGCAGCATGGTCTTCTTCATGGTCGGCGTTCCTCCGTTTCTTGTTGTTATGGCAAGGCCGAGACCGTGGCAGGCTCCTCTTGGCGGGAGGTGGACGGTCTCTGAGTCGATTCCCGCACGGCGAGCGTGCAGGGCAGGCAGAGGTGACGGGGTGCCGCGCCTGGTGCCGCGAGGCGCGCGCGCAGCAACTGCCAGGCGGCGTCTGCCATGGCAGTGATCGGCTGGGCGATGGCGCTGAGATAGGGGCGCAGCACCGTCATCCAGTCGGTATCGTCGAAGGCGAGAAGCGCGACCGCTCCTGGGAAGTCGAGATCCATGGCGCGGATGGCCTTCATCGCGCCGAGGGTCGCCACGTAATTGGCGGCGAAGATCGCGCTTGGCGGATCGGCCCGGCGCAACTCCTGCTCGACGGCCGCGCGGCAGGTCTCGACGTCGAAGCCGCCGACAAGGATGCGGGCATGCGCCTCAAGCCCGGCGGCGGCCAGCTCCGCCCGGTAACCCGCGATACGCGCGCGCATATTGGCGAGCGCCGAAGAGGTGACGACGAGCGCGATGTCGCGATGCCCGAGAGCGAGAAGGTGACGGCACCCTTGGCGCGCGGCCTGCGCATTGTCGGCGGAGACGGTGTCGAAAGGGCCCGTGCCGGCGCCGCGGTCCATCAGCACGGTGGGCGGCAGCCGAAGCGGGCCTTCGCTCAAGGCCGCGACCGTGTCGCGCGCGGGCGCGAGGATCAGCCCGTCGACCTGGCGTGAGAGCAGGGTCTGCAGGCGCGCCGCCTCGCGCGACGCATCCTCGTGCGAGCCGACGAGTATGATGTCGTAGCCATCCTCGGCGGCGCGGTCTTCCAGCCGATGGACGAGAGAGGCGAAGAAGGGGTTGGTGAGATCGGGCACCATGACGCCGACGCTCTGCGAGCGGGCACCGCGCAGGCTGGCCGCGAGGCGATTGGGCCGATAGCCGGTGGCGTCCACTGCCGCCAGCACCCGCGCCCGGAGCACGGCGCCGACAGCCCGCCGGCCGCTGAGCACGTTGGAGACAGTGGCGACGGCGACCCCGGCGCGCTCCGCCACATCCCGCATCGTCGGTGTCGCGGCATCCGTAAAACGATTTTCATCGTCTTGCCGCATCGTCACCCTTGAATGATCACAGATATAGCCGTCATCGCGCATGGTTCCGCGCTTATTTCTTCTTGCCTCCACCATGCGCGTAAATCGATTTTAAGACAAGCGGGCTGTGCATCGGGGCCCATCACCCTTGGCAAGCAGTCACCCGTGACCAGCTATCCTGCGGCCGAAGGGACGAACCCCGGCCAGTCGCGCGATGAGGGCCGGTCCTTGGACAACGTCATCAATTTCGTTTTGACCCTGCTGATGCGCCTGATCGGCGCCGTCATGGCGGTGATCGGCCTCGTGGAGCATGGGCTGCGGCAGGTGCTGGCGCAGGCGGGCGTTCACGGCGAACTTCAATCCGCCGTGCTGGTGGTGGCGGCCATTCTGGTGATCGTCGCGGCGCTGCGGCTGCTCGGCGGCGTCTTCGGCTTCCTGATCACCCTGCTGCTCATCCTGATGATCCTGAATCTCCTGATGCCTGGCCTGCATCTTCCGAACAGCGCGCATATCTGACGGCCAGGCGCCCGGCGCCCGATTGCCAGACGCGCCGATATCCCCCTTACTTCGCCCCTCGGGGAGAGAAACGGGGACGGATCATGACGGACGAGCCTGCCGACATGCCGGGCGGGGACACCCTGCAACTCGCCACCACCCGCAGCGTGCCGCTGCATGGCGTGGAGACGCGGCGCGAGCATGATCTGCTCGGCGAGGTCGAGATTCCAGCCGCTGCCTTCTGGGGCGTGCATTCCCTGCGCGCTGCTGAGAACTTTCCGATCTCGGGCGTGCCCATCGGGCATTTCCCCGATCTCGTCCGCGCCCTCGCCATGGTGAAGATGGCCGCCGCCCGTGCCAACCGCATCCTGGGGGCGCTTCCGGCCGAGAAGGCGACGATGATCGAAGCGGGCTGCCAGGCGCTGCTCGCCGACACCACCTATCACGGCCAGTTCGTGGTAGACGCCGTGCAGGGCGGGGCGGGCACCTCCACCAACATGAACGCCAACGAGGTGATCGCCAATTTGGCGCTCGTCCTGGCCGGGCATGAGCGCGGCCGCTACGATCTGCTGCATCCGAACGACCATGTGAACATGGCGCAATCGACCAATGACGCCTATCCCACGGCGCTGCGTGTCGCCGTGTTGGAGGGCGTGAAGCCGCTGCAGCGGGCCTTGCGGGACCTGTCCCTCGCGCTGAAGGAGAAGGGCGCGGAATTCGCCGACGTGCTGAAGATGGGCCGCACCCAGCTGCAGGATGCGGTGCCGATGACGCTGGGGCAGGAGTTCGACGGCTTCCACACCACGGTGAAGGAGGACGTGCAGCGACTGTCCGAAGTCGCGGCATTGTTCCACGAGGTCAATCTCGGCGCGACCGCCATCGGCACCGGCATCAACGCCGATCCCCGCTATGCGCCCCTGGTGGTGGAGGAACTGGCGGCGATCAGCGGCCATCCGCTGTCGCTCGCGCCCAATCTGATCGAGGCGACCTCCGACATGGGCGCCTTCGTTCTGTTTTCCGGCGTGCTCAAGCGGGTGGCGGTGAAGCTCTCCAAGATCTGCAACGACCTCCGCCTGCTCTCCAGCGGGCCGCGCACCGGCTTGGGCGAAATCAACCTGCCGGCGCGCCAGGCCGGCTCCTCCATCATGCCCGGCAAGGTCAATCCCGTGATCCCGGAGGTGGTGAGCCAAGTCGCCTATCTCGTCATCGGCCACGACCTCACCATCACCATGTGTGCCGAGGGCGGGCAGCTGCAGCTCAACGCCTTCGAGCCGACCATCGCCTTTTGTGTGATGACCTCCTTGCGCATGCTGACCTCGGCGATCGACAGCCTGACGAACCGCTGCATCCGTGGCATCACCGCCAATCGGGAGCACTGTCTCGACCTCGTGAACCACTCCATCGGTCTGGTGACCGCACTCGGCCCGACACTCGGCTACGAGGTCACCTCGCGCATCGCCCGCCGCGCCTTGGCGGAAGGAAGGGGCGTGCGTGAGATCGTGCTGGAGGAAGGGCTGCTGGACGAGGCGACGCTGGACGAGCTGCTGCGCATCGAGGCGATGACCCGGCCTTCCCGCGTCATCACTGCCCGCGCCGCGACGCCGCCCCGCGCATGAGGACAGCGCCTGCGCGCCGGCCGGCGCTGCCCTGGATCATGGGCGCCGGCCTCTGCCTGCTCGCCCTCGCGACCCGGCTGCCGTCCTTCACCATGAGCGTGGTGGATTGGGACGAGAGCCTCTACTTCATTATGGCGGAGCAATGGCGGGCGGGGCACCTGCCCTATACCGCCGTGTGGGACAACAAGCCGCTTGGCATCTACGCGATCTTCGCCGCCTTCCAATCCCTCTTCGGTGACCGCATTTTCGCCATGCGCCTCGCCGCCCTACTGGCGGTCGCAGGTACGGCCCTCCTGGTGTGGCGCATCGCGCGCCGTCTGTTGGCGGGCCAGTCACCTCTCCGTGCCGAACTCTGTGCGGGCGCGGCCGGCGCGCTCTTCATCCTGACGACCATTCCGGATGACGGGATCGCTGCCAATACCGAGATCTTCATGGAGGGCTTCACCTGCCTCGGCCTGCTCTGGGCGCTGCGTGCAGGACCCGTCCGGCCTCAGCGAGCGATTGGCATCGGCCTCGCCCTCGGGGTTGCCTTCATGATCAAATACGTCGCCGTGTTCGACATGGTGACGGTCTTCGCCGCCATGCTGGCGGGGCGCGCCGGGCGGGGCTGGAGCGCCCTGCGCCACACCATCCTTCAGGGTCTGCTCTTCAGCCTCGGTGTGCTCGCGCCCTTCCTCGGCGCAGTGCTGCTCTATGCGGCGGCCGGCGACTTTCCGGCTTTTCTGCAGGCGAGCCTGCTTTCGAACCTGCGGCGTGTCGCCGTGCCTGTCTCCGGCAGCGGCTTTCTCGGTGCCTATGCGCATCAGGCGGTGATGTTTCCCCTGCTCTATGCGGGGCTGCTCTGGCTACTGGTGGAGGCGCTACGCGGGCGGCCAGGGCGGCGCCTGGCGCTGCTGTGGATCGGGACGAGCGCCCTCGGTGTCGCCTCCGGTGGCCTCTACTTCAGCCACTACTTCCTGCAGATCCTGCCCGCGCTCTGCGTCGCCGCCGGGCTGCTGCTGGCGGCGGTCCTGAACGCTGCGCGCGTGCCGCGCCTCGTGCTGCTGGGGGTCACGCTCCTCAGCCTCTGGCCCATGGCGCACGCCATTGCGCCCGATATGGCCCGCATGCTGGCGGTCGCGGGGCGCTCGCCAGTCCCAGGCTTCGCGCCGCTGCGCGATACCCCGGCGCGGGTGGCAGCGGACCTGCTGCCCGAACTCGCGCAGGCGCCGGGCGAAACGCTCTACGTCTTCGACGGCGAGCCGGTGCTCTACAGCCTGACCCAGGCGCGGCTTCCGACGCGCTACGTCTTTCCGTCCTTCCTGCAGTCCCGCCTGCTGTCGCACATGATCGGCATTGACCCGGTGGCGACGCTGGACGGGATCATGGCGCAGCGACCGCTCTTCGTGATCCGCCGCAGCAATCCGGACGACCAGAATGGGGCGACGCGCAACCTCGTCGTCTATGCGCGGATGCAGGCCGATCTCGCCGCCGGCTACACGCTGTGGCGTCGCTACGACACGATGCTGGTCTGGCGCCGCAAGCCTTAAGCTTCGGCGGTGAGCAGGATCAACCGATCGAGCCCCTCGGCGGATGTGAGGATGGCGGCTTTTTCCTGTCGGCTGAGCGCATCGAGCGCCGCCCGCAGCGTCCCTGCTTCCTGAACCTTGGCGAGGCCGACGAGAAGCGGCACGTCGATCGGGTCTTGGCCGGGCCGGCGCGGGGTCGGCAGCAGGGAGCGGTGAAGGGCGAGGAGAGCGGGATCAGCCGCGAGGCGGGCCACCGCCTCGCCCACGGTGCTCTCGGCCCGCGCCCGCAGCGCGGTCGCCTGGTCGATGACGGGCGTGGGCCGCGCTTCCTCGACGATGCGCAGAAGACCGAGGCGCTGCAACCCGATGCCGACCGCCGTGCTGGAGGTCAGCTGCACCAGAGGGACCGCGAGCAGCAGGCCGACCAGCACCGGCGTCATCCAGAGGAAGAGGGCGGGGGACACGGCGTAGGCTGCGAAGGCGAGCAAGAGTCCGAAGGCGCTGAAGCGGCCATATTGCCGCCAGAGAAGCCGCAGCGGCACAGCATCGCCATCGCGGCGCTGAGCGTTCCAGCCGGAATCGCGCCCGGCTAGGATCTGCAGTACACCCTCGGTCTGGATCAGCATGGCGACCGGGGCGACCAGGCCGCCCAGCAGCGTTTCGAGGATGAGGCTGAGGAAGGCGCGCAGCGCGCCGCCGCAGCCGCGGCGCAGCGTTGGGTTCAGCAGCAGCAGCAGATAGGCGAACAGCTTGGGTGCGAGCAGGACCGCCATGGTGCCGATGAAGACCCATTTCGCGCGGATCGGATCGACCTGTGGCCAGTTCGGAAAGAGCGACTTGGTGTTGCCGAAGTAATGCGGCTGCACGAAATGCGCCTGCAAGGCGATGAGGACACCAGCCAGCAGGAAGAGTAGCCAGAGCGGCGAGGTCACGTAGCTGCCGATGCCCATGAGAAGATGCAGGCGGCTGACCCAATGCAGCCCGCGCGTGGGCAGAACGCCGATATGTTGGAGATTGCCCTGCGCCCAGCGCCGGTCACGAATGGCGACGTCGGTCAATGACGGCGGGCTCTCTTCGAAACTGCCACCGAGGGCGGGTACCATGTGGATGGCCCAGCCGCCCCGTCGCATGAGCGCGGCTTCGACGAAGTCATGGCTGAGAATGGCACCCCCGATCGGCTTGCGCCCGCGCAGGTGCGGCAGCCCGGCCTGCTCGGCGAAGGCGGCGGTGCGGATGACCGCATTGTGGCCCCAGTAATTCCCTTCCGAGCCGTGCCACCAGGCGATGCCCTGCGCAATGAGCGGCCCGTAGACGCGCCCGGCGAACTGCTGCATGCGGGCGAAGAGCGTGCGGCCTCCGACGATGACCGGCAGAGTCTGGATCAGCCCGACACCGGGATGCGCCTCCATGGCGGCGACCATCCGTACAATGGTTTCACCCTCCATCAGACTATCGGCGTCGAGCGTGATCATCTGTCCATAGGCGCCCCCGAAGCGGCGCACCCATTCGGCGATGTTGCCGGCCTTGCGCTCGGTATTCTTCGCCCGGCGCCGGTAGTAGAGGCCGATCTCGCGCGAGCCCATCTCGGTGCGGAAGGCGAGAAAGGCCGCTTCCTCGGCAACCCAGACGTCGGGGTCGGTCGTGTCGCTCAGAATGAAAAGATCGAAGGCCTGGCCTTGCCCGGTAGCGAGGAGCGAGGCGTGCATCGCCCGTAGCCCCGCCATTACGCGCTCCGGCTCCTCGTTATAAGTTGGCATCAGCAGTGCCGTGCGGTCGCGCAAACTGGGAAGGGGGGCCTTCGGATCGATGCCGAGGCCGAGCCCGCCACGGGAGAGTGTGGCGGCAACCCCACCCAAGGCGCTCGTGAAGGAGAGTGCAATCCAGGCGAAGAGCAGAAGGAACAGCAGCAACACGAGGATGCCGAGGACGCTCGGCCCGTTGCCGTTGAAGACGAAATACATCTGCTCACCGCCGAGCGCGGTCAGCAGGACCGCGCCCCCGATGACGAAGAGGCGGCGAAGCATCAGTCCGCGCGGCGCCGTTTCGGGCCGGCGGGCCGGTTTGGGCGCCTGGTCCAGGCGCTGGACCGGCATGGCAAGCGGCGCTTCGGGCGGAAGCGCCGCGAGGGCGGCGGCGCTTACGGCGTCCATCGATAGAGCCAAGTCTCGGAGACCGGCGTCTGATCGTTCATGAGGACGCCGTTGAGCTCGATCAGCTTGGCGTCCGCCGGGTCCAGGGTGAACATGATCCGCCAGCCGCCGGTGGCGGGATTGGGTTCGACCACGACGTTGGAAATCTTCCCAGCGTTGGCGCTCAGTTGCGCATGCATCTTGGCGTCGCCCGGCACGTTCTTGACCTCATCACCCACGATGTCGAGGACGATTTCGATGCCGGCATGGTCGTCGGAATTGCCGATGCGGGTATCGACGATACGGCCCAGCTTCGTCGGCCAGGGGCAATCCCACCCCCAGTGCATTCGATAGGTGAAATTATACTGGCCGCGGGCCGAGAGCTTGTCCTTCGGCCGCCAGAAGGCGACGATGTTGTCGTTGACCTCGTTAGGGGAGGGGATTTCGACCAGATCGACATTCCCCTGGCCCCAGTCGCCGATCGGCTCGATCCAGAGGCTCGGCCGCTTCTCGTATTCCAGCGCGATGTCCTGATAGTCGAAGAAGCTGCGTTTGCGCTGCATCAGGCCGAAGCCGTGCGGGTTGCCGTCGCCGAAGGCGCTGAGCTGGAGCTGGGCCGGATCATTGAGCGGTCTCCAAATCTGTGTACCGGTGCCAGTCCACATCTGAAGGCCTTCAGAATCATGGGCCGCCGGGCGCCAGTCGTTGACCTTGTTCCGGTTGTTCGCATCGAAATAGAACATCCCGGTGAGCGTCGCGATGCCCGGCTCGGTGATGTCGACGCGGGGGAAGAAGGTGCTTTCGACGTCGAAGACCGTCTCGTTGCCCGGGGTGATGGTAAACTTAAAGGCGCCCGTCACGCTTTGGCTGTCGAGCAGGGCGTAGACCACGAGCGAGGTCTGACCCGGCTGTGGACGTTCCAGCCAGAAGGCGCTGAAACGCGCGAACTCCTCCCCCTTCGGATCGCCCGTGCCGATGGCGAGACCCCGCGCCGAGAGGCCATAAACCTGGCCCTTGGCAACAGCGCGGAAATAGCTCGCGCCGAGAAAGACGCAGAACTCGTCGAAGACATCCGGCTTGTTGATGGGGTTGAGGATGCGCAGGCCGGAAAAACCGAGCGGCTCGGTGACGCGCAGCTTCGGGTTGGCATAGTCGAAAAGGTCCGGATTGTAGGGCACGGCCGTCGCTTGGCCGTTGGCGACCTCAAACATGTCGACTCGGGCCCCGTAAAGGAAACCGCGCGGGAAGAACTGCACCTGGAAGGGCAGGTTCTGGTCGTGCCACAGCGCCTGGTCACGCTTATAGGTGATGCTGCGGAAGTCGTCATAGGTCATGTGGGCGACGGCGGCAGGCAGCTTCGTGTCCGGCGCCTGGAAGGGCTGGGCGGCCAGCTTCTGCGCCAGGTCCCGAACCGTGGAACCGTCGAAGGGGCCAGCCTGGGGCTTTGGCCGCGGCGCTTCGGCGGCGCCCGCGGGACGGAGACCGAAGGAGGACAGCAGGGTGAGGCCGGAGACCCCAAGGCCTGCCTGAACCAGATCTCGTCGCAGCAAGTGTATGCGTCCTTTCGCCATCATATCCGCGTGAGCCAGGGTGCCGAACCGCCGGCTGAGCACAGGTAGGGTCGCCATGCTGCATGGCAACACTCGGGCGAAGAAAAGCGCGCGCTGTGGCGGCGCGGACCCCGCGGCCGCGCCTCGGCCGCGCTCTGGTCTGGTCAGGCTCGGGTCAGTGGCAGCCGGCGCCACCTGCGTGTGGTGCCCGGGTTTCGGCCAGATCATCGATGATCGGGCAACCGGGCCGGTCACCGCTGGTTTCGCACTGGCGGGCGAGGTGTCGCAGCGCGGCGCTCATCTCGGCGATCTCCTTCGCCTTCGCGTCCAAGGCAGCGGCATGCGACAGCGCGAGCTTCTGCACGTCGACCTTGGAACGGTCGGAATCTCGCCAGAGGGCCAGAAGGTCGCGCATCTGGCTGACGGAGAAGCCGAGATTGCGGGCGCGACGCAGGAAACGCAGCGTCTGCACGTCCGACTCGTCATAGCGGCGATAGCCGGCGGCCGACCGGTCCGCCGGTGCGATCAGGGATACGCTTTCATAGTAGCGGATCATCTTCGCGGAAACGCCGGACGCCGCGGCTGCCTGTCCGATGTTCATCGCGCAACGAAAGGAAAAACGGCAGGTGACGTCATGGCCCGATCCTCGCTTCCCCGGCATGCCGAAGTCGATGCAAAACAGATAGGGTCGCTCTTTTCCAGGGTCAATGCGCGCGGAAGAGCCGAATCCGATGCCGTTTGAGAATGAGATGCAACATCATCGAAACGACTCATCATTAGCCGTTGCCGAGTAAAAACATCCACCAAATGAAAGAAGGCCCAGTCCTTTCGGACGGGCCTTCTTCATTGGCGATGGCCGCAGGGGCCGGACCGCTGCTATCAGACCTGCGCACACACCTCGTGGGCGGTCATCCAGGTCGCGGGCACCCGCGCAATCACACAATGAGACACTGGATCACCTCCTTTCAGTTGTTGACGACTACGCAAGTCTGGCATCCCGCTTCGCGCCGCCGCAAGAAAATTCGACACTCAGAATCGTACCGACATGGCGGCGACCAGATTGTTGCCGGAGATCGGACGATCGATGCTGTAGGCGAGCCCCTGGTCAGTCAGGCTCGCTTCGACCTGCAGCCGTTTGCGCTGCAGGAGGCGGTAGCGCAGCGTGAGCGCCAAGGAATAGTCTCCGGTTCGACTATTGGGCGGCGGCGCGAGCGCCGGGTCGGGGCTGACCGAGATCGGCAGCCCTGCCGTCTCCGTCGGGCAACCGACGATGCCGTGCTCCACCGTCATCTGGGAACCGGACATGACGGCGGGGCTGAGGCCGACGCCCGCTCTCAGGCAGAGAGCCGGCGGCAAGCTAGCCGGCGAAGCGGGACTTGGCTGCGCACTGTCCGCGGCCTCCTGTGCGCGCGTGAAGAAGGGGATACCAGCCTCGGCAGAGAGAGAGGCCAAGAGGGCGTCGGTCCGTGTCGAAGGGCGCGCTTCGTGCACGACGTCGGCGTGAAGCGTCAGCTGAGCTGCGGTGGTCTGGGCGTGCGCCTTGGCACCAGCCGCGGCCGCCACCGCGAAAGCAACCAGCAGAGGGGTGAGGCCTGATCTGAATTGGGGCAAAAACATGGGGCTCCGAACACAATTTCGCCTTAATGTGCCCTGTCCTCTGCCGCCGTGAGGGGCTTTCAGGCAATCGCAAAAAGGAGAGTTCTGCGATGGTCTCGAAACGGAATCCTCTAAGTCACTGATAAATATCATTTAACCTTTATAAACTTTTGTTGCAGTGCGGCATGAAGGAGATGGAGATGAGCCTCAGCGATCAGCTTTTGACGGCGCGGAGCAGCGGCAGGATGCTGTCGCCTTCGGAAATTCCTGCAGTCTCTTCGGCCGCCGAAGCCTATGCCGTGCAGCAGGCGGTGACGCGCGCCCTGGGGCCGATCGGTGGTTGGAAAGTGGGCGCGGCTGGGTCCGAGGCCCCACCCTCCGGCGCTGCGCTGCCGCGCAGCGGGATCCTGCCCTCTGGCACGACCCTCGGCGCGGACTTCACGGATCGGCTGGTCGAATCGGAAATCGCCTTCCTGATCGGCCGGGATCTGGCGCCTCGGGACACGCCCTATAGCCGCACCGAAGTCGTGGCCGCGATCGCGAGCTGCCACCCGGTGATCGAGGTCGTGCAGTGGCGCATTCCCGGGTGGGAGAGCGCATCGCCCATGCTCAAGCTCGCCGACTCCATCGGCCACGGTGCCCTGATCCTCGGCGAGGCGATCGCCGATTGGCAGAGTATCGACTTTGCAACCCTGACCGTCGCGCAGGAGATCACGGGTGCACCGGTCAAGCATGCCACCGGCAATCCGGCAGGGGATATGATCCGCCTCATCGCTTGGCTGGCGGATGAAGGCGCCGTCTGGTCCGGCGGGCTTCGCGCCGGGCAGATCGTGACCTGTGGTTCCTGGACCGGGGCGCTGCCCGCGCCGGCGGGCGGCACGGCCACCACCCATTTCGCCGGCACCCAGCCGGTCCGCGTGAGTTTCAGCGCGGCCTGACCTTCACGGCGCCTCTCCCCCTTCCTACCTTGGGTGCAACCCATACAAGGAGCAGACAGATGGCAGAGGCGACCGCCCGCGACGCGGGCCAGTTCACCATCGGCGGCGATCTCACGGTCAATCGCCTGGGGTTTGGTGCCATGCGCATCACGGGCAAGGGCATCTGGGGGTCGCCCGCAGATGTGGCGGAGGCGAAGCGAACCCTTGCCCTTGTCCCGGAGCTCGGGATTGACCTCATCGACACGGCCGATAGCTACGGCCCCTTCGTCAGTGAAGACCTCATCGCCGAGGTGCTCGCCCCCTATAAGGGCCTGACCATCGCGACCAAGGGCGGCTTGACCCGGCATGGTCCGGACATCTGGAAGCCCTTGGGCCGGCCTGAATATCTGCGCCAATGCGTGCTGATGAGCCTGCGGCGCCTGGGCGTGGAACGCATCGACCTATGGCAGCTGCATCGCGTCGACCCCAAGGTGCCGGCGGAGGAGCAGTTCGGCGAGATCGCGGCCATGCAGAAGGAAGGGCTGATCCGTCACGTCGGGCTTTCCGAAGTCAGCGTCTCCGACATCACCATGGCCGAGGGCTATTTCCCCGTGGCGACGGTGCAGAACCGCTACAACCTCGTCGACCGCAAGAGCGAGGACGTGCTCGACTACTGCGAGAAGCACCGCATCGGCTTCATCCCCTGGGCGCCGCTCGCCGCCGGTAACCTGGCCCGACCCGGCTCGGTTCTGAGCCAGATCGCCGAGCGCCTCGGCACGGGGGCAAGCCAGGTCGCGCTCGCCTGGGTGCTCAAACGCTCCCCCGTCATGCTGCCGATTCCGGGCACCGGGCATTCCGGGCATCTGCGGGAAAACGTTCAGGGCGCAGGTCTCACCCTGACGGACGAGGACTTCAAGGCGCTCGACGCGCAGGGCCGCGCCGAGGCTGAAAAGGGAGGCTAATCGCCGACCCATGCGAAACGGGATGGACAATCCCGTTTCCTCCCGTCCTATCTTCTCACAAAAACGTGGGGAGGAAGGATGGGAGACGATCGTCCATCACGGGCGGCTGGGCGCTTGGCGGCTGCCCTGCGCGCGATCCGGGCCCGATGTGCGCGCCTCACGCCCGGTCTTGCTGCCGCATTGATCCTCATCGTCTCGATCCGCGGCCTGGCGCAGGCCGCCGAGCCGGTCACCGCCAATCATCTTCAAGGGCTTCTATTCCGCCCGCCCAGCGGGAGCGGGCCGTGCCCCGGCATGATCGTCCTGGGCGGGTCCGAAGGCGGACTCGCCGCGGCGGTGAGCGCGGAAGCGGAAGCGCTGGCCGCGCAAGGCTACGTGGTGCTGCAGCTCGCCTATTTCGGCCTGCCCGGCCTGCCGCAGGACTTGCAGCTCATCCCAGTCGAGTATTTCGAGCACGCGGTTGCATGGTTGCAAAAGCAACCGGGCGTCGATCCTCGCCATATCGGCATCATGGGAACCTCGGTCGGCGGCGAAGCGGCGCTGCTCGTCGCGTCCCATGATCCAGCGATCTCGGCAGTGATCGCGGCCGTGCCGTCCGGCATCGTTTGGCAAGGGATCGGCCCCTGGGGTCTGCGCAATCCCGCCTCCAGCTTTTCGCTGAACGGCCGGCCTCTGCCGGATCTGCCCTATCGCGTATCACAGAGCGACACGGTCTTCGACCGCTATGCCTCAGGCCTGGCCGCCATCGGCGACCATCGCCGTGCACTCATCCCGATCCAGGCGATAGAGGGTCCTGTCATGCTCATCTGCGGCGGCCGGGACGTGGTCTGGCCCTCCTGCGCGCTCGCGCGCGAAGCCGCACGCCGCCTGCGCGCCGCAGGCTTTCCGCATCCCGTGCTGCTGCGTGTGTTTCCGAAGGCAGGCCATGCGGTCTTCGGGCCGCCTGAAGCGAAGGGGAGCGAGACCTATCGTGACCTGGGGGCGCTGGGCGGCACGGCCGAGGCCAATGCAGCAGCGCGTGAGACGGTCTGGCCCGAAGCGCTCGGCTTCCTCGCGGCTGCCTTCTCCACAGCAAGGAACGGCTTCTGAAGCCCCGGACGGGCGCACGGGTTGGGCAGGATCTCCTTTGGCGGCTAGACTGCCGCAAAGACCGGAGGAATCGTCATGAGTGAATCGAAGCTGCGCGAGCAGATCTGCCTTTTCGCCCGTTCGCTTTTCGAGCGGGGGCTGACGCCCGGCTCCTCCGGCAACATCAGCCTGCGGCTCGAGGATGGCGGCTATCTGATGACGCCGACCAATGCTTCGCTAGGTTTTCTCGACCCGGCGCGACTGTCGCGCCTCGATGCCGACGGCCGCGTCATCTCGGGCGACAAGCCGACCAAGGAGGTGCCGCTGCATGCCGCGCTCTACGATACGCGGGGGCAGACCGGGGCGGTGGTCCATCTGCACTCCACTCATTCGGTGGCGCTTTCCATGCTGCCGGAGATCGACCCTGCGGCGGTGCTTCCACCGATGACCGCCTACTATGTCATGAAGCATGGCAAAACGGCGTTGATCCCGTACTACCGGCCGGGGGACGATGCGGTGGCGGGCGCCATTCGCGGGCTCGCCGGGCGGTATTCCTCCGTCTTGCTCGCGAACCACGGGCCGGTTGTTGCCGGCGCAACGCTGGAGGCCGCGGTCTACGCGACGGAGGAGCTGGAGGAGACGGCGCGGCTCTACCTTATGCTGCGCGGCCTCAACCCGCGCATGCTGACGCAGGCGCAGGTCGATGACCTGGTGCGGCATTTCGGCCTCGAGATGCCGGATGCTGCGCACGACCATCACGACCACTAGATGCGGTCATGGTAGGGACGACCAAGACGCAGGCCAAAGCGCCGCCGCTCCGCGCCGGCGTGACGTTGAAGCACGTCGCTGAACGCGCGGGCGTCGCGCCCATCACCGTTTCACGCGTGGTGAATACGCCCGAAGCGGTCTCCGAGACCTTGCGCGCCCGCGTCCTACAGGCAGTGGATGAACTGGGCTACGTGCCGAACCGGATGGCGGGCGCCCTGGCCTCCGCCGAAAGCCGAGTGGTGCTGGTCATCGTGCCGTCCCTCGCCAATGCCGTCTTCATCGAAGTCATCCAAGGCGTGCAGGAGGTGCTGCAGGAGGCCGGCTATCAACTTCTGCTGGGCAATACTCAGTATGACCTGCAGCGCGAGCAGGAGCTGACGACGACGCTGCTCGGCTGGTCCCCCGCCGGCGTCATCATGGCCGGGCTGCGCCATACCGAGCGCACGCGCGCACTGCTGCAGGCGTGGAACCGGCCCGTCGTCGAAATGATGGACTATGGCCCTCGCCCGATCGACATGAACGTTGGTCTATCGCACACCAAGGTAGGCGAGGTGATGGGCGAACATCTCGTCGCGCGCGGATATCGGCGCATCGGTTTCGTCGGTGGCGGCGCCAAGGGCGATTATCGCGCACTGCAACGCGGCCGGGGTCTGAATCGCTGTCTTGCCCGCCACGGGCTGCCGACGCTGCCTCCATTCCCGCATGAGGAACCCTCCAGCCCGCGCGCCGGCGGGGAGGCGCTGATGCGCGCGCTTGCGGAAGTGCCGGATCTCGATGCGCTGTTCTTCGCCAATGACGACATGGCGGTGGGCGCCATCCTGCGAGCACAGCGGGAAGGCATCGCGGTGCCCGGGCGGGTCGCCGTCGCCGGATTCAACGGCTTCGGCATCGGCGAGCTGGTTCAGCCTTCGCTCACAACCATCATCTCGCCGCGGCGCGAGATGGGGCGGCTGGCAGCGGAAAAGCTGCTCGCCCGTATCCGCGGACAGGAGACGGGGCGCGCCAGTCTCGACGTTGGCTTCTCGCTCCGTGTCGGCGAAAGCACCTGAGCCGAGGTCAGGGCAAGCCTGGCACCGTGACGCCGATCATGTCGCCCTCGTCCACCAGGGCGGCGAGCTCGGCTTCCGTCCATCCTTCCGTGCCGGCGGGCCGGCGCGGCAGCACCATCCAGCGGTAATCGGCCGTGCTGTCGACGACGCGGATCGTCGTCGTCTCCGGCAGCATCGTCCGCCACTCGGCGAGGACGCCGCGCGGGTCGCGCACCGCACGCGCCCGGTAACTGGTCGATTTGAACCAGAAGGGCGGGTAGCCGAGGACAGCGCGGGGATAGCAGCTACACAGCGTGCAGACGACGAGGTGATGCACCTCCGCCGTATTCTCGAGCACGCCGAGGGGCGGCATGCCGCGCATCGAGATGCCCATGCTTTCTGCGGCGCGAGCGCCATCGGCCAACATCAGGGCGCGGAACTCCGCGTCGACCCAGGCCTTGGCCACCATCGCGGCGCCGAGCGCGGGGGAGGCCGCGTCCGTCACCCGGATGCGTTCGGCGATCTCCGCCGCATTGGTGATGCCCTTCTCCGTCAGCACCTGACGCAACGCGCCGAGGAGCGCGCCGGTATCGACATCCGCGAGGTTCATGGCAGCACCTCAAGCCAGGGTTCATAGAGTTCGACGAGCAATTCGGCCTCCGGTTTGCCGTCCGCCCAGAGGCGGCTTGCGTCGAAGGCGACGTGATAGAGGGCGAGGGGGGCGGCCGGCCGGCCGAAGGCGAGATCTTCGGGATTCGGAAAATCACCCAGATGCCGGTCGATGCGCCCGGTGGCGCCACGCAGGAAATGCGGTGTGCGAATGTGGCAGGGGCCGCGTGTCTCGGGCCAATCCTCCCGCACGCGCACCGTGGTTCCCGGGGCGATCATGCGCCACCGCCCAGGGCTGTGCGCAGCTCGTCTTCGGTGAAGACGCCCTTTTCCAGGAGGATCGCGGTGATCGCCCGCGTCCAGCGCTGATAATAGGATAGGCGCAGATACTCCGCTTCCGGCAGGCTCTCGATGCCGCGGCGCAGCTCGTCCACCGACATCACCTTCTTGGCGCCGAGGATCTGGCGGATTGCATCCACTTCGCGATCGAAATCCGTCAACTCATGCGGCTCGGTATCGATCGGCTCGCACATGTAGCGCGAAACGCCCCCGAGATCGTGCATGGCGCGCGGCACGTCGTGGTCGGGGAGATCGCTCATCGCGTCAGGCCCCGGGCTGCGACTGGCCAGATGCCTTCGACCATGCCGCCCCGGCTGACCACCACCTCGTCGTGCAGATTGGTGACGACGCAGACATGGTTGGGCAGGATGCGGACGCGCTCGCCGAGGGCCGGCTTGCGAACACAGTGCGAGAGATCGACCATGCCGTGCTCCTCGGTCACGCGTTCGATCACCGCTTCCGGATAGTCCAGCAGCAGGCCGTAGCCGGGAATGGCGGGATTGGGCATGCGGTCGCTCGAAAGGGTCTTGGACCCGCAGTCGATCACCATGCGGCCCTCTTCCGGCCGGCTGATGACGGTCGCGACGACGTGGAGCGCGCAATCCGCGAGCGTCGCGGCGCCGGCGTCGACCATCATGCGGTCATTGTAGATGTAGGTTCCGACGCGCATTTCGGTGATGCCCACTGTCTCGTGCGTCTTCTCCCAGCCTGGCGTGCCGCCGCCCGAGACGACCGGAAGATCGACCCCCGCATCCTTGACGCTCTGGATGAAGCCCGCGGTCGTGGGTGCGCTGCGATAGGTCATCAGCCCGTCGAACCGCAGACCGGATGTTTCCTTGATCTGCGCGATGAGGGCCAGCGCTTCGGCGACCGACACGACGCCGGTGCGCTTCTGCCCGCTGTCGAATTCGACCAGGACTCCGATCGGAGCGGCTGCCGTCCGCGCCGCGTCCGCGAGGGTTGCGAGGGCGAGAGGGTTGTCGATCGCGACGCGCATTTTCGCGCGTGCGGTGAGCGCCGCGAGACGGCGCGCTTTCTCCGCACCGATGAGCGGATAGGAGATGAGGATGTCGGTCAGCCCGGCCGTCGCCATCACCTCGGCCTCGCCGAGCTTCTGGCAGGTGATGCCAGCGGCCCCGAGCGCCATCTGCCGCTGCGCGAAGGCCGGCAGCTTGTGCGTCTTGATATGCGGGCGAAGGGCCAGGCCGTGTGCATCGGCATAGGCCTGCATGCGCGCGAGGTTACGCTCCACGACGTCGAGATCGATGACCGGGACCGGCGTATCCAGCGCGTCGACGGAAAGCGGCTCAGACATCGGAGAGCACCGCGACGCAATCGACCTCCACCAGCACGCCATAGAGCTGGCAGGCGATGGTGGTCCGCGCCGGGGGGGCGGCGGGGAAAAACTCACGATACACCGCGTCCCACTCATCGAAGCGCGTCATGTCGGTGAGATAGGCGTTGATCTTCACGACGTCGGCGAGGCTGCTGCCCGCGCCATCCAGGATCGTCTTGAGATTGGTCAGAGTCTGACGCACCTGGTCCTGAAAATTGTCGGAGGTCTCGCCGGTCTTGGGATTGGTGCCGGTCTGGCCCGAGACGTAGACGAAGCCGTTGGCGACCACGGCATGGGAGTAGGTGCCCCCAGGCTTGCTGGCGCCGTCGATGATGAGTTCCTGACGCATGCGTATCTCCTTATCCTCGTCCCAAGACCCGGCCGGGTAGCCGGCCGGTGACCGCACCCGCGGCAATGACGGCTTCGCCCGCGACCCAGACGTCCGTGATGCCGGTCGGCGCCTGCACCGGCTCTTCGAAGGTCGCGTGATCCGTCACGGCATCCTCGAACAGAACGAGGTCGGCGACCATCCCTGGCCGGATCAGGCCACGTCCGCCGAGGCTGAAGCGCTGGGCTGGGATCGCTGTCATGCGGCGGACCGCGTCCTCCAGGCTGAACCAGTGCTTATCGCGCCGGAGGGGGCCGAGGATGCGCGGGAAGGTGCCGAAGGCGCGGGGATGCGGCCGGGTGCCTGGGCGGGGCAGCCCGTCCGATCCCACCATGTGCAGGGGATGGCAGCAGGCGGCGTGCAGATCCTCCTCGCTGAGCTGGAACATGACGATCGCCGTCTGGCCGTCATCCTCTTCCACGAAACGGACGAGAAGATCGAAGGGCGCGAGCCCGAGCTCGGCGGCGGCCTGATCCATACGGCGGCCTTCGAGGGGCTTGAGCGTCGGATTGCCGACACCCGAGATCAGCACGTTGCCCCAGCCGATGAGGGAGATCTTCGACTGGCCGTGCCCGTCGTTGCTGCCTTCCTCCACCCAGCGCTTGAGGGCCGCGCGCTCCGCCGGGTCGTGCAGCCGGGCGAGGAGCGCGGGCAGGCCGCCTTCCTGGGCAGAGGGCGGGAGCAGCTGCAGCATGTAGCTGCTGCCGGCGGGGTAGGGATACATGTCGAAGCTGATGTCCACGCCCGCGGCGCGGGCGGCTTCCAGCTGCGCGAGAGCCTGCGGGATCTGCCCCCAGTTTGGCCTGCCGGCCGACTGCAGATGCGACAGCAGGCCGGGGCAGCCGGCGGTGGCCAGCACATCCAAGAACTCGTCGATGGATCGCAGCAGGTGGGCCTCGTAGCTGCGCACATGGGCGGCGAGGATGCCGCCCTCCTCCCGTACCGTTTCGGCGAGGGCGACGAGTTCCGCCTTTTCCGCGAAGGCGCTGGGCGGATAGACGAGGCCGAGTGATAGACCGGCCGCCCCGGTGCGGAGCTGGGGCCGCAGCAGATCCTGCATGGCGCGGATCTCGGCCTCCGTCGCAGCACGGCGCTCATAACCCATGACGGCGAGGCGCAGTGCGGCATGGCCGACGAGGGAGACGAGGTTGAGGGCAATGCCGGGCGATTCCAGCGCCGCGCGATAGTGGGCAAGATCGGGAAAGACCTCGGATCGTGCCGTCTCCCCCAGAAGGCCGCCGAAATGGCCGCGCAGCAGGTCCACCGATGCGTCCGGCGCGGGATAGAGCGAAAAGCTGCAATTGCCGACGACGATGGAGGTCACGCCCTGTCGCGCCTTTTCCGGCCGTGTCCGCTCCCGCAGAAAGGCAAGGTCGTCGTGACAATGGGCATCGATGAAGCCTGGGGCGAGGTAGCGGTCGCCGGCCTTCAGCTCGCGCGCACCGGTCGTGTCGACGGCGGGGCCGACGGCCGCGATCCGACCCTGGGCGACCCGGACGTCCCCCCGGAACCAGGGAGCCCCGGTGCCGTCCACGATGCGGGCGCCAGTGATGACGAGATCCTGCTGCATGAGGGAAGTCCTTTCGCGGCCACGGAGCCTATACGGCCGGTGCGGCTTCGGCCATGCTGCCCGACGGTCCGCAGGCCAAAAAGAAGTGACCGGCGGGAAGAGCAGGAGGCTGCATGAGCGAGGCACGGCATTGGGCCTTCGTCACCGGCGGCGGCGGGGACATCGGCGGCGCCATCGCCGATGTGCTGGCATCACGCGGCTGGGGCGTCATCTGTGCCGATATCTCGGCTGAGCGGGCAGAAGCGGTGGTAGCCCGCGTGCGGGCCGCGGGCGGAGCCGCGGAAGCGATGCAGCTGGACGTGACGGAGGAGGCGGCGGTGGAAACGGCAGCGCGCGCCGCGCTTGCCATCGGCGAGGTGCGGGCACTGGTCAACAATGCCGGGCGCGCCTTCAGCGACACGATGCGCGGCCTCGACTTTGCCACTTGGCGGCGGGACATCGCCCTCAACCTGGACAGTGCCTTTCTCTGCACCAAGGCCTTCGAGGCGCATCTGCTGGAGCGCCGCGGTGTCATCGTCAACATGGGGTCGGTCAACGGGGTGAGCGGCAGCTTCGGCCATCCAGCCTATAGCGCCGCCAAGGCGGGGCTCCTGCATCTGACGCAATGCCTGGCCGTGGAATACGGCCCTTACGGCGTGCGGGTGAATGCGGTCGCCCCCGGAACGGTGCGCACCCGCGCTTGGGAAGCCCGGCTTGCCGCCAATCCCGACGTCTTCACCGAAGTCACCGCATGGTATCCTCTGCGGAAGGTAGCGACGCCGCTGGACGTCGCCCGCGCCGTCGCCTTCCTGGTGTCCGAGGATGCGTCCCACATCACGGGCGCCGTTCTGCCGGTGGACGGTGGCATCACCGCGGGCCTGACCCAGCTGCAAGCGTCGATCACGCAACAGAAGTGAGCGTTGTTGCGGTGCCGAAGACTGATTAAGGGCGCAGGCGGAAACGAAAGATCGGAACAACCCGGCTATACAAGTCGCTGCGGCCCTGCTTAGACTTCAACCCTGCATTGCTCGCAACCCCCTCGGGAAGAGGCTTCCTCATGCGCATCGCTCGACGTTCCCTCGCAGCCGCCGGAGCCTCGGCGGCTCTGGCCGTGACCTTCGGCATCTTCGGCGTCGCTCCGGCGCGCGCCGATACGGTGCTGACGCTCGTTGCCGCCGACTACGGCACCGGCCCCGCCGACAGCAGCCAGATCTACTGGCAGAAGATCGCGGACGCCTTCCATGCCGCCAATCCCTCGATCACCGTGAAGGTGCAGACGGTCAACTGGAACGACTTCGACACCAAGATTCAGACCATGGTGCAGAATCGCCAGTATCCGGACATTACGGAAGGCGACTACTTCGCGAACTATGCGCAGGAAGGCCTGCTCTATAAGGCGAGCGAGGTCATGTCCGACCCCGCGAACCTAATGCCCGCCTTCAAGACGCTGGGCAGCTACGAGGGTGCGCAATACGGCCTGCCCTTCACGACCAGTTCGCGCACGCTCTTCTATAACAAGAAGCTGTTCGCCCAGGCAGGGATCGCCGAACCGCCCAAGACCTGGGACGAGCTGATGACCGATGCCGGCAAGATCGCCGCCCTCGGCAAGATCGGCTACGGCATGCCGCTCGGGCCGGAGGAGGCCCAGGCCGAGACGCTGCTGTGGTTCCTCGGCAATGGCGGCAACTACAAGGACGGCGACAAGTGGGTGATCAACAGCCCGCAGAACGTCGAGACGCTCGAATTCATGACCAAGCTGGTGAAGGCCGGTGACACCGAGCCCAACCCGGGCACGAAGAACCGCGCCGTGATCCTGGAGCAATTCGCCCAGGGGCAGATCGGCATGGTCAACGGCATCACCACCCTGCTGCCGATCATCAAGCAGGCTGGCGTGCTGACGGATGCGGAGTGGGGCACGGCGCCGATCACGGGCAAGACCGGGCCGCTCGACAGCACTCTCGGCGTCTGTGACTTCATGGCCGCTTTCAAGACGGACGGCTCCAAGCAGGAAGCGATCAAGAAGTTCATCGACTTCGCGCTGCAGGACCAGTACCAGATCGCCTTCTCGCAGGAATACAACCTACTGCCGGGCACCGTCTCCGGTGCTACCGCCTTCTCCAAGGTGGATCCGGCGCTGGCGCCCTTCATGGCGGCTCTGCCCAAGGCTGTGCAGTATCCGAGCGATCCCGTCTGGGCCCAGGTCAAGACGCAGATCCAGCAGCAGATCGGCACGGCCATCGGGCCTGACCCGAAGTCGGTGCTGGATAGCATCCAGCAGACCGCCGAGAAGGGCGAATAAGAGGCGTGTCGGCCGGCTTCCTACGGGCGTCACGATTGACGCCTCTGCTGTGGGTAGGGCCGGCGGTGGGCTTGATCGCCATCGTCGTGCTCTGGCCCGTGGTCATCATGGTTCGGACCGCCTTCCAGCACATCAGCCCGGATGGGTTCATCCTGGGCTGGGCTGGATGGCGGAACTTCCGCTACCTGTGGCAGGAGCCGGATCTCTCCGGCGTCCTGATCCGCACCGTCCTCTGGGTGGTGGTGGTGGTGGCGGTGACGATGGTGATCTCTCTCGCCATGGCGCAGCTCTTCAACCAGAAATTCCCGGGCCGGCGCGCCGCACGCTGGGCGCTGATCGCGCCCTGGGCCGCCTCCGTCATGATGACATCCATCGTCTTCCGCTGGGCGCTGGACGCAAACAATGGCGTCATCAACGTCTTTCTCTACGACATCGGGGTGCTGCATCGCTTCAACAGCGATGCCTCGGATTGGCTGGGGAATCCCGCGACGGCCTTCCCCTGGATGATGGCCGTCGCGGTCTTCGTCTCCATCCCCTTCGCGACCTACGCCTTGCTCGCCGGCTTGCAGGGCATTCCGAGCGACGTCTATGAAGCGGCGCGCGTGGACGGCGCGGGCGCCTGGCGCACCTACCGCAGCATCACCCTGCCGCTGCTGCGCCCGGCCTTCGTCGTCGCGCTGCTCATCAACGTCATCAACGTCTTCAACTCCTTTCCCATTATCTGGGAAATGACCCGTGGCGGCCCCGGCCACCGCACGAGTACGACGACGACTTTCATGTATCAGCTCAAGCAGAGCTACATCGGCGAATCCGCGGCCATGTCGCTCGTGAACTTCGGGCTGGTGATGGTGGTGGTGCTGATTTACCTGCGCATGACGACGCGGCGCGGCGGGGAGAGCTGAGAATGGCCGCCTCCTCCGCCGCTACGCGCAGCTTCCCGGCGCGCACACTGATCTTCATGGGTCTCGCCTATCTCGCGGCGATCTTCTTTCTCCTGCCCTATGTCGAGATGATCATCGCGGCGCTGCGGCCTGCGAACGAGTTGCTCGACCGCGATTATCTGCCGAGCCATTTCAACTGGCACAGCTTCATCGACATCTGGGGCACCGGCTTCGGCCATGCGCTCCGCATCAGCCTCGAGGTCGCCGGCGGAGCGACCGCGCTCGTCCTCCTGGTGGCGATCCCGGCTGCCTATTACACCGCGCGCCATCGCTTCCGCGGCCGCAACGCCTTCATGTTGCTGGTGCTGGTTACCCAGATGTTCCAGCCGACGGCCATGCTGGTCGGGCTTTACCGCGAATTTCTCGAATTCGGCATGCTCAACAGCGTCGGCGCTCTGATCCTGGTGAATGCCGGCTTCAACATGGCCTTTGCGGTCTGGATCCTGAACGCCTATGTCTCGGCGATCCCGGCCGAGCTGGAGGAGGCTGCCTTCATCGACGGGTCGAGCCGGATCGGCGCTCTCTTCCGCATCACCCTGCCGCTGGCGCTCCCCGGCATCGTGACGGCGCTGATCTTCACCTTCATCAGCGCCTGGAACGAGTTCATCGTGGCCCTGACGCTCACCACCTCCGCCGCGACCGAGCCGCTCACCGTCGCCCTCAATTCCTATATTGGCCAGTATCAGGTGGATTGGAGCCATCTCTTCGCGGGGTCGGTGATCGCGACGATTCCCGTCATCGTCCTCTTCGCCCTCATTGAGGGGAAGGTCGTGGGCGGGCTGACGGCGGGGTCCATCAAGTGAGCGGCTTCGCGCCGCCGCACGTGGAGATTTGCGTCGACGATCTGGCCGGCGCCTTGGCCGCAGAGGCCGAGGGGGCCGACCGCATCGAGCTGTGCAGCGCGTTGTCTGAGGGCGGGCTGACGCCGAGCTACGGCCTGGTGCAGGCGGTGCTGGGCCGGGTGCGGCGCATCGGCGTGCGCATCATGATCCGGCCGCGCGGCGGCAATTACGTCTTCTCCTCGGAAGAGGTGGAGGTGATGCTGGCCGACATCGCGGCCTTCCGCAGCCTGCCCAAGGCACCGGGGGTGACCATCGGCTTCGTCTGCGGTGCGCTGACGGCCGCGGGGGCGGTGGATGCGCGGGCGATGGGTCGGCTGAAGGCCGCCTGCGGTGGCACCCCGATGACCTTCCACAAGGCCTTCGACGCGGCGCGCGACTTGCCTGCCGCGCTCGACACCCTGTTGGGCCTGGGCATCCGCTCGGTCCTGACCTCCGGCGGCAAGCCGACGGCGGAGGCGGGGGCGGAGGTGCTGGCAGGGCTCGTCACCCAGGCGGCGGGGCGGGTCGCCATCATCGCCGGCGGCAGCGTGCGGGCTGGCAATGTGCGTGCCCTCCTGGAGCGGACCGGCGTGCCGGAGGTGCATCTGCGCGCCATGCGGCCGGATGCCTTCGGCCGGCTGGTGACCTCGACGGAAGAGGTCGCGGCCTTCATCAGGGCGGCGCGACCCCAGGGATGAACGCGCGGACGGTGCTCGCCGTCGACGTCGGCGGGACGAGTTTCAAGGCGGCGCTGGTCTCGGAGACGGGGGCGATGCGGCTTTTCCCGCCCATGCCGACCGAGGGGCGGCTGGGCGAGGCGGCCTATGAGCGGCTCCACGGCTATCTGCGCAGCTGTCTCGACGGGGTGGGGGACGAGGCGCCCTGCGCCATCGGCCTGATCACGCCCGGGATGGACGAGACGACCGGCCATGTGATGTTCGCGGCCAATCTCGGCTGGCGCGATTTTCCCCTGGGGCCCCGGCTTGCGGCACGCCTCGGCCTCCCCGTTGCACCTGGGCATGATGTGCGGAGCGCGGGTCTGGCCGAGGCTCTTCTGGGCGCGGCGCGCGGTGAGCGCGACGCCGCGATGATCATGATCGGGACGGGCATCGCCGCCGCTTTCGTCTGCGCTGGCGTTCCGGTCTCGGGGGCGCGGCAAATGGCCTGCGAACTAGGCCACGTGCCGGTCTATCCGGAGGGTGAGGCCTGCGCTTGCGGCCAGTTTGGTTGCCTCGAAACCTATGCCTCGGCCTCCGCCATCGCCCGGCGGTATCGCGCCGCGGGCGGGGCGAACAGCCTTACGGCTGCCGAGATTGCCCGCCGGCTGGAGAGCGATCCGCGGGCCGCCGAGGTCTGGTCCCAAGCGGTGGAAGCGCTCTCCATCGCCTGCGCCACGGTCACGTTGATGCTCGATCCGGCGGTCATCGTCCTAGGCGGCGGATTGGCGGAAGCGGATGGCGTCTTGCTCGATCCGTTGCGTGCGGCACTGACACGAAGGCTCGCCTGGCGGGCGCCGCCCGCGCTGCGGCGCTCGACGCTGGGTGCGCGCGGCGCGCTTCTAGGGGCGGCGATTCGGGCCTTCCAGGCCCAAGGGGTCGGGGTCGAGAGGCTGGCCACGGTTCGCGCCGATTCGCAAAGCGGCTGATGCGGCCGATGGGTTTCGAATAAATTCCGAACCTTCCGGACCTCTGTTCATGGCGATTTCGTCTCTGGCGCGGCTTGTCTAGAGGATTTTTGCGCTGGGCTACCCCGCGTTGATGACGGTGAGATGACGGTCGGACGGTGTTGACGGTGTGGGTTGGTGGGTCTAGAAGCCGGTTCACCGACGGGGTGCGGGGTTGCTTGAGGGTTTCGGACCTGATAGAAGCTTCGTCCTCCTTCGACAGAGTTTGGAGCCTGAGGCGTTCTGGGGAACTGGGGCGTGGTCGGGTTTGTTCTTTGAAAATTATATCTGGATGGAAGGGATATGTTGGTGGCGCCTTAGGGT